>CAJWBY010000137.1 GCA_913020705.1 uncultured Colwellia sp.
ACTATTGACTTAATAGACAAGCAACGTGCTGAAATGGCTATGCTTAATGAAGTAATTGCTCAGGTTGATTTCAAATACCGTTTAAATCAGCGTGAAAATCGATTGATGAGAGCTAATCAAAAATTTGTCACCATAGGTGAAAATGCTGAAGCAGAACCTGCTTATATCGCTGAAATTGAACTTGATCTGCTTTGGTCTAATATGCCATTATTTTTTGCAGATTATGGCTTCGAAATAACAGATTTAAATGAAAGTAAAAAAATCTACTTTGTAGAATTTGTTAAACCTGATAACAGCTTATGGTCAGTTATTTGGGGAGATGATGTGCCTGTTATTGATGTAGATGAAGCTAAGTATCAATTTGTTCTTGCTGATAAAGAAGGCAAAACATCGATAAGCATTTATGATTTTGAAGGTAATGTCTTGCCTGTTGAAACATTAGAACGTATTTTCCCAGTGATGGAAGCTGGATTATCTTTCAGAGATGCTTTGTAATATAACTTAACATTACTCAATGTAAGCTCGTTGAATTGAAAACGCCGTTAAATTTATTTTAACGGCGTTTTAGTTTTAATAATCAAAATTTATTAACTTACGATGTCTGAAAGACAGAGGTAAACTTCTACTTCACTTTAGTATTATTATTTATCATTGTTTGTTTTTCTATTTCATCAATTTCAATATTTATATCACTTTTTTCTTTTAATTCAATAGGATCATTTGACACTATTGTTGGCATTTTATGGTCTTTTTTATTACTACGTGGAAGAGTTTCTTGTAAATCATTTAAACTTTTTTTTCTTAATGGCGTTTTAGCATTCTTTTGAACTAGGCTAAAATTGCCAATAACTAAACCTAAAGCGGCGATACAAATAATGATTATTATGCCGTTATCCATAGTTAATTCCCCCAACATTTTGAATATAATCTCGATAGATATTTGACAATTCTTGATTTATTTTACTTTTACCTAATATTTCAGTATTTGACAGAGCTGATTGTATACACTCTATTGTCAAAACTTCCTCTGCATATTTTGCTATTGGCCAATATGACAAGTGCCAAGGTTCTTTTGCAACACCACCTCGAAATTGATCATATGGAAAATAAAAATCAAAGCGACTGGCATTTTTAGATAACCATTGGTGCAATGTATAAAAAGGCCCATTTTCATCAAATTCCCAAGGCTCTAACTTTAATTGTTGGTTATCGGGTAACAAATTTTGAGCATATACATCAATGTCTGACCCCCAATGATGTCGGCTTGCCCCAGGAAGTGCTGAAAAATATAAGATAGACTGCACAATTTCTTGTTCAGTCATTGTATTAATATCAAGTATTTCACCTTGTTGGTTTTTAATAGCGAGTTGACCTGAAAATTTTCTATTCCAAATAGTTAATTGACGATCGAACCCTCTATAACCACTTGCAATTTTTAGATCAAAACCTGCCAGTTTTGCTTCCTCTGACATTGCTTCCCATGCTGGTAAAGCTTGTTGATGAATACCTGTGCGATCATCTAACCAAATGAGATGACTCTCATCATGTCCAGTTATTTGTTGATGGCTTAAAATATCATTTAATATTCTAGTCATTATTCTTTGGTAGTCGCTACAAGGTCAGTTAATGCATTAACGAGTGTATGATAATAAATATCGACTAATGAAATTAAATCATCACAGTTAACACTTTCATTTACCTGATGGATAGTTGCGTTACATGGTCCAAGTTCAATCACTTGAGCACCCGTTGGTGCGATAAATCTACCATCAGATGTGCCACCAGAAGTTGAAAGCTCAGTATCAATGTTAGTAACTGTTTTTATCGCTTTTACAGCTGAATCAAGCAAAGTTCCTGGTTCAGTAATAAATGGCTTTCCGTTAAATGTCCATTTAATCTCATATTCTAAGTGATGCCCGGTGAGGACAGCATCAATTTTATCTATAATATTCTGAAAATTAAGTTCTGTACTAAAGCGTAAATTAAACCAAGCGGTTAAATGTCCTGGTACAACATTCGTTGCGCCAGTTCCTGATTCTATATTTGATAATTGAAAACTAGTTTCTGGAAAATATTCGTTACCGTTATCCCAATGCAATTGACTAAGTTCAGCTAGAGCAGGCATTGCAAGATGAATAGGGTTTTTTACATGGTCAGGGTACGCAACATGACCTTGCTTACCGTGTATGGTTAATTCACCCGATATTGAACCTCTACGCCCATTTTTAACGACATCTCCAACTTTGTGTGAACTAGTTGGCTCGCCAACAATACAATAGTCTATTTTTTCATTACGTGCTTCAAGTGTGTCGACAACACGTGTTGTGCCATTAATAAATGGACCTTCTTCATCACTTGTAATGAGATAGGCAATTGAACCTTGATGATCTGGGTGATCTTTTACGAAACGCTCTGTTGCGATAATCATCGCGGCTAAACTGCCTTTCATATCAGAGGCGCCACGACCAAATAACATGCCATCAATAATCGTTGGCTCAAAAGGTGGAGTATGCCAAAGTTCTAAATTTCCAGCAGGAACAACATCTGTATGACCCGCAAAGCAAAACACAGGATGGGTTGTACCGCGTCTAGACCACAGATTTGTGGTATCTTCAAAGATCATGGTTTCGTTGTTAAAATTCAAATCGGCTAAACGTTTTGCCATCATTATTTGACAACCAAAATCTTCAGGCGTTACCGAAGGGCGCGCGATTAAATCTTTTGTTAATTTGATAACGTCATGTTCTGGTTTTATATTATTCATGATAAAAATAGCTCTTGATATAGTGGTTCTTTAAATCCAACTTGAAAGCTATTATTGTGATCAGCTAATGGCCTTTTTAGTAACGTAGGTTGTGCTAAAACTGCATGAAATACAACTTCGTCAGTTAAATTATCTTTTATTTCATCAGGTAAATTTCTAAATGTCGTACTGCGTTTATTAAGTAAAACATCCCATGAGCTTTTTTTGACAAACTCAGTCAGTAACTCTGCTGTTAAAGCTTGCTTCTTAAAGTCAAAAAAAGTGTATTCAATGTCTTGTTTATCAAGCCATTTTGTAGCTTTTTTTACTGTGTCACAATTTTTTATGCCGTAAATAGTCGTCATTAAAGATCCTAGAACTAAATTATTTGGTAATCATTTGATATCAATGCGGCTGTTGCCAGTGATACATTTTTAGATTTAACTAAAATATAATCTGTATCAAATGTTGATATTGCAAAAATGCTGATTTTTTCGTCAGCTAATATTGTTGATATTTTTGATAAAATACCGGTTAGAGTGAAGTCAAGTGGTCCAACAACTTCAAGCGCCTGCCAATCTTTTTCTACTTCATCACTAAGAATATTTACTGATTGAGGTAATACTATTGAAGTTTCTTCATAGGTTTTGGCAATAAAAAATATAGGTGCGTCAAATACAGCTTTTGGAATATCGATATCGATGGCTAAACTATGAATTGCAAAAGTTTCTTCGAGTAATTTGAGGGTAAGTGTACTCATTGCAAGTTACCATTTATGAAAAAGGTAACTATAGCGTTTACTGACTAATTATTAAAGTAAGGATCATTATGAAGATAGAAATAAAGTGTTAATTATTATATGTTTCCTTTTAGTTTGTTCAACGTGTTTCAGTTAAGTACTTTATAATTTTAATACATGTTTATATGAAAAGTTAGCGACTAATTATAAAAAGCATGTTAACTACTAAAAGATCACTGTGTTCTAAGTGGTTAACCTCTAAAATAATAAAGAAAACTTATTAATGATATCCACAAAAACTGTGGGTATGGTTGTGGGTAACTATTGAATGACTTTTTATGGTATTGTTTTATAAAGAAAAAATCGCGCTGGTTGTTTTTTGACTAGCAAGTAAATACTGCTGAACTTATTAACAACCATCAAAACAATCAACTGTATATTAAATCAGTGCCAACATAGTAAAAACATAAGCTAAAAAGTTAATAAACTCATCATTTAGCTGAGTAAACTATGCTTTTACTTGAATTGCGGTCAAGGCAATTGTATACACAATATCATCAACTAATGCACCACGTGATAGATCATTTACAGGTTTTCTCATCCCTTGTAACATAGGTCCAATACTGACTAAATCTGCTGAACGTTGAACTGCTTTATAAGTTGTGTTTCCAGTATTAAGGTCTGGGAAAATAAAGACATTAGCTTTACCTGCTACTGGACTGTTTGGGGCTTTTTTCTTCGCGACACTTTCCATTATTGCAGCATCATATTGTAGCGGACCATCAATAATAAGGTCAGGTCGTTTCGCTTGGGCTAACTTTGTGGCTTTTGCCACTTTCTCTACATCTGCACCAAACCCTGAACTACCTGTGCTATAGCTTATCATGGCTATTTTAGGATCAATGCCAAATTTTATTGCTGAATCAGCTGACTGTATCGCAATATCAGATAACTGCTCTGCAGTAGGCTCTGGATTGATAGCACAATCACCGTAAACAAGTACTTGTTCGGGCAATAACATAAAAAATATTGATGAAACTAAAGCACTACCTTCTGCGGTTTTAATCAGTTGCAGGGCGGGGCGAATAGTATTAGCTGTTGTATTGACCGCGCCAGAGACTAATCCATCTACTTGTCCTAGTTGCAGCATCATAGTCGCTAGAACAACGTTATCTTTTAATTCTTGTTTTGCAACTACTTCAGTTAATCCCTTATTCTTTCTCAACTCAACTAAGGGTTTTATGTAGTTATCACGAATTAATACAGGATCAGTAATCAATAAACTATCGGGTAAATTAATCCCTTGTTGCTCTGCAATACGTAAAATACTTTTTTTATCACCAAGTAGCTGACAGCGAGCAATGCCACGTTCAACACAAATTGCTGCAGCTTTGATTGTTCTTATATCATTACCTTCAGGCAGAATAATTAGCTTATTGGCAGAGCGTGCGAGCTCAGTTATTTTGTGTCTAAAGGCTGGAGGAGACATCTGATTAGTTTGACTTACATTCTCTGAAAGTTCCTGCAACCAATGCGTAGATAAATTTTCAGCAACATATTCTTTTACTTTGTCATGGCGTTGAATGTCATCGTAAGGGGTTTCTGGGTTGTAGTTCATTAAATGACGAGAGGTTTGCCAAGTATCCCAAGGAACAGATAGCACAGGAAGCCCTGCATCTAAAGCTTGTTGACATAATGAGATGACTTGTTCGTTTGGCTTGTAACCATTAGTTAATAACAATGCACCTACTTTTGTACCATTTAATGCAGATAAGCAAGTTGCTATAATAATATCTGTTCTATCACCAGGAGTAACAATTAAACGGCTAGGTTGCAGATGACTCATTAAGTTACCGACACTACGCGCACAAAAACTGATACTACGGATCCTACGGTGAGTCATATCTCCTTGATTTAAAACTTCTGCATTTAGATAGTTACAAATATCTATGACGCGAGGGGCAATTAAATCCATTTCCCAGAAAATCGTACCTAATAAGTCAAAATGACGATTTTTAAATATAGATAAATTAATGAAAGGAGTTATATCAAAGTCACTGTTAAATTCATTTTCGCGAGGTAGTAAGCCATATTCATCTTTGTCAGGGCTGTTAATTTTATTGATAATACAGCCAATTAAGCGTTTGTTTTTTATTCCGCCGAAGGTCTCAGCGCTGACTTCTAAACGATCTTCAAATTCTTCTGCGCTGTCATTGTCAGGAGCTGCTACCAGTACAATATCAGCAGTAAGTGCTTGTGAAACATCTCTATTTATTCTTCCTGCATAGGGTTGGCGAGTCGTCGGAATAAGTCCTTCAATAATAACCACGTCATGATTTTTTTCAAAATCATTAAATGCACCCACAATCTTTTCTAAAACAATATCATGTTTACCGTCACCTATTTGTTGCTCAACATAAGTTAGCGATATAGAAGTCTTAGAGGTTTCCGCCTGCGGTATGATCTTTTTTTCTTTAGATCTATGAGTTAACAAATTACGTGATGGCTGGCTGATGGGTTTAAAGTGACCAACATTAATGCCTTTTTGTAGGCAAGCATGCATTAAACCTTGTGCCACACTGGTAAGCCCTACGCCAAAACCTACTGGAAGCAACATTATTCTATGTGCCATGATGCTATACCTTACTTGAATTTATGTTTGATAAAAGTTGAGATGTTTGCTCTGCTATAACCCATTCTTCATTCGTTGGTATCACTAAAATATCACGAGAATTATCTGTGTTAATGTGGCCCGATTGTCCAAAGCGACATAATGCATTTTTCTCATTTGAAACATGAAAATTAAGAAGGCTAAGTTGATCAATAATACACTGACGAATGAGGTTAGAGTTTTCTCCAATTCCACCCGTGAATATTAAGGCATCAAGTGAAGTTAAACTGGCACTAAAAGAAGCAATAGATTTTGCAATACGATAACAAAATACATCTAATGCAAGCTTTGCTCGAGGATTACTCTCCTTTAACCAAGCTTCCTCAATTTCACGACAATCATTACTTATACCTGAAACACCGAGTAAACCACTTTCTTTATTTAATAAATGACTGACTCGTTCGGCCGTATAACCTAATTCATTGATTAAATGAAATATAATTCCAGGATCTAGGTCCCCACTTCGTGTTCCCATCATGACTCCTTCAAGCGGTGTAAAGCCAAGACTTGTATCCACACTTTTGCCATTTTTAATAGCCGATACACTGCAACCATTACCTAAATGCGCGCTAATGAAGCTACTTTCATTTAGTGGGGTATCAAGTATTTTAGCTGTTTCTCGTGCTACAAAATAATGGCTAGTGCCATGAAAACCATATCGCCGAATACCGTGGTCTTTATAAAGTACATAAGGAATACCATAGATATAAGCTTTACTGGGCATTGTTTGATGAAAAGCTGTATCAAAAACAGCAACTTGAGGGATATCTAAAAAAACGGCTTCTGAAGCGTTGATACCTATTAGATTGGCAGGGTTGTGTAATGGTGCCAGTTTAGATAGGCCATCAATAGAGCTTTTTACGTCGTCATTGATTATCGTTGGCATACTATAGTTTTCACCGCCATGAACAACACGATGCCCTATGGCGAAAATTTGTAAGTTTAGTTCATGCTTTACTAATATTTCTACCAACTTTGCTATGGCTGTCTGATGATCAAATGGGCTTTGCAAAGTGGTTTGTGTTGTTTGAACTTGATATTTTATTTTTATACTTGCCTGTTCTGATAACAAGCGTTCTGCTAACCCTGACAATAATGTTTGACCATTTTCTGGTTTGATCAATGAAAATTTCAAGGAAGAACTACCGCAATTTAAAACTAAAATTAGATTTTTTTTCATAGCATTATTAAATATTCATTTAAAAGAAGTTAATTGCTTTATTACAATACGTTATTTGGAAGATTATAGACCAAATTTAATGTCTGAATATTGATGTGGACCAAGGAATGTCACTTTAAGGTAACATCAATAAAACTAGTTACAACTTTGTGCTATCTTTTAAATAGAACTTCCTATAGTGTGTCGCTTATGAATATGAGTTTAGTAGAACTAATAAAGTTAGGCCGGAAGTATATGGAACTTTGGCCTCAAAGAGCGGAATTGGGTAATTATTTTGCCGAGTATCAAGCTGTTCAAATTAGCCGTTTGGCTTTTCGGTATTTACCGGGTATTGCTTTGTTTTCTTTTATCATGCAGATTTATCTTGGTTCAGTTACCTTATTGCCACAAGCGCTGGTTTATAGTTTATTTATATTAAGTATTCCAGCTCAAGCATTATTGATATTGGGTGTTAAAGCCGATAAATTCCTACCAGTATCTTTGGCTTCTTGGTATAAAGAAAGTGTTGCTAAGGTGAACGAAGCGGGTGGTTCAATAAAACTATCAGTGCATAAGCCTCGTTTTATTGATTTAGCAAAGTTGCTTAATATAAGCCACCAATCACAAAACTCTAAATTCTAATTATTCCCCGAAAAGTACCGTTAATTATCGTTAACTGTACTTTTATAAACACGTATTAAAAAATCAGCTTGGCAAGTAAACTGACTTCTTGCTTTTAAATCGTTGACTAAGTTATCTGTTGTTTTAAAAGCAAAAGGTGTCATTGAAAGTAAATTTACAATGTCTTCACCAGTCGTAAACTCCATTGCATAACTTACTTCTTTTTGTTCAATTAAAGTCAGATGTTCAATGGGGTTTTTACTAACGTCATGCTGCTTTGCTTCTCGGTATATTAATGCTTTCAGCTCTATCAAATGGTTCTTTGCCGGTGTAACCGTTACTAAATATCCATCATCAGCTAATACTCTTGTAAATTCTTCCTCAAGAATGGGAGCATAAATAGAATTTATCCAAGAAAAATAATTATCCTTGAAGGGTAAATTTGACAATGTGCCAACACTAAATTGGCAATCTTTATATTTTTTAGCTGCATTCTTAACGGCGTTCTTGGCAATATCAATACCATAAACATCATTTGTCGCGCGTACATATTGTTGAGTATAAAACCCTTCACCACAACCAGCGTCAAATACAGGCTTTGTTAAATCAGCATATTTGTTATACAGGTGTTGTAATTCATCAGCAAGCGGTTGATAAAATCCTTTATCTAAAAATGAACGACGTGCGTTCACCATTGCTTTATTATCGCCAGGATCTTTTGAATGCTTATGCTGAACAGGCAATAAATTCACATAACCTTCTTTAGCCTGATCAAAGCTATGGTTACTTTCGCAACGATAGCTTTTATTAATTAGTACTAATGACTTTTTACAAATAGGACAAATATATTGAGCAATAAACATAAAATTTACTTAACACTTATTTAAACGTTGACCAAATTGGCGCATGATCTGAAGGCTTTTCAATACCACGTAGTTCATAGTCAACATCTGCTTCAATACAAGTATCTGCCATTTTATGTGTCGCTAAAACAACATCAATTCTAAGCCCGCGATTATCAACGAAACCTTTAGAGCGATAATCAAACCAAGAGTAACGTTCTGTTCTTGTTGGGTGAAGTTCTCTGAAGGTATCTTTAAATCCCCAGTCCATTAATGTAGTAAGCCATTCTCGTTCTTCTGGCTGAAAGCTACATTTCCCTGTTTTTAACCAACGTTTTTGGTTTGGTTCACCGATACCAATATCTAAATCGCTTGGAGAAATATTAATATCTCCCATGATTACAACGTGTTCGTCAGGTGTATGATTATCATTTAGGTATGTCATTAAATCTTTATAAAATTGACGTTTGTAGGGATATTTTGTTTCATGAGAAATATTATCACCTTGAGGAAAATAACCATTAAGTACCGTTACTTTTTCACCTTGTTCATTGGTGGTTTCAACCATCACCATACGCTTTTGAGAATCTTCAGTGTCGCTAGAAAAGCCCATTTTAACAACATTAGCTTCTTTTTTACATAACATCGCCACACCATAATGTGCTTTTTGACCATGAAAATAAACGTGGTACCCCATTGCTTCAACCGCTTCAACAGGAAATGCATCATTATGAACTTTGATTTCTTGTAGGCCAATAATGTCAGGTTGATGTTTATCAATAATGGCTTGGAGTTGATGTAAACGCGCACGGAGGCCGTTAATGTTAAAGCTAATAATTTTCATAAAAACGCTCGGAATTAATTTTTTGAACATGCTACCAGATGTCATGAGAGAAGGTTATTATTAATTACTCACTAATAGCCTTTATATACATTTTTTTGATAAATAAGTTTCAATTGTAATCAAGTGTAACCCTAGTGTAATTCCCTGTATTAGCGCTTGTTAAACGATTGTTGATTGTCTAATCTAGCGTTTATTAAATGTGTAGTTGAAATGCCTTATTTTATTTTTTAAATTGATGGCAGCATAAGTAAATAAACTCTAGGAGTTAACATGTCAGATAAAGCCGCAGTGAAAAAAGTATTACTTGTTGAAGATGATCGTCAGTTATCCGATTTAGTCTCTGATTTTTTAGAAAGTGAAGGGTATCACGTAAAACAAGAGTTTCGTGGTGATACTGTGGAAAAGCGTATCGAGAAATTTTCTCCAGATATTATTATTCTAGATGTCATGTTACCAGGTAAAGATGGTTTTGCGGTTTGCCGAGATATTCGTCCCACTTATAAAGGACCAGTCTTGATGCTTACGGCTAAAGGAACGGATTTTGATCAAGTCTTAGGCCTAGAGATTGGCGCTGATGATTATGTGATAAAACCTGTAGAACCTCGTGTTTTACTCGCTCGTGTTAATGCTTTGCTTCGCCGTGGAGAATTACCATCGAATGGTAATGAAAAATCTGAAATAAGTTTTGGTGGATTACATATTAGTAAACGTTCACGTCAAGTAACACTTCAAAATCAAAATATTGATTTAACCAGCCAAGAATTTGATTTGTTATGGCTTTTAGCAAATCGTGCGGGTGAAGTTCAAAATCGTGATTTTATCTACAAGGCCGTGGTAGGAAGGGAATATGATGGTATGGATAGAAGTGTTGATGTGCGTATTTCTAGACTACGTAAGAAACTTCATGATTGTAATGAGACACCATTTCGTATCAAAACTATTTGGGGGCAAGGTTATTTATTTGTACCTGATGCATGGAGTTAATTTTTGATCTTACATCTCGGGGCTAATTAGCCCCGTTATTTGTTTTTATTGATAAATAACCATCACTTTTTTGATACCTAAACCTGTCGAGTAAACATATGAAACTCAATCGTTCATTTTTTAGTTTGTACTTTATAATTGTTTTCATTTTCATAGTGTTTACATGGTTATTAGATGAAGTGTGGAGTTCTTATTTAGAACAGGACATTGAATCCTATACCGGTTATAAAACGATGTTGGCGGCTGTTGGCGGTTACTTACAGAATTATCCTCAGGATGAGTGGCCGGATATTATCAACAAAACAAGTGATAAGTTTGAATTAAACTTTAGCTTAATGGCGTTATCTGATTTAGGTAATGGGCATCGTAAAGATAAAAAATCACTCAGAAAAGGCAACACCTACGTTTATTACGACAATGATGAAGTTATGCTACATCATTTACTTGAAGGCACAAATACGCTCCTTACTTTAGGCCCAGCTAAAATGCCGACACGGCCACGTGTAGAAGCATTGATTCGAGTTTTATTGATGACTTTTTTGGGAGGTATTATCTATTACTGGCTTAGGCCTATGTCGCGAGATCTTGATCAATTACGAAAATCGACAGGGCAATTTGGTGATGGAAATTTAGGGATACAAGCACCGACAGCAAAATCTAGAATGATAAAGCCGATGGTTAGCGCTTTTAATATGATGGCGCAACGTATAAAGCAGCTCATTGAGGCACATCAAGAACTGACTAATGCAGTGGCCCATGAATTGCGTACGCCACTTGCTCGTTCTAAATTCGCTTTACAAATGTTATCAACCAGTAAAGATGAAATTAAACAAGCCAAGTATCGGGATCAAATTTCTAGTGATATAAATGAGTTAGAAGAACTGATCAATGAAATGCTACTTTACGCTAAGTTTGATAGTGACAAACCAAGTTTACTCATCGAGCAATACTCGATAGGTGAATTGATTAATGGTCAATTGGACAATTATCAACATTTCTCTAGTTCTATCATTTTTGATAATAAGATTGGTCACGTTAGAATAAGTTGTGATGCCCATTTTATATTGAGGGCCGTTAATAACTACATTAGCAATGCTATTAAATATGGCGGAAGCCAAATTAAGGTTACGCTATTAACAAATGATTGTGACTGTATTATTACCGTAGAAGATGATGGTGAGGGAGTTAGTGATGAGCTTAAGCCTGTTATTTTTGATGCATTTTCTCGTGGCGATAAATCAAGAAATCGAGAAACTGGAGGCTTTGGCCTTGGCTTAGCCATTGTAAGCCGCATTATGGAATGGCATCAGGGAAGTGTTGATGTTATCGATAGTGAATTAGGTGGCGCATGCTTCGTATTGAGTTGGCCATTAAAATAGTAGGTTGTACTTTATTAATACAGTTACCGAGGTAAAAGCAATCGATTGAGCAGAGGTATTGAAATTTGCTAAATAAATGAAAATAAAACTAATTAATTCAAAAATATTGTCGATATAAACTTTATAGAAAATAATAAAGTTGAAGTGCATTGCTTACAGAGTCAGTTGACAGTCAAATTCTGGTACACGAACTACAATTAGGTGAACAACTTAATGAAAGTGTGCACAGTGCTCGACGAGCTGATTTTTCACTACTTTTAGCAATGTTAGCCGATGACGTTCAAAGTCATAGTCAATTTTCTTTACCAAAAACAGTTCCTGATGTAAAAAATACCAACGATGCAACATTACGAAAGGAATTTGAACTTCCTGAAAATGCTCCTTTATCCCTAGATGAAAATCATACCACTTCAATATTTAATCAATCTGAGCTTATCCAAAGTAATAAAATGGCTGAATTACACTTATCAAACGCTTTATCACCTAAGCCGCTTGCATTTCGTGACGATAAGAAACACATCACGCAACAAATAATCAGTAATACATCACTTTATTGTCAGAAAAAATTTAATCAGAAAAAGTATAATGAAGATATTGATTTAGACATTACGAGGTTATCATTTGATGCCAAAGGTTGGCTTAAAGCGGTTCATAACACCATCGTAAAAGCTCCTTTACTTGATGCTATTGCGTGATATCAGTAAATTAATTTATTAAGAATAAACGTTAATGATAGAAATTGTTTTTTATAATTTATAAACCGCAACATTGTTTGAATTTTTTCTTACTATTGCAAAAACATCGTTCATTTCTTTTAGGAGCAACTAGTTCTTCACTAGTGCTTACTTCACCATCTAGATAACGCCATTGGTTTTCTTCAAAAACAAACCGTGAAGTTTCCTTCATGAGGTAATACTTACTTTGATGCTTGTAATATGCAGAAAAACAGACCGTGGGAAAGTTCTGTTCTTCATTGGCATCTTTAATAGCACTATTATTTATTTCAATCGTATATTCACTTGCAGAATGAATGATAAGTCTTAACCATATTGTTTCTTGTGCCCACTCAGATATGTCATTTAGTGATTGTTGTTCTCTGCTAGCTTTTATATAAGTTTGATAAATATAATCAGCAGATTTTATTGCATAGGCACTATAACGAGAACGCATTAATTGTTCTGGCGATATCGCTGTTACTTCTTCAGTTATTATTAAGAAG
>CAJWBY010000138.1 GCA_913020705.1 uncultured Colwellia sp.
GGTTTGCACTGTTTTGGTTCGCTTGCACTACAATAACGATTAAATTAATGATAAAAGAGACAGAAAAAAAGGACATCAAATGATGTCCTTAAAATGAAACAATTTAACAATATAAACAGATGTAGCTAAAGAATCGGGGGAGATTCAAAATACAATTGAACTTTAGGTCTATTTGATGATCGTAGCAAACGAGATAAATTCATCTGATGAGTTAAATTTTTTCATCTGTTTATAAAACAGGCAGAAAAAAAGGACATCAAATGATGTCCTTAAAATGAAACAATTTAGCAATACAAACAATGTAATTCAAGAATCGGGGGAGATTCAAAATACAAATGAATTCTAGGTCTATTTAATGATCGTAGCAAACGAGATAAATTCATTTGATGGATTAGTTTATTTCACCTGTTGCATTTTTCTACTAAGTTTAATGCTTGTTTTTATATTACAACTCTTTCCTGATTTTTATAGGGTGAAGTGTTTTATCATTAATACTCTGTAACGATAAGATCACTTTATGGATCATTATGGGGCATGAATTTCCATCAAAAATATATTTCATTTTTATTTCATTGATAAATAAGATTATTTTTAATGGTGTGTATATTGCTTTTATATTTTATTAACTATGGAATTTGAGATGTCATAATGAAAAGTGTTGAAGTAAACTTTGATGGATTAGTAGGACCGACTCATAACTACGCAGGTTTATCAGAAGGGAATGTAGCCTCATTATCGAATATTAATAACAGTTCAAACCCTAAGGAAGCGGCATTACAAGGTTTGAAAAAGATGAAAGCCTTGCATGATATGGGATTAAAGCAAGGAGTTTTTGCTCCTCAAGAACGTCCTGATATATACACGCTAAAAAGGTTAGGGTTTCATGGTAGTGATGCTGAAATATTGGCTGCAGCATATAAAGCTTCGCCAACGCTACTCGCTTCTTGTTGTTCTGCTTCAACGATGTGGACAGCGAATGCTGCAACGGTTTCTCCCTCTGCTGATACTGTTGATAAAAAAGTACATTTTACGTCAGCTAATCTAGCCAATAAGTTTCATCGCTCACTTGAACCTGAAGCAACCAGCAATATTCTTAAAGCAATGTTTAATGATGAAAAGTATTTTAAACATCACCAGCACCTTAATGATAACGAACATTTTGGTGATGAAGGCGCTGCTAACCATACACGCTTGTGTGAAGGCTATGGTGATAAAGGAGTAGAGATTTTTACCTATGGGCGTTATGCATTTAACCGCAATAAGCCAGCCCCAGTTAAGTTTCCTGCACGTCAAACTTTTGAAGCAAGTCAGGCTATTTCACGTTTACATGGTTTAGCCGACGATAAAACGGTATTTGTTCAACAAAACCCAGAGATTATCGACCAAGGCGTTTTCCACAATGATGTTATTGCAGTAGGCAACCAAAATGTGTTTTTTTATCATGAGCAAGCTTATTTAAATACCGCCAAATTCAAAGCTGAGGTTACACGCAAGTATTTGGGCGAAAAATTACACTTTATTGAAGCTTCAACCGATGCTGTTCCGATTCAAGATGCAGTGAAAACTTATCTTTTTAATACGCAAATAGTTACGTTAAGTGATAACAATATGGTGATTATCGCGCCTACACATTGTCGTGACAACCCAAAAGTTTATCAATATTTACAAACAGTAGTGTCCGCTGATAATCCCATCAATCATGTTGAATTCTTTGACGTCAACGAGAGTATGAAAAATGGTGGAGGACCTGCTTGTTTGCGGTTAAGGGTTGCGCTTTCTGATCAAGAGTTATTAGCCGTTAATCCAGATTGTTTATTAACAGAAGCGTTATATACAAAACTGGTTAGTTGGGTTGGCTCACATTATCGCGATAAATTAATACTGGACGATTTGCGAGATCCTCAATTGATTATTGAGTCTCGCACTGCATTAGATGAATTGTCTCAAATTTTATCTTTAGGTTCTGTTTATCGTTTTCAGCAGTAATAGCTCATAAAAAATAAGGCCGTTATTTTAAAAGCAGCAAGTTTATATTTCAGTTAACATGCTGCTCTTATTTTAGATTAAACTTTAAGATTTGTTTCTACTGCTAATAGCTGAAATTAATGGTAAATAGATAACCCTAATTCTTCTGCGATACCTTCAACTAATTTCATACCGACAACTGAATTACCAAAACTATTCAATGGCGGACTCCAAGTACATATTACTCCATAATTTGGCACTATGGCTACCAATCCTCCACCAACACCACTTTTAGCGGGTAGACCAACGGAAAATGCAAATTCGCCTGACTGGTCGTACATACCACTCGTAGATAATATTGCATTCACGCGATGGGCATCTTTTGGACTACATATAACGTTTTTCGTTATTGGGTCTACACCTTTATTAGCTAAAAAAAGCAGACTCTGTGCGAGTTGTTGGCAGCTCATTGCGATTGAGCATTGCGTAAAATAATGACTAAGTACGTCAGGTACTTCTGATTCAATATTACCAAAGCTTTTCATCAAATAGGTGAGGGCAGCATTTCGGTTACCATGAGTTAATTCAGACTGGTATACCTCTGGGTCAATGCGAATATTTTCGTTGTTTGCAAGCTTTCTCACAAAACTTAAAAAAGCGAGCTTACTGGCTGAATAATGACTGGTTAATACGTCAGCAACTAATAGTGCACCAGCATTGATAACCGGATTGCGTGGAATACCTTTTTCCCACTCTAACTGAATAATAGAATTAAAAGGTTGTCCAGAAGGCTCCATTTTTACACGTTGCCATAATGAATCCTCTAGACGATTCATCGCCATAACTAAACCGAAGATTTTTGAAATACTTTGGATTGAAAAAGGTCGTTGATAATCCCCTACGCCTACAGTTTTTCCGTCAATAGTCGCAACACATACACCCGCAAAGTCAGGTTTTACATTGGCAAGGGCAGGAATATAATCTGCAACCGCACCTTGTGCAAAATTATCACGCTGAGAAAGGAGTAATACCTGTAGTTTATCTTGTAAATCAATAATATTGTTATTCATATAAACATTCGAGTGTCAGGGATTTAGATTCGTCTATTATGCACATAATACCTCTGAGGCCTAGATTTTTAAGTGACTTATTTTCATATTAGACTGAAATGTAAATTACTCAAATAAATCAAAAACACACAACTACTCTATTAGTCTTACACAATTTACCTTTGAAGTTTATTCATAAACCTAGATGTTCTATTTTCATTTATATAGTTTGCAATTTGCAAAAAACTTTCATAATGCAACACATTTTACCATGAATTAATCTGTATTTAAAAAGAGAACTTAATGCCGTTTATTTTTTAATTGGTTGTTTTTAATCGGTTTTATTCGTTGTTTGTTGGGTGAGGATATGTTGGCTTAGTTATTGATATAGCTATCAGTAGATACAATTATTTAGAAACAAAAATTTAATCAAGGTGTCGTCTTATGAAATCATCACACTCTATAAAAATGGTAAATATATTTTTCTTAGTTCTAGCGCTTAGTTTTTCATATAAATCCTTTGCGGGTTTAATCGATTTTGAAACAACAGCTAATGGATCGACTCCATTTGATAACGGTATTATCAATATAGATGATACCTTTATGGCCGACGGTGTTTCTGTAAAGTTTGGCTTTGACACAAACGGTGATGGTGAAATTGATAGTCATGGCGTATTCGAAAGCGTAGGTGGTGGGAAAGAAGGTGGCAATTCTGGTTTCATGAGTTCCTATGGTAATAGTTATGATATTGCTGCTACTGGTTCAGAATCTTTATTAGGTGGCTTTTTTCTTAGGCAAAAGAATGCATACAAACCTTTTGGTACTTTTCATATTATTTATGATGCGTTAAACCCTGTAACTTCAGCATCTGGCGAGATATGGGATATTGATGGAAATAACAACAAAAACAAAACTGAACAGTTTTTTGTTGAAGCTTTTAATGGAGAGTTATCCTTAGCATCAATTTTATCACCTTTAGGTAATACCTCAGGAATTAACTCACTAGATGGAAAACCTTGGGCATTCGGTTTTAGTGACCTCAGCAATATTACTCGAATCGAAATATCTTTTACAGGAAGTAAAAATAACGGGATTGGACTTGCGTTTAATAATTTTTCACCTATAGAAGATATCAGTGCACGAACAAATTCAGTACCTGAACCTTCAACACTTATTATTTTTTCATTGGGTATTATAGGTTTAGCTTTACGTAGATATAAAAAAAGCACTTAATTATTTACTATATTAAGGGTATAAAAATACTCACTATAATTTTGGTGTTTTCATATCCTTTTTCATCCAACTACTAAGTTTTTTATGTATTGTGTTAATTTCTATTGGTTTAGTTAAATAATCGTTCATACCTGCATTCAAACATTTTCTTTTATCTCCTTTCATCGCATTAGCAGTCATTGCAATAATGGTAATATTTTTGTGCTCTATTCCTGCTTTCCCTTCTCTTATGGCTTTAGTTGTTTCATAGCCATCCATTTCAGGCATCTGACAATCCATCAGAATTAAATCATAGGAAGCTGAATTTAGTTTCTCTAGCGCTTTGATGCCGTTAACCGCAACATCTGCTTTTAGGTTTAATTTTGTGAGAATTTTAGTCGCTACTATTTGATTTATTCTGTTGTCTTCAACCAATAGTATTTTTTCGAATGATAAATTAATATCTTTAATTGTTTCGTTTTTATTTGCTGTATCTGCAATGTCATGTTCTGGTTTATGAAAAATTAAATTGAAAGAAAAACAACTGCCTTTGTTCATTGTGCTCTTTATTTTTATATCGCCGTCCATGAGCTCGCATAACTGCTTAACAATCGTTAATCCTAAACCTGTACCACCATATTTTCGTGTTGTTGAATTATCGGCCTGAGAGAATGGGCTGAAAATGTTTTCCTGTTGCTCCTCTGAAAGACCTATGCCGGTATCAGTGACCTTACATGTAAAATTTAGTTGTTCTTTGTTTACTTCAACCAGTCTAACTTCAAGTTCTATCGTGCCTTTTTCAGTAAATTTAATCGAGTTACTAACAAGGTTGATCAGTATTTGCTTAAGTCGAGTAGGGTCGCCGATAACAGTTTTTTGAGATAGATTTATTGATTTAATGGTAAGTACTAAAGATTTATTTTCAGCTAATGCACCCATCATTATTATTACTTCGTTGATAACATCTGTAATATTAAAATGAATGCTTTCTATCTCTAATTTTCCTGACTCTATTTTAGAGTAGTCTAAGATGCTATTAATTAAGGTTAATAAAGATTCAGAGCTAGAGTTTACCAGGCTAATATATTCTCTTTGTTCATCATTCAACGAAGTGTTTGAAAGTAAACTCAGCATACCCACAACACCATTCATTGGCGTTCTAATTTCATGGCTCATGTTTGCTAAAAACATACTTTTTGCTTGGGTTGCTTTTTCAGCTTTTTGTTGTGATATTGCAAGTTGTTGGTTTAATTGTTGAGATTCTATCAATAAGGTATTAGTTTGCTGATTTTTTTGTTGAAAAATAGTTGCAGATTTCATTAATTGGCCTATCTCATCAGACCTATTAATATCGAGCTGTTCCTTAAGTTCTTTATTTGATGCAAGGATATCGAATACTTGGGTTACTTTTTGGATGGGGAGTATAATCTTTTTAAGTACATATAGTGTGATAACGCTAGTAAGGAAAATACCTAAAACAAACATTATACTGCCGCGAAAAATGGATTCATCTACAATAGTATTAAGATCTGAATTACTTGAATTTAGATGCTGTAACACGCCCTCGCTTAAACTTTTTGCTAAATATAAAAATTCATTTGCAGCGCCCGACATAACAACGTTAACAAGATAATTATAATTACGAGTCACTTGAGTTAATAATCTAAAGTCGGAAGATAGAGTCGCTAATTTTTTGTTTAGTTCTGGAATGTTAAGTGGAATTACTACGCCTTTTAATTTTTCAGACGTTTCTTGAAAATGGGTAATATTCTCAGCATTGGGTAACAATAAATATTGATAAGCAGCAAGTTGTAATTCTGACGTTAAAGCGTTAAGTTTATTATTACTCTCATACTTCTGATTACCGATTTTTTTAGACGTTATAGCATCAGAACCTTCAGACGATATTTTCTTTATATGGCTTAATTGAGTGACTATTTTAACATTAAACAATTCACTTTTTTTATTGATCAGTAACACCACAGAATCAAAGTTTTCTCGATAATCTTTTAAGTGATTACGCATACTTTCTATTGTGTCTTCTTGGTTGGTACCAATGTTATTCTTTTTGATAAGCGCTGTAGTCATATCTAATTTCGTATTAACAGAAATCATAATGTCATCTAGTCGTTTTAGCACCGAAGTAGCCTGCGTTTCTTTATAAATAAGCACGTTTCGTTGTAAATTTAAAACATCCTTCTCTAATATTTTTACCTGAATAACGCCTTCGGCTACTTTCTGATTAGAAGTTATTCCGGTAACTAAAAGGTTTTGACTTTGGTATGACACATACTGTTGTCCAATGAATAGGAAAATAATAAGTGTCAATGAAAATATTAACTGTGCTTTCAAGCTTCTAAACATAGAGAGCACCGTTGTTCATATAACTTAATGCAATTAAATGAAACATAGATTTATTAGGCATTGATGAATTCATACCATTTTTGAAGGCTATAATCGTAAGTGGGCATTACGGTATTCCAAACAGCAACATTGCTAAAGCGTTTTTCATAGCTTCCGCCTGAACGAGTATTACCTCTATAAACTGATACCTTATTGTCGGTGCCCTTTAAATTTGTTGCTGCGGGTTTTCCGTCGTACCAATAGTCCCACTCTTGTGGTGATAAATAGCGAGAAGAACGTTGAGGGTTTGAAATATAATAGCCTTGTCTGGCAATAAAGGCGCCTGGCCAGCCAGACAGCCACCAATTCATATAATCATAAGCCGCATCTTTTGCTTTACCCGTTGTCGCTTTTGATAAGCACATTACTCCATGCCAACCTCTGTAACCTTCTTTAGGTGCGGCATAAGTAACAGGTATATTCATACCGTTAAGTGATGCTACAGCAGGTGAAAACATACTTTCTATGACTACTCTGCCAGATTTCATAAATTGAACCGACTCAGGCACAGAAGACCACATACCACTAAAGTGTCCTGATTGTTTTAAGCCAATTAATATACCAAAAAGCTGGTCTAATTCAGGCTTTGTCATGGCACCAATATTTCCAAAGGACATAAGACCTTTAGCTTGTGCAGCTAAAGCCAGATCAAAAAGTCCAATAGTCGGTGCATTTATTGTCCCAACTCGACCATGATGTTTCTCGTCTAATAGCCAACCCCAGCTTTCTGTTTCGTAGGGTATACCTTTTTTAATAATGTCAGTGTTGTAACCAAAAGAATCAACGTTATGAACATAAGGTAAAAAACTTATGTTGTTGGTGTGGTTTTCGCCTAACTGGTTGTTTTTTTGAATATGCAATAATTTATAAGGAGCATCCCCAGCACCGAATTTAGCCGACGGAGTAATTTGTCCCGTTTTAGTTAAATTATTAATTTCATCCCAGTGAGTAATTCTTCTTTTATCTATGGCTTGAATAGAGCCCGAACGCCAAAGCACATTAATACTATTTGACCATTGTTCGTACAAATCAAACGACTCTGGAAACATCGACGCTTTTTGTAAAACGGCGGCACTGCCCTTGGGTTCAAATACTAAATGAATACCAAGGTCTTCCATAGCTTTTTGTCTTAGCTCTTCTTGCAAGGTTACATGTGTACCTAAAATACGTAAGGTTACTTTATTTCGAGCAAATACATAGGGGGCTTTTACAATTGCAATTCCTGCTGCACCGCCGAGAGCTATTTTCTTAATAGCACTTCTACGAGACTTATCCATTTGATTATTCGTATGTAATTAACGTGATGAATCAAGTATAGATAATAGATTGAAAAAATCTAATGTGATGCAAATAAAGAGTCTTAACCGAAGTGAAGACTCTTGGCTGAACCATTTGATATGAAAGTTAAACGAGTGTTAATTTTAAAGCTGAAATAAAGTTATCGATATCTTCTTTGCTAATATCTAGATGCGTGACTAAACGCATATTTTCACTCGGAGATATTATAATATTCATTGATTTTAGTGCTGTAGCGGCCGTATAAATATCAACAACTTGATCAACCTTAACGAACACCATATTAGTAGTGACCTGCTCAACGTTAACTTCGAAACCTTCTATATTGTTAAGTTGATGTGCTAAATACTTTGCATTTTCGTGGTCAACTTTAAGCTTTTCTACATTTTCTGTTAATGCTATTTTGGCTGCTGCACAAAGAATTCCGGCTTGGCGCATTCCACCACCAAGTACCTTTCTCCAACGTCGGGCTTTGGTGATTAAGTCAGCTGAGCCTAATAATAACGATCCAATGGGTGCACCTAAACCTTTAGATAAGCACACTGACATGGTATCAAAATATTGTGCTATTTCAGTAATGTCTACATCTAATGCTGTTGCCGCGTTATACACTCGGGCACCGTCCAAATGTAAACTCAATTGATGCTTATTAACAAAGGCTCGAAGGTCAGCTAAATACTGTAACGGAAGTACTTTACCGTTAATGGTATTTTCAATACTAACAAGTTTGGTACAAGCAAAATGTGAATCATCAGGCTTAATCGCTTGTTCTAATTTAGTTAAGCTAATAGTGCCGTCTTTTTCATTTTCGATGGGTTGCGGTTGAATCGAACCGAGCACCGCAGCACCACCACCCTCAAACTTATAGTTATGAGCCTGCTGGCCACATAAATACTCATCGCCTCGACCACAATGTGCCATAAGGGCTAATAGATTTGCTTGCGTACCTGAGCTACAAAAAATTGCAGCCTCAAAACCATGACGCTTAGCTGACCATTGCTCTAATTCATTTACTGTGGGGTCGTCACCATAAACATCATCACCAACCTCAGCCTGAGACATCGCATTACGCATTTTTATGGAGGGTCTGGTAACGGTATCAGAGCGAAAATCAATCATTGTATAAATCCATATAAAGCAGTATGAACCAGAAGTATATACGGTTATGTCGCTGTAAATATAGCTAAATGACATCATTTAAAAAAATTAAAAAAGCTGGACCACCTCAAGTTAAATAGGAATATGCGACATGTTAATTGTGATTGGCTGAACATTCTAAGGTGTTCGTTTATTGGAAAGTGGAGACTTTCTTAAATCGCTTTTATAAATAAAAGCAAGTTTCATATTTTGATGTAAACTCAATGAAATATTAATGAGTCTTATCTGCTTAATAAATAACGCTAAGTAAAAGTTAAAAATGAACTATATATTTGTTGTGGTGGTGTTTCCGTACTTAATTCCGTAAAAAACGGATATTTCAGTAGCACATTCTGTTTATATTAGATTAATATGCGCAAATAAATTTTATTGTAATTAACGTTAAATAGTTTCAAAACACTATTTACTCTTTTTAGGGCAAGCACATGCTTTTTAATGGTTCTTATAACACTGACTGTCCAACGCGTCAGAAAATTCGTGAATTTTATCGTATTGATGAAAATATAGCGGTTGATCATATTCTTCCTTTAGCAGAAGTTAATGTAAGTGCCCGAAGTCGAGCTTGGGAAAGAGCACGCAAAATGGTTTTGCAAATACGTAAAGACCAGGCGGGTAATGGTGCAATAGATTCATTATTAAAAGAGTACTCGCTTTCAAGTGAAGAAGGCGTGGTATTGATGTGTTTGGCTGAAGCGTTGTTACGTGTTCCCGACAAGCATACGCAAGATGCGTTAATTCGTGACAAAATATCTCAAGGTCAGTGGAGTACCCATTTAGGAGGCAGTGATTCATTATTTGTGAATGCTTCTTCTTGGGGACTTTTGATCACAGGCTCTATGGTGAATTATGCCGATAATCGTAAGCAAGATAGTTTTGGTTTATTAAAAAGAACGATAGGGCGCCTAGGCGAGCCTGTTATTCGCAAATCAATGAACTATGCCATGAAAATTATGGGCAAGCAGTTTGTGATGGGTGAAACCATTGTTGCGGCCACAGAAAGAGCGGCAACAAAAGAGCAACAAGGTTATGTTTATTCTTACGACATGCTTGGTGAAGGTGCTCGCACCATGGCCGATGCGACACGTTATTTGAAAGCGTATCAAGATGCGATAATCACCATTGGTAATGCAGCGGTTGCCTCGGGTAAAAACGATCCGCGTAAAGTGCCGGGTATCTCGGTAAAGCTTTCTGCCATTCATCCACGTTATGAGTTTACCCACAAAGCACGCGTGATGGCTGAAATAGTACCAAAACTTAAAGCGCTTTGTTTACAAGCAAAACACTACAACATTGGTTTAACGGTTGACGCTGAAGAATCTGAGCGATTAGATATCTCGCTTGATGTGATTGAAGCCGTTTTTAGCGATAAAGAATTAGCAGGTTGGAATGGTTTTGGTATAGCACTACAAGCTTATCAGAAACGCGCTATTTTTGTGGTTGATTGGTTACGTGAATTAACGTTGAAAGTTGATCGGAAAATGATGGTGCGATTAGTTAAAGGCGCTTATTGGGACAGTGAAATCAAAAATGCACAAAAAGACGGTCATCAGCATTTTCCTGTTTTTACACGCAAGTCTTCTACCGATGTTTCTTACCATGCTTGTGCGAATAAATTATTAGATTACAGAGATACTATCTATCCACAATTTGCGACACACAATGCCTACACTGCAGCAACCATCGTCGAACTTGCTGGCGCAGATAAAGAAGGTTTTGAATTTCAATGTTTACATGGCATGGGTGATTCCTTATACGACCAAATAGTCACCAATGAAAGTATTCAATGTCGTATTTACGCACCCGTAGGACAACATGAAGATTTACTGGCTTACTTAGTACGTCGCTTGCTAGAAAATGGCGCTAACTCTTCTTTTGTAAATGCTATTGTTGATGAGTCTCAACCGGTTGAGTCTTTACTTGAAGACCCTGTTGAAAAAACACAGCGCTTAAAAGACAAATATAATAAACAAATACTTAAACCTGTTGCGTTGTATTACAGTGAAAATGGCGAAAACCGTGATAACTCGAAAGGGCTAGATTTAACTGATATTAATATCATTACCCCGTTGAAACTGTCACTCGATAACTGGTTTGAAAGTCACTTACTCAGTGAAAGTGATATCCCTGAGGGGGCAAGTGCGGTTAAGAATCCGGCGAACCATAGCGAAATTATTGGCTTTCACCAGCATCACGATAAAGAGAAAATGCTGGCGATGATTGATACCGCAGAAATCGCCTTTTCTTCATGGTCACAAACACCCGTAGTAGAACGTGCGGCTTTATTATGCAGAGTTGCTGATATTCTTGAACGTCATACCGACGAGCTTATTGCTTTATGTATTAAAGAAGCGGGTAAAATTGCGCAAGATGGTATTGATGAAGTGCGAGAAGCCGTTGATTTTTGTCGTTATTACGCACAAAGAGCTATTGAACTAGAAGAAGATGAACGTTTAGAAGCGCGTGGAGTGGTGTTATGTATCAGTCCTTGGAACTTCCCATTAGCGATCTTTTTAGGGCAAGTTGCTGCAGCCATCGCCACCGGAAATACAGTATTGGCCAAACCTGCAGAGCAAACAAGCTTAATTGCCTTGCGTACTATTGAATTAATGAGATCTGTTGGATTACCTGATGGCGTTGTTCAAGCAGTTATTGCTCGAGGCAGTCAAGTAGGTCGCGTCATTATTCCTGACGACCGTATACAAACGGTAATGTTTACGGGATCTACTGAAACGGGCACCGTTATCTCACAAACCTTAGCTGACCGCGGTGGCGACCAAGTGCCACTCATTGCAGAAACGGGCGGTCAAAACTGTATGATAGTTGACTCTACCGCTTTACCTGAGCAAGTGGTTGATGATGTTATATCGTCTGGGTTTCAATCAGCAGGGCAGCGCTGCTCTGCGCTTCGCGTATTATTTTTACAAGAAGACATTGCTGATAATGTTATTACCATGCTTAAAGGCGCATTAGCGGAATTACATGTCGGTAATCCCGCATTTTTAAGCACCGATGTTGGCCCTGTGATTGACCAAAAGGCACTCGATGCGCTTAATGCCCACAGCGAGTACATGAAAACTAACGGTCAACTGCTTTACCAATGTGATATATCTGATGAAGTCGCTGGCAATGAACACTTTTTCTTTGCCCCGCGACTTTATGAAATTAGTGACATTAGTGTATTGAAGCAAGAAGTCTTCGGTCCTTGTGTTCATGTTGTTCGCTTTAAAGGTAATGAAATAGAAGAAGTCATTGAGAGAGTCAATAGTACAGGTTTTGGTTTAACTATGGGGATTCATACTCGTATAGAACATAGAGCCATTGAACTTGCAAAGCTATCACGTGCGGGTAATGTTTATATTAACCGTAATATGATTGGTGCAGTTGTGGGTGTACAACCTTTTGGTGGAAGAGGCCTTTCCGGTACAGGCCCTAAAGCTGGTGGGCCAAATTACCTTTCACGTTTAGTTGTTGAACAAGCAACTCCCGATGAAGACAAAGTAAATATGATACCTGAACAGGCGCTTGCCTTAGCAGGTGATAAAGCCGCTCAACATGAAGCAACTCGCATTATGAATAAAGCTAGTTTCGCTGAAAATAAATGGCGTTTGACTGATTTAAATACTCGTATTTCTTGTGTGCGCCAATTACTTGCCAAAATTGCTCATGTAGAAATTGTTGATGATTTAGCGGATGATTTAAATTGCACTTTAGCCGCAGCTCGTGATCAATTAATCAATATTGAAAAACGTATGAAGAAACCACAGGAGCTACCAGGGCCTACTGGTGAATCGAATATTATTTATTTGGAAAACCGTGGTAATGTTATTTGTTTTGCTGACGAAAATGTAAGCTTTCATTTTTGGATGATGTCTGTAGTGACAGCCTTAGCTACAGGTAATACTGTCATTAGCGTTGTATCTGATTTATTTTATGATGAGGCATTAGCCTTTAGAGATAAGTTTATAGCAACCGGTGCTGACGAAGGGGTTTTACAAGTGGCAAAACTTACTCACTTAGAAGCTATGTTGGCTCATCCAGCAC
>CAJWBY010000139.1 GCA_913020705.1 uncultured Colwellia sp.
AATAACAGGCTCGCCTAAACGACCGATAGTTTTTTTCAATAAACCAAAGCTATCTTTTTTGCGCTTATCGGCATAATCAACCATAGAACCTGTGATTAATAGCCCCCAAGAAGAAGCATTAACAAATAAGGAATCACTACTACCGAGATGACTACTCCACTGACCTTGGGATATTTTGTCACGAATTAATGCATCTTGCGTATGCTTGTCGGGTACGCGTAACAACGCTTCAGCCAAACACATCAACACCACACCCTCTTCACTTGAAAGCGAGTATTCTTTTAATAATGAATCTATCGCGCCATTACCTGCTTGGTCTTGACGAATATTAAGTACCATTTTTCGTGCTCTTTCCCATGCCCTACTTCGGGCACTAACATTCACTTCAGCTAAAGGAAGAATATGATCTACCGCTATATTTTCATCAATACGATAAAATTCACGAATTTTCTGACGCGTTGGACAGTCAGTGATTAAAGAACCATTAAAAAGCATGTGCTTGCCCTAAAAAAAGTCAATAGTGTGTTTGACACTATTTAACGTTAATAAATTTATTGAACAGCTAATCTTTATTGTAAGATTGAGTTAGCTGTCAATACCTAGTCGCTGAGAAATATATTAAGTACTGTCAGTAATTTATATCCCTAAACATGATGCGTTAACATTTCATCATGTTTAGCTAAAACTTTAACATCATCTTGAGGTGCCATATTACTCACCACATAGATAACCATAGAACTTAAAATAAAGCCTGGTACGATTTCATACATAACAGTACTTAATGATTGTCCCCCAATAGTAATAGGTGCGTAAATCCATATTAAGACCGTTACCGCTCCTGTTATCATGCCTGCTAAAGCGCCATTTCTTGTCATTTTTTTCCAATATAAACTACCAATAACGACAGGACCAAAAGCGGCACCAAACCCTGCCCAAGCATTGCTCACTAAAGACAAAATAGATGAATTTCGATCGTAAGCGAGTGAAATTGCAACCAGAGCAACTAAAAATACCGATATGCGTCCCACCAATACTTGTTGCTTATCGCTCGCATCACGATGTAAAAACGTTTTGTAAAAATCTTCTGTTAAAGAACTTGAGGTAACCAATAACTGAGAAGAGATTGTGCTCATAATGGCCGCTAAAATCGCTGCAAGTAGAAAGCCTGCAATCAATGGACTAAACAAAATTTGTGAAAGTAAAATAAAAATAGTTTCAGGGTCTTCAAATTTCAGACCTGTTTTAGCAACATAGGCTATACCAGCAAAACCTGTTGCCATAGCGCCAATAATAGCAACTATCATCCAACTCATACCAATACGACGTGCCGTTGGCATATCTTTAACGTGACGTATGGCCATAAAGCGAACAATGATATGGGGTTGACCAAAGTAACCTAACCCCCATGCCATTGCTGAAAGAATACTAATCAAACTAACACCACTAAAAATATCAAGTAAGGCCGGATTTATAGTATTTATACTTGCGTGTATTTCTGATATTCCGCCGACTTCACTAATGGTCACAATAGGCACCAACACTAAAGCGACAAACATAATACAACCTTGAACAAAGTCAGTTAAGCTAACCGCTAAAAAACCACCAAAGAGTGTATAAGCGACAACCACGCCAGCAGTAACATATAAACCTACTTCATAATTTAAACCAAAAGAGCTTTCAAACAACTTACCACCAGCGACAATCCCGCTTGAAGTATAAAGTGTAAAAAACACCACGATAACGACTGAAGAAACCACTCTTAAAAGACGAGAATTATCATTGAAGCGATTTTCAAAAAAATCAGGCAAGGTAATTGAGTCATTAGCCACCTCTGTATAAGTTCTTAGTCGAGGTGCAACGATAATGTAATTTAGAAATGCGCCAATAACCAAACCAATGGCAATCCATAAACTACTTACACCTGAGATATACATTGCGCCAGGTAACCCCATTAACATCCAACCGCTCATATCAGATGCGCCCGCAGAAAGTGCTGCAACACTTGGGCTTAGACTTCGCCCACCCAACATATAACCTGATACGTCGCTCGTTGATTTACGATACGCATAAAGGCCTATACCTAACATTGCACTGAAATAAAGACCTAAAGAAAAAAGAGTTTCAAATTCCAAAATAATTTCCACCGTTACATTTATAAATTTTATAACTAACTAACCCATCAATTACACTAAAGAGCGTGCCTACTGATTAATCCATAAATAATAATTAAAAATAATTATTCTCATCATTTTTTAAGATAATAGAGTTTTTGTTCTACATTAATTATTTAAAAAACAGAATAAAACCCTACAATATTCCATAATAATTAGTCACTTAATAATAATCACGGCCCTTTATTTTTTTATTTATTTTTTAATTACGAATAAAACAAAAAAGGTTATAATTTATACAACCTATAATTAAAACAAACTTATCGTATATATTGTCTCAAAAAATTACGGATTTAGTCGTTAACAAGCTCTTTAGTAGAACCATGTATTATTGGAAACATTAAATGCAAACAAACAAGCAGTCGAGCAATAGAGTGTTAACAGCTTTTCAATCATGCAGAGATGGTTTAGTGCGCTCTATTATGAAGATGAGCGTTGAGCAACAAGATGTCGATGATATTCTACAAGAAGCTTTTATTAGAGTATTAAACTCTGATGCTAAGCAAGAAATCAAATCACCTAAAGGCTATTTGTTTGTTGTTTCAAGAAATCTAGTCTTGAAAAAACTGATTCAACAATCAAAAGAAATTCATACTGAATTAGATGATGCTTTAATCGAGGATGATGTAGATAATACCGTTGAAAAAGAGCTATACCAAAAACTTAAATTTGAACGTTTTAGTAAAGTATTAAGCTCATTACCGGAGAAAAATCGCAGGGCGATTCTTTTAAGAAAACTCTATTGTTTGAGTCATAAGGAAATAGCAAAGAAGATGGACGTATCAGTAAGTTCTGTTGAAAAATATATCGCGACGGGCTTAAAAATATGCAAACAGTCACTTTGTGCTCAAGGATATGAAGCTAATGAGCTTGAAAATCCAATACATCTAAATCAATCAAGCGACGAGCGTAAACAATGAATACAAATAACAAAGTAATTCCACTTCATACGTTAAGTATGATTGATGACGAAGCGTCTATTTGGTTAGTCAGACTAGATAATGGTAATTTATCTGACCAATTAAGAAAAGAGTTAAAGAGCTGGTTATCAGCTGATAAAAGACATCCTGTAGCATTAAAAGCGATGGCTGACATCTGGGATGGTATGGATGAGATACTCATGACTATTGATGATGATGAGTCCTCAAAAAATGTAACCCTATGGCCCGTATTGAAACCTATTTTTGAACCCTTTGCTTTAGCAGCAAGCGTTTGTTTTTTAGCTATTTTAGTTTTTTTCGCTATTCCTAATGACGTTCAAAAAAATACATACGCTACCGTAGTCGGACAGCAAATGAGTACAACGTTTGATGATGGTTCAATTATCCACCTGAATACCAATAGTCGTATTGAAACAGAATTTTCGGATGAAAAGCGGATAATAAAATTAATACAAGGTGAAGCGTTATTTGAAGTAGCCCATGATCCCGAACGTCCATTTATTGTTTATGCCGGTAACCGATTGGTGCAAGCCATAGGTACAAAGTTTGTTGTGCATTTGAAGTCTGAAAATATTCAAGTAACGGTTACTGACGGAAAAGTAAAAATGTCAAAAGTGCCGCTTAATAAAACGTTAACGGATATTAAAGATCTAAATAATACCGACACTAAAAAAGATGATGTTTATATTACCAAAGGTGAGAAAGTTATAGTAGGTGCTAACCAAGCACCTAAATTAACCCTCATAAAACCAGAGAACCTAAAGCGCGCACTATCATGGCTTGATGGTAAGTTAATATTTGTAAATGAAGAATTATTTGACGTTATTGAAGAGATTAATCGTTACATCGATGTTGAAATAGTGCTTAAAGATCCTTCTCTACATAAGATTACGATCAGTGGTCGTTTTGATTTAGAGGACAGCGAAGCGCTAATTGAAGCGATAGAACTTTCTTTTAATATGGATTCTCAAAGATTGGATTCAAATAAAGTATTACTGACTAAAAAAATATAACCATTAAACTAAAGAATATTTTCATTACGACCTATCAAGCACACGTTATTTTATCTTTTTGAGGTTTTATTATGAAATATTAATAAAACCTCATGAATAACTACCCGCCTTGCTCAAGCCCATAACTACTCATTACCTTCTAATAAAAAACAATAAGCCATTTACTTTAGTACTTTTTTTACTTTTAATTTCCATGCGCATTAAGTGAAAACCTTTCCTTCCCCCTTTAATTTACTGCGAACCTTCTAATTTTTGACAATATATTAATTAAAAATTCGATAAATCGATCATTTCTTTTACGGATTTTGAAATGCATTAACTCTTTAGTGCAGGTTGCAAATTATAGACTTAATTAAATAGCGACTGGAATAACTAATAAATTTATTTAAACATTGGGAAATAAATAACATGTCCATAAAATTTAAAACGACCACCTTAGCACTAGCTGTAAGTTTAGCACTAGGAACTGTTCAGTCATCTGCTGCTGAAAATGATGGTGCTAAAGACAAAGATATTGAACGTGTCGCTGTAGTAGGCTCTCGTGGTGCACCAAGATCAATTAACTCCTCACCTGTACCTATCGATTTAATTGGTGCTGAAGAGCTCGAAAGATCGGGTAATACCGATATGTTGGAATTATTAAAAGGCACAGTTCCATCATTTAACGTTCACAGTAATCCTATATCTGACGCAGCAAGCCTCGTTAAACCGGCTAACCTTCGTGGTCTCTCTTCCGACAGTACATTGATACTTGTCAATGGCAAACGTCGTCATCGTGCGTCTGTTATTGCTTTGTTAGGTGGTGGTATTAATGATGGTGCTCAAGGACCTGATATCTCGGTTATTCCCAGTGCTGCGTTAAAACAAGTTGAAGTCTTACGTGATGGTGCTGCTGCACAATACGGTTCAGATGCAATAGCTGGTGTAATGAACTTTGTATTAAAAGATGATGCCGATGGTGGTTCATTAACCGTGCGACATGGTTCATATTATGAAGGTGATGGAGATACTACAGAAGTAAATGGTAATATTGGTATTGCACTTACTCCTGATGGTTTTGCCAATCTTAGTTTTCAATATAAAAATTCTGATGCCACAAGTAGAAGTGTTCAGCGTCCTGATGCGCAAGGACTGATTGATGCCGGCAATACGAGTGTTTCTGATTTAGCTCAAATATGGGGCTCTCCTGAAGTTAATGACGACATTACTATTTTTGGTAATTTTGGATTAGATTTGGGTAACGATCGTGAGATCTATATGTTTGGTAATTTCTCTGAACGTGACGTTCGTGGTGGTTTCTACTTCCGTAATCCTCATAATCGTGGCGGAGTATATTCTAATGACGACGGCGCAACGTTACTTGTTGCAGACATTGATGGGCTTGATAATGGTATTGAATGTCCTACGGTTAATGTGACATCTGGTAATGTTCTAGGTCAAGCGGATTACGGTTTAATTGCTGATAATTCAACGGCAGTTGGTGCTAACTGTTTTGCTTTTAATGAAATGTTACCGGGTGGTTTTACGCCTAATTTTGGTGGTAACATTATTGATACGGCAATGACTATGGGTACCCGAGGTCAGATAGATGATACTTTATCATATGACATTAGTGGTTCTGTTGGTCGTAACGAATCAAGCTATGTTATCTACGATACGTTAAATGCATCTTTAGGTCCTGATTCTCCTCGTAATTTTAACCCAGGCTCGCATGTTCAACTCGAGAAATTCGTTAATGTTGATCTCGTAAAAGAGCTTGAAGTTGGTTTTGAATATCCATTAGTGATTGCAGGTGGTTATGAGTACCATCAAGAATCATTTCAGGTTGTAGCAGGTAATGAAGATTCGTTTATTGCAGGCCCTTATACAACGCAAGGTTTTGGAATAGGTTCTAATGGTTTTCCTGGTTTTAAACCATCGGCTGCAGGCACTTTTTCTCGTCAAAACTATGCGGTATATCTTGATGTAGAAGCTCAGTATACTGACAACTTTTTAATGGGTTTCGCGGTTCGCTATGAAGACTATAGTTCTTTTGGTGATACCACTAACTATAAAGTTACAGCACAATATAACGTTACTGATGATTTTTCCGTGCGTGGTTCTGTAGGTACAGGATTCCGTGCGCCAACCGTTGGTCAAGCAAACTACTCTAATGTACAGACCAACTTAGACGGAGGCGTGCTAGTAGACTCGGCTTTATTACCGCCAACTAACCCTGTAGCTGAAAAATTAGGAGCTAAAGAATTAACCCCAGAAGAATCTGAAAGTATGGCCTTTGGAGCTGTTTGGACAATAGGTGACCTTTATCTTACACTTGATTACTACAATATAGAGGTAACAGATCGTGTTTCTCAATCTGCAAAAATCAATCTAACAACGGCTCAGAAAGATGCATTAAAAGCTGATGGTGTACCGAACGTAGATTCTATTCAACAAGTAAGTTTCTTTACTAATGATTTTGATACTACAACTGAAGGTGTTGATTTTGTGGCAAGTTATTCTACTGCTTTGTTTAACGGCAGTACTACATTCAGCCTTGCATATAACTTTAATGAAACGACTGTCGATGATTTCACCCCTGATATAACTGGCGCAGGTAAAGTTTCTCGTTTAGAGAATGATTTACCAAACCATCGTGCAACATTTACATGGTCACAAAGCTGGGATGATTTAAGTATGTTTACACGTGTAAACTACTACGGAGAATACCAAGGTGTTCACGTTGACTGGGTTGGCTCAGAAGAAAGTCCAGGTACTGAAATTGTTGCCGACTCTGAGGTTACTGTAGATATTGAAGTAACTTATCATGTAATGGAAGATCTTAAAGTAAGTGTTGGCGCACAAAATATCTTTGATGAATATCCAAGTGAGCTTGATTTTGAGCAACAAAGTGGTGCGGCAAATAATAGTTGGGGTGGTAAGTATTATGAAACATCACCTTTTGGTTTTAATGGTGGTTTCTACTACGTAAAAGCAACTTATACCTTCTAAATTTGAAGCGTTTCATCAATAATAAAATCCCAGCACTTGCTGGGGTTTTTACATATACGAAAAAAATTTAATACGTTTACGATAGACTATCTTCTAAAAGCAAAGCTCATTTTTAACCTAAACGTAACAAGTGAAAAAAATAAGTGTAATCAATACAGTGGATAAAGCCTATATTAAATAGTCTATCACCTTGAGTGGTGCTAAGATGAAAATATCAACGACAAGTACATTGTTAACACACCATTGAAGTAGGTACTGAAATTAACCATTCAAATGAACACCAACAACAAAAAGGAACAACAATAAATATAAAGGAAATAATGGTCGAGGTATGGACGCTAAGCTAGTTACTTTTACGTAAAAAATTAACAGATAGTGAGTTATGTTCAAAATTTTTAATCGCCTAGAGAGCTATAAAAAAAGAAAATATATTCAATTTTACATTGTCTTTGGCGTGTTATTGTCTGGAAATACTTTTGTATGCAACGCGACTGAACATTACTACTTTCAATTACCCGCAATGAATGCAGCTGCTGCATTAGATAAATTAGCAGATATATCAGGATATTCTCTTATATACCCATTTGACGATTCGATCATCGTCGTTACTAATCCGATTTTTGGTACGTACACAGTCCCAGATGCCCTTGAAAAGCTCCTTTTAAACACTCCTCTGAGTGCGATTGCAACCAAAAAAGGTGTAATTGCCGTATCTTCCACATTAAATAATTACGAAAAATACGCCAAGAACCTCGATAATAATATAATAGATAAAACGATTACAGAAACCATCACTTTACCTACCAATAATTCGGTCAACACTTCAGAAAATAAATCAAAAGAAATTTATGTCGAAATTGAAGCAGAACGCATCCAAATTATTGGCTCGCGTCGCATGAACCGATCGCCGAGTGATGCATTAGCGCCATTAGATATTATTAATAAGAAAAGTTTAAAAATACGAGGTAACAGCGATATTATATCAACACTGTCTAATGTTATACCTTCATATAACGTAAGACAGGAAGCGATTAGCGACGCAGGCACTATGGTAAGACCCGCCAATCTAAGAGGGTTACCGACTGACAGTATATTAATACTCGTTAATGGTAAACGCCGTCATCGCAGCGGAGTGATTTATGAATACATCTCAGGATTAAATGTAGGAGCTCATGGCGTAGATTTAGAACCCATCCCAAGTATTGCGCTTAAGAGCGTTGAAGTTCTGCGCGATGGGGCTGCTGCGCAATATGGTTCGGATGCAATCGCCGGGGTTATTAATTTTCGCTTGGAAAACAGTACAGACGTCAATCGTATCGAAATGCGCACGGGGCAATACTATAAAGGAGATGGTGGTAGATTTGAGCTTTCAGGTATTTCTGGGACTAGAATAGGAGAAAGTAGTTCTGCCAATTTTTCATTCGAATATTCTGAAAGTGATGCTACATCAAGGGGTATTCAAGATCCCGCTGTGCAGAGTTTAATTGATAATGGTATTAGCAAAAATGATATACAAGATCCAGTTGTTATTTGGGGAGCACCTGAAATAGCAAACAATATTAAAACATTTGGTAATATTGAGTTGGATATTGGAAAAAAAAGTCAGTATCAGCAACTTTATCTTTTTGGTAACTGGGCACAACGTGATGTTGACGGCAGTTTTTTTTATCGTAACCCAAATACCCGAACAGGTATTTTTACCAACCCAAGCAATGGTACACGCTTATTCTTTGACATGACCAATAATAATTCAGGAAATTGTCCAACACCTACCATTCCAAATAGCATTGGTGATGCAGAAGCATTAACATCAGTTTTAAACAATCCTAATTGTTTTTCATTTAATGAACGATTCCCTGGTGGTTTTACACCAAGATTTGGCGGTAGTGTGACTGATAGTAGTATCGCTGGTGGCCTAAGAGGCGCAATTGATTACAAACAGTCGGAATTAACTTACGACATCAGTATGGTCATGGGTAAGAATCATATTGATTATAAATTACGTAACAGTGTCAATGCATCATTAGGCGCAGATTCACCCGTAAGTTTTAAATTAGGCTCTCAAATTCAAACAGAGCGCGTATTCAATGCCGATTTCACTTATCCTATAGATGTTGGTTTTGAGTCTGAGATTAATATCGCCTTTGGCTACCAAAATCATTTTGAACAATTTGAAATTGTTGCCGGAGATAAATCATCTTATGAAACAGGCTCTTTTTCAGACAATGGTGAAGCTATAGGATCAAATGGTTTCCCTGGTTTTTCCCCCGATACAGCAGGTAAAAACGATCGCACATCAAATGCTATATATTTAGATATAGAAAGTGATGTTACAGATACTCTTTCCGTATCACTTGCGATGAGATATGAAGATATTGGCAGGATAGGTAATACCTTCGACGGTAAACTTTCAGCACGTTTACAAGTAAATGATGAAATGGCATTTCGATCAACAATAAGCAGTGGATTCCGTGCTCCCACCGTTGGACAATCAACACTGCAACGAATATCAACCTCAAATTCTATCGTAAATGATATAGTTGCTCAACAACGTTCACAATTGGTAAGCGCATTAAGCCCTATTGCTTCAGCTCGTTCAGGAGGTGGACTTGAACCAGAAACCGCCACAAGTTTAAGTTTTGGTGTTCTATCAGAGATAGGATCTGTAAATATTACTTTAGATTATTTCTATATAGATGTAGATGATCGGTTATCACTATTTACCAGCGAAATCGTAGCCAGCGATGCCCCATTATTAGCAGCTTCAGACATAAATTTAAACGTAGTAAATATTCAATATTATGCCAATGATTTTAACTCAACGACTCAAGGTGTTGATTTAGTTTCAAGTTTACCTTTTGAATTTGGAGGGGGAGAAAATCTTTTATCATTAGCATTTAACTATACCAGTACTGAATTAGACGTAACTAATCCTAAAAGTCCAATATCAAATGCTAATGTACATAAAGAGCGTGAAGAAGGTGTTCCAAAAATGCGAGGAATACTCTCATTATCTCACGCGCAAGATGACCTAAGTGCAATGGTTCGAATTAACTACTATGGGAGTTTTTATAATGCACAATTTAATGATGTATCTCTCATTGAAAAAGTGAGCGCTATTGTGATAACAGACGTAGAGATTTCTTATGAAATCACAGAGGATTTAGTTGTCGCTTTAGGTGCTAAAAATGTCTTCAATGTTTTTCCTGAAGAATATAGTGAAGGTCGCACTTCTGGATTTTTAGGTGCTATATACCCTTTAAACTCGCCAACGGGCTTTAATGGTGGTCATTATTATCTTCGTATGGGCTGGGATTTCTAATCTATTTTTTTCAATTAACGTTAAGTAAAATGCATACGTTCTCAATACAGTATCTCCTTCATGAACTATATTATTCCTCAACAATTACTGATGTTAAAAATCTATTTGCTCATATAATTCTAATGGCAGTCCATCGGGATCACTAAAAAACGTAAATTTTTTTTGAGTGTACTCATCTACTCGAATAGGCTCTACAGCAATATTTTTCGATATTAAATAGTCCGACATTAATTTTACCGAATCTACCGCGAATGCTAAATGTCTTAACCCTAAAGCCTCAGGATAGCTTGCTCTATCCGGTGATTTAGAGAAAGAGAAAAGTTCAATTTGACCGCCACACGGGAGTTTTAAATCGAGTTTATAAGATTCTCGGTTTGATCTGTAATTTTCTGAAATGATTTCCATACCTAAAATAACATTGTAGAAATGCTTCGATTTCTCATAATCTGAACATATGATGGCGACATGGTGAATAGATTTTAACACGGGTATCTCCTTGTAATTTAATATGTAGCTTGCAGGAAAGTATTCATTTTCATGTAGTTACTTCTGATATTTTATATTGCTGAGGCTCAATAAAAATATTATCAGAAGAAGGCTGATATACAGAAAGATTCAAACTCATTTTTGTGAATTTCCTTAATAATTTGAAACCGTATTTCATAGCCCCTCCTCTGGGGAAATTCTATGCTGAGCTTTGACTTTTCTAATTATTTGTACAAGCCGACTATATGAAATTTGAGATAAATTCCATTGGTAACCATCGAAATCAGTTGTGTTTAAAAATTGAATGACAACCGTGTCTATGTCTTTGTGGTACTCAGCAAGACTCTGATATCCAGGTAATAATCCGCCGTGCTTATAGACATAAATTGAAGAATAAATAGCTTGTTCATTTTCATTTAACAAAGAACCATCGTTTAATGCCCTTAAGAATATGCCAACATCTTGCGCTGTCGCCACCATTGAACCATTAACACCGACAGAATTAAAACTAAATTTCATATCGTCTTCATAACCTACGTAATAACCACTAGCAACTTCTTCTATATCCACTTCACTGATCAAACTGTAAGTATTATTTAGCTCTAGTGGAGTCAGAATTTCTTTCTTAATATACTCGCGATGACTATATCCTAATGTTTTATCGATGATCTCGCCGATCAATAAATAGTTAGTATTTGAATAACTATATTCTTCATCTGGCTCAAAATTAGCAGGCTTATCTAAGACCAAATTAAGTCTTTGTTTACTGCTTTCTGGAGGTTTTTCCCAATAACCGGGGGTATCGGTAAAATTGGGAATACCGCTGCGATGTTGCACCATTAACTTCAACGTTATTTTATCTGCATGTTCAATTCTCCCCATCAGTGCTGGAATATAATCAGCGAGGGTTTTGTCTAATGATAAACGCTGATCATTAGCTAATTTGGCAACAGCGACAGCAACATATAACTTACTGATACTAGCAATTTTAAATAATGATTGAGCATCAGCTGGCACTTTGTTAGTTCTACTTTTTAAACCAGCACTATAGAACGACGGTGATTTACCAGCTTCATCAACATACACAATCATACCGTCAAACCCATGACCAATGGTTTGATTTACTTGTTCTTGAACCGTATTGGGTAGTGGTAAAATCCAGGCATTGACCAAAACCCAAGGAACAAAAGCCAAAGAACAAAAGCCAAAGAACAAAAGCCAAAGAACAAAAGCCAAAGAACTAATACTGGCAATAATAAATACAATTCTAAGCATTCTTATAATATTTTTTTTCTTCATCGTTTCTAGCCGTAATATGTTGATTTAAGTATTAACCATTTAAAATAGCTTCTGATAAATTTGAATCATTCAAGATTGAGGATACTTTTATTCAGTGCATATTTTTTATCGGTGATAATGGCTTCTAAGATTACGATTCTGTCGTTTTGCTTTTTAAGTTATGACTTAAGGTATCTTCAATTTCTAGCGCTTTAATTTTTTTATTGATAATCATCGTCATGGTTATGATCAATAACGTAATAAACATTTCACTAATACTTAAAAACAGGCTTTATATTGCTACGCTTTAACTGCCACTAAAACACCCGTTGAGACCATTATAGTACCTGCTGCTTTATTAATAACTGATGAAGCATTAGGTGATTTAAATGTATTTCTAGCTTTTACAGCTAGAAATGAGTAACACATATTTACACTGCCAAATGCTAATGTAGCAGCTAACATTATTAAACCTGTATCATAAATAGTAACTTCACTTACATTAATGAAAGCAGGGAAAAAACCAATATAAAATAAAATTGCTTTAGGGTTACCCAGTGTAATGAAAAGGCCTGTTAAGAAATTAGAGATGAGCGATGAGTTTTTTGATGCTTCAATGTTAACTGAATCAGAACTCGTGCGAAGAAGCCTAACTCCCAGCCAAATCAAATAACCTGCACTCAAATACTTAATAATAAAAAAAGTGGTGCCCATTATTTCCGCAAGAGCAGACAGACCAAATAGCGCTAACACAATAAAGATATAATCCCCTAAGACAATACCTATAGTCATATAAAATGCTTGACCTGGTCAAGTAAATTCAGACACCCCAGTTAAGCTACTTTTTCTAACTCATTAATTTTCAATTCAAAATCATTA
>CAJWBY010000140.1 GCA_913020705.1 uncultured Colwellia sp.
TCCCGTTAGTGTTAAATAAAATAAATGGGCTAAATTGATATAAACTCAAGTATCATTTTTTGTAAAATTATTTTTTAGTAAAAATCCCCGCAGCAAGCTGTCTCGCTTAGGCTCGTCTTTCACTACGTGAAAGCGGGGTATTAATGAATGACCCTCACCATAGTTGGAATTGATCATCTGTCATTAGTTCTCGCTTAAGTTTTTTATAAGAATCTTCTCCTTGATTCTTTACATAATCTTTTATTATTGACTCATTACCATGTTTACCTACACTAGTAATAAAGTATCCATCTGACCAAAACTCCCCTCCCCATAATTCCTTTTTAACAAATGGGCATTTCTTAAAAATCTCTCTTGCCGTAATACTCTTTACTATTTGCGCTATTTTTTTAGGGCTATACATAGGGACTGATTGAATCAAAAAATGAACATGATTCTTATCTGTTCCTATTTCTATAAATGCAATTTCATACCTTTTAGATATTTCTTCACAAACATCTTTAAGTGCATGATCCACTTCATCAGTAAATATCGCTTTGCGATATTTAGCTGGACAAACAAGGTGATACATCAGAACTGAAACATTATGACTTTTATGGAGAAATATACTCATCCTGATACTTTAGCGCTTATCCCAAATCGCAGCAAGCTGCGGGGAATTAAACCCCAAAGAGATTAAAAATGAAAGACAGGCTGTTAATGTCGTAGTAGCAATAATGGTTATTAAATCGACTAACTCGGTAAGCGGCATAACAATAATGATCATTAACGTTATGAGTATAATATTGATGATGCTCGCAAGTTTTATGGGTATCAAATAGTAAATAGCTATTATGGTAGGGTGAATCCAAAGGATTTGTGCATGTCCTTTAAGTACAATACTCATAAGAGCTGCAATAGATAAAAGAATGGCAATTATGTTTTTTGCAAACTCAATTTTTCGAGTTCTATAAGTATATGTAAAAATTATTAATAGTATTGCTGATATTACTCCATCAAGAAGTACAATCGCTAAGTCACCGTAATACAAGCGAATAAATGTAAAGGGAAGAATACAAATAAATGCTATTAAACTGATTAATAACCATACTCTTTCCTGTATGCCCCTATTTCTCATGTTCCTTATACATCCCTATATTCAATTTGAAGTTATGTCGAATCCCTAATATATTGACAATATTAATTAGCGTACCTTAACGGTATAGCTTATTTTGGAAACAATAGTTATAAGTTTTTCTGAATTAATTAAGAATATTATACGTATTGGAACATAAATAGTCTGGCTGAACTGGCCAAAAAACAAACTGAATTAAGGTTTTTTATGAAACTTTTAATAGAAGGTGAACCTTTATATAAAGTAGAATTTTGAGAAGGAATAATTTAACAGGTTAAATACGTTTGGATGAATATTCTTATTATTGGCCGTCATATTAAGAAAAAAGCCACCTAGAGTTTATAATAACTCAGTAAGTGGCTTTTGTTTTATTCTAATGTGGTCGGAGTAGCAAGATTCGAACTTGCGACCTCACGTCCCCCAGACGCACGCGCTACCAAGCTGCGCTATACCCCGAAACAGTAAACTTTAAGAGGGTTTATATGTTTACTGTTTGTATAATAATGGTTTAATACCTGATTGCAATATAAAGAATAGTAAATTAATCCGTTAGTTTATTTATTGTTCAATTTGTTTGTTTGTTGGCTAAATTGTTTAATGAAATTAACACCATCAATCATTAGTGGAAAATCTGAGTTTACCGTTATAGGTGCCGCTAATTGTCGTGAGTAACTTTCGAAATTGCCATTCTGGTTAATGAACACCGATTTATCTTTACTAAATACCATAATGCCATCTTCCATCGTGTTAGCAATAATGCGGTCTTTCTTCAACTGCAACAAGTCCTTGCCATTGCTATACGACTTTTCATTAACGTCACAGTTTAACCAATGATTAATAAGCGTAGGTTGAATGTCCATATGGCTGGTTAAATGATTGACTGTCTTACTCTTACTATTAGGTAAAATAAGTAATGATGGCTTAATTGAGAAAGCTGTTGTTTTAGATTCGTTACCTATCGATGTTATCCAAATAATATCTTTAGATTCTTTTGCTTTTTGAGCTAAAAGCAGGGCGTCCATAAAGAGTTCAAATTGGTAACTACTACTATCTGCAAAATAGAACAAATGTAATCCAACAGGGATGTTATTTAGCTTATTCGCAAAAACTAATGTTGAGATATTGTTAAGTTTCTTTTGTTCAGTAAATAAGTGCTCAAAACCATACTTCTGTTTTTCAACACCACCAGATCCAACGTCTTTACCATGAAATAATGTATATGTTGATGACAGATTATTATTGTTTATTGATTGGAATAACAAAGGAGTAGCGTTTTGCTGTACAAGTCCATCTTGGTAAATACTGGGTAGGCTATAAAACAAATTAAACCAAGCACTTTTTGGTAACGCGTTATCAATGTGATGCTCTAATGTTAATGAGTTTTCAGTATTTCTTTGTTTAAATTGTTTTATCTGTTTAGGCGTTAACATTTCGTCATTAACTACCATGAAAACAGATTGCATTGTTGATGATTTAGAACATTGTCCATTTATCGATGGATATTCAGGTATAGCATTGGTAAAAGCTAATGGACTAGTAGTACGTTCTATATAAGCTTCACGGTCAAACATGCCATACTTGGTTAATAATGTTTTAGCAGTTGATGGGTAAGATAGTGGTAATACGGTATCTTGTCTTAGAATGTCATATTCCAAATTAGCATCAGCCCAAATATGTATTATATGGCTGAAGAAGAAAGAACAAACTAAACCTGCTACAACAAATCTTGCAAACACTCGTTTTTGTAGATCACGTAAATGTTTCCAAGCATAATTACTCACCGTTAACTCAAACGAAAAAATGGCCAGTGTTAAAACAATACTAATAAACCAGAACATTCGGCTATTACTTTGAATTTGAGTAGAAATAAGGTCAAATATTTGAGCGCTTGAAGAGGCATTTAAATGATAGCCCAGGCTATTATATATATAGGCGTCTAATAACAATACTAATAGCTGTATTGTAAAAACTACAGATGCAGTTGCCCTTATAAAACGAGTGTTAGGATAAATTAAGGTGATCGGGAATAATATTAAGACAAAAGTCATAAAGGTTAAGAAACCCATATGACTAAACCATGTTGAAACTAAATAAAATTGGCCCAGTAACGTTTCAGGTCCGCCTTCACTAAAAATATAAAAAGATGATAATCCGATAGCGGCAATAATATTAAAAAAAGTGAACCAATGGCTCCAACTGATCAGGTGTAATAGTCGTTTGCTATACGTTTTTGAGTCAAATGCAACCATAGGTAATTATCATTCTCTTATTATTTTTAGTTTATTAGGTTAATAATTATAAATTAAGGTGTAATTATTGGACCGATTTCTTTAATGCGTCAGTAAAGTTGGTTACAATTCCAGCTCTTTTTGCCTCTGGAATATTTTTATTTATAATTTCTGTTAAGGTGTTTCCTAAGCACATTAGCGCTAGGTCGGGGGTTGCAGACTCATTAACTAAAACATCATGTAAATTTTGGATAATTTTTTCTACACGTTCATTCGAATACTTGGATACAATAGGCATCTTAAAATACTTAATAGGTTGCTTGATAGATTAGTACAAGTTTATCAAATGCCTGAACAATATAAAACTGGCCTTTAACTATGAGTTTAATTATTTCTAATATTGCCCTACATTTTTTAACTAAAAAAGAAGAAACCGGTGAAGTTGTGCTGCGTTTAGGGCCAGAATCCATCGAGTTCACCAATAAGATTGAAAACTTTGTTGATGCACTACATAAAATATACAACGCCAAGGCAAGTAAAGCTTATGGACATTTTACAACAATGCCTGCTGCAGGAGATTCTGCTCGTTTTGTTGATATTATGGAAAGCTATTTAGGTGATGCTCAATCTTTTTATGCTTTTAGTAGCCAAGCAGCTAATTTATTAAAGAATGAATTAGAAAAATATAATTTGGCTGAAACTGGTTATCTTGTTGTATGTCATTATGAATATATGGGCGGACGCTATTTACTTGCTACTATCATCCCTGTATCAGAACATTACTCGGTTGATGGTGAATTAAATATTTCAGCAGATAAACATCTCGATACTGCACGTATGCAACTCGCTGCTCGTATTGATTTATTTGATTATAAAGAGAACGAACAAGGCAACAAGTATGTTTCATTTATAAAAGGTAGAGCCGGTCGTGTTGTTTCTGACTTTTTTCTAGACTTTTTAGGTTGTGAAGAAGGTTTGAATGCTAAAGAGCAAACACAAACCTTAGTTCAAGCTGTTGAAGATTATGTTGCTGTGAATCAACTTGACGCATCAGAGAAACAAACGACTCGTAAAGAGTTACTGAATTACTGTAAAGAACAGAAAAGTGCTGCACAAGATGTATCAATTCAAGAAATAGGTGAAGTGATCAAGCAAGAAGGCGCATCACAAGATTTTCATCAATTTTGCCAAGAGCAATCTTATCCACTTGAAGAGTCTTTCCCACACGATCAAACAGTTGTTAATAAAGTGACTAAATATTCGGGTTACGGGAATGGCATTAGTTTAAGCTTTGAACGTAGTCATTTTGGTGAAGATGTTGTTTATAATGCAGCCAATGAAAGTATTACCATTTATAAAGTACCACCAAATTTAAAAGACCAATTATTAGCGTTATTACAAACGGCTGATAAACATGAGCAAGAAGCTCAACAATCTGACAATACAGAATTTTAGAATTAGCAAACAAATTTATAGGTATATAATGACAACATTAACCATTACTCGCCCAGATGATTGGCATGTACATTTACGCGATGGCGAAGCATTAACTACAACTGTTCCCGATACTAGCCGTTATTTTGGTCGCGCTATTGTGATGCCAAACCTAGTACCACCAGTAACAAATGCAGAATTAGCAACGCAATATCATCAACGTATACTTGCTGCTACTTCTAATGACTCAAGTAAAAGTAAACAATTTCAACCTTTAATGGTCTTGTACTTAACTGATACAACAACACCAGAAGATATAAAAGTAGCAAAAGCTACTGGTATTGTTTTTGCTGCTAAGTTATATCCTGCTGGAGCAACAACCAATTCATCTTCAGGTGTTACTAATGTTGATAATATTGCTTACGTTTTAGCAGCAATGCAAGAAGTTGGTATGCCTTTATTAGTTCATGGTGAAGTAACAGATCACGACATTGATATTTTCGATCGAGAAGCCGTTTTCATTGATACAATATTGAAACCGTTAGTGGCTAAATATTCAGAATTAAAAATTGTTTTAGAACATATAACGACTAAGAACGCTGTCGATTTTGTAAAACAAGCGGGTGAAAATGTTGCTGCTACGATAACTGTTCATCATTTGTTATTTAACCGTAACCATATGTTAGTTGGAGGAATACGTCCTCACTTTTTCTGTTTGCCTATTTTAAAACGTAATATTCATCAGCAAGCATTAATTGAAGCAGCTACAAGTGGTAGCGCTAAATTTTTCTTAGGCACTGACTCAGCTCCACATCCTCAGCATGCTAAAGAATCTGATTGTGGTTGTGCAGGTTGTTACACATCGCATGCGGCAATTGAACTTTATGCAGAAGCATTCGAAGCAGCTAATGCATTAGATAAATTAGAAGGTTTTGCCAGCCTACATGGACCAGCATTTTATAACTTACCCGTGAATGACGATAAGATAACAATTGAAAAAGTTGAATGGAAAGTGCCAGCAACATTATCTTTCGGTGAAGACGTTGTTGTACCTATTCGTGCTAACGATACCATTGCTTGGCAAATAAAAGACTAAATTAATAAAGAGTAGTAGAGAGTAATAATGCAATTATTTGTAAATGATTTAACCGTCATAGATTTTTCATACTGTTGCCAACAACGAGGTATTGTTGGTGAAAGTTGGATTGTTGATGTGCTTCTTGATGGAGCACTAAATGAAATGAGTATGGTGCTTGATTTTGCCGTAGTTAAAAAGCAGATTAAAGCTATTATTGATGATGCTGTTGATCATAAATTATTGTTGCCGATGAAAAACGCTTGTATTACCGTGAATGATTCCGGACATAATAATGACCATGAATATGTAGATTTAATTAGCGAACGTGCAAGTTACTTTTTACAATCTCCAAAGTGTGCTTTTGCAAAAATCGAATCTGATACTATTAATATTGAATCTGTGACAGATCATTTAAACAAAATAATTCTTGAACAATTACCTCAAAATGTTCAAGGATTAAAATTAACACTTCGTCCTGAAAATATCAGTGGTGACTTTTACCACTATACACACGGGTTGAAGTTGCATGACGGAAATTGTCAGCGTATTGCTCACGGCCACAGGTCTACTATCAATATATTACATCAAGGTAAACGTGTACCTAAGTTAGAAAAAGAATGGTGTTTAAGATGGAAGGATATATATATTGCTTCAGAAGTTGACCGTATTGGAAAAGATAAAATAGAGTTGTCTCACTTTGCTCTACATAATTTGACTCCCGATCACCATTTCTTTTCTTACACTGCACCACAAGGTCGATTTGATATAGCGGTTGATAATAGAGTATTAGACGTTGTTGATTGTGATTCAACAGTTGAATTATTAGCAGACTTTATTGCGAGACAATTAGTCGCTCAGGATAATAAAGATATAACCGTCGTTGCTTTTGAAGGTGTTGGTAAAGGTGCAATAGCTAATGCTTAAGTTTAAACTCATCAAAAGTTGCATTGTTTGTTTTGGTATAAGCAGTGTCTTATTGTCACAAATTGTTTTGGCCGATATAAAACTTTCTGGCGAAATTAAACAGGGCGCCTTAGTCATTGGAAAAACTGACTTTAAGAATATCGTTACTTTTGATGGTAAAGTTTTATCTTTATCAAAAAATGGTGACTATGTTTTTGGTTTTGGTCGTGATGATGAAAAATCTTATCAACTACTCATCACTCAGCCTGACGGTAGAACTGAAAAGAAAACACTAACACCCACAAAGCGTGAATATAAAATACAGCGTATTGAAGGTATTGCGAAAAAAATAATGAATCCAAACCCTAAATCAGTCGCCCGCTCTAAAAAAGACGGATTTCAGGTAAGGACAGCTCGGAAAACCTCTAGTGATAAGACAGATTTTGCAAAAGGGTTTATTGCTCCGATAAAGGGTATAATTACCGGTGTATATGGAAGCCAACGTGTTTTCAATGGCATTCCAAAGCGTCCTCACTTTGGCTTGGATTACGCAGGTAAAACAGGAGATCCTGTGAAAGCACCTGCATCGGGGAAAGTTGTAATGTTCGTTCCTGATATGTTCTATTCAGGTGGTACCATGATCATCGATCACGGACATGGCATCACTTCAAGCTTTCTTCATTTAAGTAAATCATACGTAAAAAATGGTGATGAAGTTATAAAAGGTCAAATCGTTGCTGCAGTGGGTTCAAGCGGCAGGGCAACTGGCCCACATTTAGATTGGCGAATTAATTGGTTCAATGTTCGTTTAGACCCTGAATTAGCATTAAAAGTCCTGCCAATAGATTGATTGCTTGTTAATCTTATTATCTTTATAAATCACTGAAACGTAACTATTAATAACATTAAAATAGTTACGTTTTGATTAATTAACTTTACGTTTCTTACCACTTTCAGCGCGCTTTTTATTCTCAGTTTGAACATAAATAGTATCAGTTGTCGCCATACTCGCATGACCTAAATCTTCAGATAAGTCTTTTAAACCACGACCACGTTCAATCTCCATACTAGCACCAGTATGACGTAACCAATGAGTAGAGGCTTCTTTAAGTTTTAGTGCTTTTTTCTCACCTTTTTCTTGCTTCATTTTTAGGTAAGCGTTGTCAAAAATTTCTTGTACTAATCTTCGTAAGTGTCTTGAAGACATACCTCCTTGACCACGTATTTTCTCAACAAGTACCGTATTTTCTCCACTTGAAGGTAAATATGTTAGTCCACGTGATAAACGATAACGCTCTAAAAAAGGAAGAAAATCAACTGGTACTGTAGTATCGCGAAGTTTTCTACCTTTACCAAAGACTTTAAGCCACCAGTTTTCATCGTCATCTTGCCAAAAATGTCCCATTGTAGGTGACCATGCGGGACGATCAGATAGCTCTGAAATTCTCAAAAATAGTGTTTTAAGCGTAGCAATAATGAATAAATTTCTTTCATGAAGGGCGCTTTCATTAGCCATTTCTATCGCTGTATCAAGCATGTATTGCCACTGAATACTCGTTAAACGTTTAACTTCCTTAACTTGGGTGTCACTAATAAAGTGTTTACAATCTTTCTTAGCTATTTGTGCAGGATTACCATAACAAAATTCTTCACCCATCAAATAGTTATAAAAAACGATTATTGCTGTAAATGAAGAAGTTAAGGTTTGTTGTGAAGGACGATATTTTTTTCTATCAATATCTTTATTAATTTGGTTCTTAGGTACTTGGATTTTGTACGGTCGCCAAAGTTCATTAGCTACAAAAGCGCCATTTTCAATTCTGAAGCGTTCATGATTATTAAGACCAATCCAAGTAACTGGTGGCTGCCAGCAAAAATCAGCGTACTCTAAAATATCTGTTTTGCGAAGTTGATCAATTGGCTTTTGCTTTTCTATAAACGACCATAATAAGAAGCGTTCAATTTCATTTCTAAATCTGTCATAGGTGTGAACAGATTTATTTCGGCCAGTATATTCTAGAAATGATTTTCCCCAATTCCAATGTTCTAACCAATGGTCTTCATTATTTGTGTTAATGAACTGATGAATCGTGGGATATTCATCGAGTGACATTTCACATAGCTCAACATAAGTTGGATATAATGGGGTTAGTTTATTTTTAGGAGATGACATTAATAATGCTCAAATTAAGGTATGAATGCATTGTAAAACAACAAACCCACTAAGTCCAATACTAAAAGGTATCGGTCATAGTGAGCTGTCTGCATTCTGAGGAGTTGTTACCCGTGATTACTCGTAGAATAAAAAGCGTAGATTAAGCTAATTGCAGTTTAACGTTTGAATTTGTCCTTGTGAAACTTCATCTGATTATAATTTCTATTTTTGAAAGCCTGAGTATAGAAACTCTAAATTATAATATTACAAAACAATCCATCGAACATTGTCCGACGGATCCTTTGTATGGTCAATTACATATGGTCAATTATGCAGTCACCGAATTCTGAACAAGTCACTAATGTTGCACCATCCATCAAACGCTCAAAATCATAAGTAACGGTTTTAGCATTAATAGCACCTGACATACCTTTAAGTAATAAATCAGCAGCTTCAACCCAACCCATATGTCTTAACATCATTTCAGCTGATAAAATAACTGAACCAGGATTCACCTTATTTAAACCAGCATACTTAGGCGCCGTTCCATGAGTGGCTTCAAATATGGCAATGTCATCATTCATATTGGCACCAGGTGCAATACCAATACCGCCAACTTGCGCAGCAAGTGCATCAGATAAATAATCACCATTTAAATTTAATGTCGCTATCACGCTATATTCTGCAGGTCTTAATAAAATCTGCTGTAACATCGCATCGGCAATAACATCTTTGATGATAATTTCTTTACCTGTTTTTGGATTTATAAATGAACACCAAGGGCCACCAGCAATAAAATCGGCACCGAATTCATCACGGGCTAATTGGTAACCCCATTCTTTAAAGGCCCCTTCTGTGTATTTCATGATATTACCTTTGTGTACTAATGTTACCGACTCTCTGTCGTTATCAATAGCATACTGAATGGCTTTTCTCACTAATCGCTCTGTACCTTCTTTTGATACTGGTTTGATACCAATACCACAGTTTTCCGTGAAACGGATTTTTGTAGCACCCATTTCCTCGATTAAAAAGTTAATCATTTTCTTAGCTTGTTCAGTACCAGCTTGGTATTCAATACCTGCATAAATATCTTCTGAATTTTCTCGGAAAATAACCATGTCAACTTCACTAGGTTTTTTTACTGGGCTAGGCACACCGGTGAACCATTGCACTGGACGTTGGCAAACATAAAGATCTAGAATTTGCCTAAGCGCAACATTTAATGAACGCATACCGCCACCAACAGGTGTAGTTAATGGGCCTTTTATTCCGACCTTGTATTCTTTAAACATGTCTAACGTTTCATCAGGCAACCATGTTTCAGAGTCGTACATTTGAGTTGCTTTTTCCCCTGCATAAACTTCCATCCAATGAACTTTACGTTCACTGTTATATGCTTTTTCGACAGCAGCATTAACAACTTTTATCATGGGTGGCGTTACATCAATACCAATTCCATCACCTTCTATAAATGGAATAATGGGGTTATTAGGCACACATAGTTTTCCGTTCTCATAAGTAATGGCTTGACCGTCGGTGGGGATTATTACATTTGCAGACATATATGATTCCTCTTCTTTAGCACAATAACGTTAATGGTTTTGAACTTAACAGCTAGATTGTTTGTATTATGGATAAAACTGCTTATTTTAGTATAGGTTATCTTCCCTTGAACATTCAAATTAAATGAAAAAGAGCTTCAACACTAATACAGAATAGGTGATATTGAGTATAACCATGGTGAATAATTAAAACAACCGTTTAAATTAAGCGTTTAAAACCATTAATATCTTATAATAAAGTGAAATAGCTTGGTGAATACAAACTATCTTGAGATAATTAGCTTAATATTATTTTATAGGATTCCTGATGAAACTTTTAGTACGTAATTTATCACGCTCTACAACCGAACAAGAAATTCGGATTTTATTTTCAGCAATTGGTGGTGTCACCGAGTGTACTTTAGTTTTAGATCAAGCAACGGGAAAATCTAAAGGTTTCGCCTTTGTTGAAATGCCTAATGAAGCTGAAGCTAAAAAAGCAATTAAAGCATTACACGAATCTAGAGTCGGCAGTAATAGAATTAGAGTAAAAATCTCTAAATAGTTTATAACGTATAATAAAAAGGCTGAACATCAATTACGATGTTCAGCCTTTTTTATATCTACTTCTCAGTAGCTACAATAAGTTATAGCAAGCTAGATAAAATAGTATTAAATGTTTCACTTGGGCGCATTGCTTTGCTTGCAAGTTCAACATCTGCATAGTAGTAACCATTGATATTCATAGATGGTCCTTGAGCGGCATTTAATTCAGCAACGATTTTTTCTTCTTGCTTCGTTAATGCTTGAGCGATAGCAGTAAAGCTCGCTTTTAACTCTTCGTCTGATGTTTGCGCTGCAAGTGCTTGTGCCCAATACATAGCAAGGTAAAAATGACTACCTCGATTATCTAACTCACCGACTCTGCGAGAAGGAGATTTATTTTCATCAAGGAATTTACCCGTTGCAGAATCTAAAGTATCTGCAAGTACTTGTGCTTTGCTATTCTTAGTATTAACGCTTACGTGTTCTAAAGAAGCAGCAAGTGCTAAAAATTCACCTAACGAATCCCAACGTAAATGATTTTCTTTTTCAAATTGCTGAACATGCTTAGGAGCTGAACCACCTGCTCCAGTTTCAAATAAGCCACCACCGTTCATAAGTGGAACAATTGAAAGCATTTTAGCGCTTGTACCTAATTCTAAAATTGGGAATAAATCAGTTAAGTAATCACGTAAAACATTACCTGTTACAGAAATAGTATCTTCACTATTAGCGGTACGTGCTAATGTAAACTCACATGCTTTAACTGGAGCTAAAATTTGAATGTCTAAACCAGAAATATCATGGTCAGCTAAATAAGTATTAACCTTTTTAATCATTTCTGCATCGTGACCACGATTTTCATCTAACCAAAAAACAGTTGGAACGTTGGTCGCTTTAGCACGAGTAACGGCAAGTTTTACCCAATCTTGGATAGGTGCATCTTTAACCTGACACATTCTCCAAATATCACCTTCAGCAACTGTATGCTCTAATAAAGTTTCGTCATTGTCATTAACAACACGAACAGTACCTTTACCAACCATTGTAAATGTTTTGTCATGAGAACCGTATTCTTCAGCTTTTTGAGCCATTAGACCTACGTTTGGTACAGTACCCATTGTTGTTGGGTTGAAAGCACCGTTTTCACGACAAAAATCAACAACTGCAGAAAATACACCTGCGTAGTTACGATCAGGGATCATAAACTTAGTATCTTTTTGCTTACCATCACGATCCCACATCATACCTGAAGCTCTTAAAGCTGCTGGCATTGATGCATCAATTATAACATCGCTTGGTACATGGAAATTTGTAATACCTTTATCAGAGTCAACCATCGCAACTTCTGGACGTGTTGTATAAACAGCAGCTAAATCAGCTTCAATCTCAGCTTGTTTTTCGCTTGGTAAACGTGAAATTTTTGCGTAAACATCACCAACACCATTATCAGCATCAACGCCAAGTTGTTCAAATATTGCAGCATGTTTTTCAAAAACATCTTTATAGAAAACTTTTACTGCATGCCCAAACATGATTGGGTCTGAAACTTTCATCATGGTAGCTTTTAAATGAAGAGATAATAATACACCCTCTTCTTTTGCTTTAGCTGTTTCAGCTTCGTAAAAC
>CAJWBY010000141.1 GCA_913020705.1 uncultured Colwellia sp.
ATAACATTTTCACTATGATAAAAATAGCAATAGCATTCTTATCATGCGGATTATCTGGTTCTCTTTTAAGTATTACAGCACCACCTTCTTTACACCATTTATGAATGTCATCTGCTCTACCTGATACCGTAACTCCTTCCACGCTATGTTTAGCCATAAATCCTCCTTTACTTATGGCTAAAATAATATCACTATGTGAATCAAAATATCATCCCCCCCATATAGGGGGGGCACTAAAACACTTTAGCATCAGGTTCTTCGTTTTATCGCTAGTAATAAATACAAACATCAGTCAATTCTAAAATGCTCCAAATGGCGGTGTAAAAATTAAACTAGGCAGCGGTACTTGTGAACATCATCCTGTATAGATTTAATCCCCCCTCCCCTCATTGCCTCGCGTGTGCGTACTTATCTTGATATTATTTATGCTTTATCATCATCAGGTAATTTGTTTTCAGTTATCTATCGGTTTATTAGTGTTGTAACATTTAAGTTTATTATGGGTCTATTTGATAAGGCAGAAGTATTGCCACTTTATTTTATCGAAACATCGAGATTGGTTGGGACTATATAAATGAACAGAATTAGTTTTCATGCTATCGAAGTTATTCCAGGTAACGACTGTAATTGTCCATTGTCAAAACTTGCAGGAAAGAGAGTGCTTTACAGTGAAGTTCTTGAGCTATTCACAAGCTCTAACTTAAGTTGTGGCTGTACATTCAAGCATTTTGATGATCGTAGACACAAGTTTGACAGAAGAAGGTTTGACAGCGATGATTTAACATCGAGCTCACACAATAGAACGCGTCCATATGGCAGGCGTGCTGTCGACATTCATAATCGTTCACGAGATCGGTTTGCCAAACAAAGAGAGGAAAGATCATTTACAGCAGGGTAATAAGCAGGGTAATTAAATCACTGACGACTGTCATTTGTTAGCTATACCCTAGACTTTTTACCCTCCCTAGCCCTAGCCCTCGTACCTCGCACGCGTGCGTGTATTGCTCCGATAACGCCTCTTATGTGTGCTCAAATCTTGAACAAACACCTCACTAAACCATTGATAAATAAAGTGAATTGTTAGCTATCTGGTGCTCAGTTAAAGATAGCCTTAGCTGATAATACAGCTAGGGCTTTTTTATTGCCTGTTATTCGGGAGGAAATGTGAGATAAGGCTCAAACTGAGTTTAGTGATTAATCCACCAGCAAACAAAGAGCTTAGTCATCATCACGTCTACCTCTTTTTTTCTGCTCTCTATGCTCGTCGCCACTGAATGTATTTTGAAGCACGACACTGTCATTACGCCTATCTTCATGCTGTCGCCTATCATCATAATGTTTGAACTTACACCTACATTCATTAATTTTGTTACAACTTTCTAGTGGCAACTGAGATAGTTCATTTAGTAAATATATTTTTGAAGAAATCCATCTGGCGGGATCACAGGAATTTTCACAAGGAAGAACTTGAATAGAATGGTATTTAGCTTTTACTGGAGTAATATTGTTTTCATCTTTAGATTTACTTTTGTAAAACATGATAAATAATCCGCTTCAAAATCATAGAACCTCGAGTGATAATACTCTTTTAGAACCAAAAGATCGTGTTTATACAAAAATATAACAGTGACATTGTATAACTATCCGATAGGCTCAAGTGACAGTGAATAATAAATCAGGTTTAAATTTTTAAAAACCTCACTGTCTGTTTTGGGTCGAATAGCGATCTTTGAACAATTCGTCGCTAACGTGCCAATAACGGTCATAGGTTGAACGGTATATTTGTGATCAATGCGAATCTAGCAGCAAAACCCTGCCAAGTAATCAAACTCTTAGACCATTTGACCGCTTTGATTTGCATGTGAAGTGGTTTATGCTCTACCTAAGGTTCAGCTTCTAAACAAAGGATTTTGTTCTGTATGAGAGCAAATACAAATATTACCCAGATATTACAAGCAAGTTTTAGTATTGCTATTAGCCAGTCTACAGGCGTTTTGACAGTCAGTGACGGTATATATGATTTACTGGGTTTCTACGTAGATGATTTTCTTAGCGGAAAAGTAACGTTGCAAAGTCGCATTCACCCAGATGACCAAGACATTGCAGATGCATTGTTTTCGAACGACGTTAACCCAATCTCAAGTTCTTTCAATATCAGACTCAGGCAGGCTGATGGGCATATTCGTTGTGTAAAGGGCCAATACACCAAAAGAATCAATAACGCAGAAAAATACGTAACGCTTGAAATTCTACTACAAGATGCAAAAAGTCTATGGGAAGATCAAGGTGACCAAACCATGATGGCGAATTTCAAAGCTATGATGGATAACACCGATGACTATATTTACTTCAAAGACAGTAACCACGTCTTCACGGGGGCCAGCGAAACCTTAGTAGATATTACCGAACCATCAGAACACTGGATGGATTTGATTGGCAAGACCGATTACGATGTATTTCCTGAAGCCTTTGCCGATATTTACTACAGCCTAGAGAAACAGGTATTTGCAGGCGTTGATGTTGCACATAAAGAGCAAGAAACTCTAGATGGCGATGGCAACAAGGGCTGGGTTGATAACAGAAAATATCCTATAAAAAATGATGCTGGTAACATTGTTGGTTTATTTGGTATTGCACGGGATATTACCGACAGTAAAAGAATTGAATATGACTTAAAAGAAAAAGAAGAGCGATTTTCTTTGGCTGTCACTTCAAATGGCGTTGGTATATGGGATTTGAATCTACTGACATCTGAGCTGGTATGGGATGACTCGATGTTTACCGTCTTCAATATCAAACGTGAAGATTTTAGTGGTGCCTATGAAGCTTGGGAGAAAACATTACACCCTGATGACCTCCTGCGTGCCAGACATGAAATCGAAGATGGTATTTCCGGTAAAAAGACGTTTGACACTGACTTCCGTATTCTTGGCTCAAATGGTGACATTCGCCATATTAAAGCCCTCGCAAAAGTATTTCATGATAAAGATGGAAAGCCTATCCGGATGCTTGGTACGAACATGGACATCACTGAGATCAAAACAGCAGAAGCTGAATTAATTAGATATAAAGAACACTTAGAAGAAGAAATTAAGCTACGTACAGCCGACTTAATATTCGCACGTGATTCAGCTGAATCGGCAAACAAGGCCAAGTCTGAATTTCTATCTTCAATGAGCCATGAACTCAGAACCCCTCTTAATGCTATTTTAGGTTTTGGGCAGATATTAAAATTAGACTCTGACCCATCATTATCTGAAGATCAAAAAGAAAATGTGGATTACATTCTTTCCAGTGGGAAACATCTATTAAATCTAATCAATGATGTGTTGGAGTTATCTACTATTGAAGGAGGTAAGCTCATGTTGTCTATAGAAAATATCGACCTAATAGATGTGATGAAAGATACCTTGTCGCTATTACAACCGATAACAATGAAAGCTAATATTCAGCTTCAGCTTAAAACAAATTTAGCCTTAGTGGTACTTGCTGATTACACTAAGCTAAAACAAGTGCTTATCAACCTAATCAGTAATGCGATTAAATATAATAAACCGAATGGCAGTGTCACTGTTGAATGGTCTAAAACAGCAGATAATAAAGTAATAATTACTGTTACAGATACCGGTATCGGTATCCCAAAAGATCAGTATAAAAAAGTCTTTGGTGCATTTAATCGATTGGGACAAGAACAATCCGACATTGAAGGAACAGGTATTGGACTTGTTGTCACTAAAAATATCATTGAAATGATGGGCGGGACCATTGGTTTTGATAGTGTTGAAGAACAAGGCTCAACTTTCTGGATTGAAATACCACTTGGCAATGAGACAAAAATAGACCTCATAGATGAAACGAATGAAACAATCAATACTTAAGAGGTGATAGCTAAAAAGGCTCTCTATGTGGAAGATAATTAATGAAATATTTTTTAATAAACACTTAATTTTTATTTATATTTAAAAACAATACTTTATGATAGTGACGCGTCCAAAATTACTGATAGTTGATGACCAGCCGAATAACCTGAAGGCTTTTTCTAAATTATTAGCTGAATTTAATGTTGATATTATGACTGCTCTGTCAGGTAATAAAGCATTACAACTGGCTTTAGATTATAAGTTTTCTTTAGTATTGATGGATGTGCAAATGCCTGATATGGATGGCTATGAAACCGCCGACTTGCTGCTGAACATTGAAAGCAACGAGCATGTTTCCATTATTTTTATTACTGCCGCTTATAAGGATGCTGATCACCAAATAAGAGGCTATCGCTGTGGTGCTGTGGATTATCTTGAAAAGCCCGTGGATGACAGAATATTGTTATCTAAAGTATCTATTTTTATTAAACTTTGGGAGCAACAGCAGGCACTCAAAACATCAATTATGATGCTGGAAGAACAAAAAAAAGAACTTGAGCGGGAAGTCATATTACGCAAAAAGGCGAATGATAAAACAGAATACCTTGCAACACATGATGTCTTAACCGGGTTAGCGAATAGAGCCTTATTGAATGGACAGCTTGATACATCATTTGCTAGTGCAAAACGTAGCGATAAAAAAGTGGCTATATTATTTATCGATTTAGACGGTTTTAAATTAATTAATGATCAGCATTCTCATAAAGCAGGTGATTTTGTCTTAACCACTATCACGCAAAGGCTTTTAAGTTGTGTGAGAGGAATGGATACAGTCTCCCGATATGGGGGCGATGAATTTCTTATTTTATTGCCTAATTTGGATAATATAGAAGAGGCTTTATGTACGGCTGAACGAGTAAAAAATGAGGTCGTTAAAAATATAGCTTGGCAAGGCAATACGTTAATTGTCAGTGCTAGTATTGGGGTTGCCATTTATCCCGATACAGTAAACACTTCAGATATGCTAATTATGGGTGCTGATAATGCGATGTACGAAGCTAAAAGCCATGGCAAGAATAGAGTGGTACTTTTTTCGGGCTAAACCCATTCCATATAAATCTTTGGGTACGCTTAAACAAACGACACTAAAGTTTGGTTAAATGCACCCTTTGTTGATTAAAAGTGATGTTGATGATTTAAATTAAAGTAGAATACGGAGTAACATTATTTTTACGCTATTTTAAAAAATATTAATTATAGGTTTAATTTAAATTATGAAATTACTTATTGTTGATGATATTAAGAGTATTAGGTTGTATTTAAAAGAAATTTTTAAATCACTTAACCTTAAAATATTTGAAGCAGAAAATGGTGAAAAAGCACTAACGCTTATACAGGAACATTCCTTCGATTTAATTTTAATGGACATTGAAATGCCGGGTGAGTCTGGTATCGAAATTACAAGAAAAGTACGCAAGGAATTAAAGTTTAAGCATACCCCCATCATCATTATGACATCGTTAAAAGATCCTAAGTTAATGAAAGAGGCTTTTTTAGCCGGTGCTTCAGATTATATTCACAAGCCATTAGTACCAGAAGAAGTTATTGCGCGTGTTGAAATTCGTCTTAAAAATAGAGCTATGGAACGTGAACTCTTAATGGCAAAATCAGCATCTGAGCGTGCAAATCAAGCAAAATCAGAGTTTATGACCCGCTTAGCACATGAGTTAAAAACACCTTTAAATGCAATATCTGGTTTTACTCAGTTAATTGAAATAGAAACTGAAGATAAAAGTATTTTAGAAAGTTGTGGCTTTATTTTAACAGGCGTTAAACATCAATCAGAACTTATTAGTGAAGTCACTAATCTGGCACAAATTGAAGCAGGGATTATTGATATTCAGTATTCAGACGTTGATTTAACGACTATTATCAAAGAAGCCTTCAACCTTACTATGCTTATGGCTAAACAGTTTAATGTTAGGCTTAATTTTCCCAAAATACACGATGTTGATTATCGACTAACGACTGACCATAAGCGTTTAAAACAAATTTTCCTGAACCTTCTCAGTAATGCGATTAAATATAATAAATTAAATGGTGAAGTTAACATATTAGTAAAACCCATTAGTATTGATCGTATTAAAATTGGTATCTCAGATACCGGTGAAGGCATTAAAACAGAAGATATCCCTAAATTATTTGAAGCTTTTAATCGTCTAGGAGCTGAAGACTCCGAAATTGAAGGTACTGGTATTGGTTTGCCTATCACTAAAAAAATTATTGAACTTATGGATGGGCAATTAGAAGTTGAAAGCACTCTGGGAAAGGGGACCACCTTCTGGGTTGAATTGCAAGCCATTCATAAAAATATAAGTACATGATAGTTAGTCTAGGGTGTGATTAAAAGGGTGTGGATTTGGGTGCAATTAACCAAACGACACTAAAGTTCCACGAGATTTTAGCTAATCCCTTATCTCACTGGAGTTTAAGGAAGATATGGGCTTCCCAAAAATAGCCACTTTTTCAGCTCTTCTTTTTGGGAGAGACTAAGCCCACAGAATCCACCATCTTTTCATCTGAAAAATCAAATTCCCCGTGTAGATTAAAATGCGCCCAAGTAACCACAGAGCCATTGCGAATAGCCGCTAATAAATCAGAATTGCGAGCCTCATTTTTTTCGTTAGCGAGTTCGCGTGTCAAATATAGATAATTCCAACAAACAATCGCGTTTTTAATCAATCGGCGGCAACTTTCAGCAATTTCCTGCTCCTCTTTTTCACTTTGAACAAACTCTTGGTTATGCCCAAACGAAATGGCTTTGGAGAATTTATTGGAACTTTCAACCTTGTTGAGTTGCGCCTCAATCGACTGCCTGAACACACAGTTATCGCGATATTTTAGGAGAAATAGCGATTTAGGAATTTTGCCAAATTCTTTCATGGCTTTGTAGAGCAAGTGCTGATGTGAGTAAGAGTTTAAGCGTTTAAACAGTTGCGAGGCAGTGGTGGTTTTTAGTTTAATCGTGGCGATAAAGCGCAAAATTTCGTCCCATTGATTTTCAATGATTGCCTCTTTGACGCGCGAATCAGGCAATAATACATAGCCCAGTTTTTCGTAGTCACTTTTGTTTTTGAAGGCGACCAGTTTTTGCTTACTCTGCCCCTTGATACGGGGGGCGAACTCGAATCCTAGAAAAAAAGTGCCGCAAAAAATAACTTCAGAATAGCCATGCGTATCCGTGGAATGAATGTCACTTTTTATGACCTCATTGTGCATTAAACCGTCAATGACGTATGCCGCTTCACGTTCAGCCGCACTAATCACTGTCGAATACCACATCAAATTGCGCGAATCAATGAACGTCACCACGCTTGCGCCACTGCCCTTACCAAAATATTTAAATGACTGATTGGCGTTGTGTGAGTCCACATTGACTTCGACTTTTTGCCCGTCACTTGAGGTATGCAAAGGTTTGTCAGCGGGATGGTACTGACTGGGTAATTCTAACTGACTGATAAAATGTAAAATTTTATCGTTAGCGTTCTGAATATTTTGCAGAGAAAAATACCAGTTCACCCCATTTTCGAGTTCATTCTCATTGAGCTGACTGGATATTTGCGCTAATTTTCGATGCCCAATGTCACAGCCATACCCGATAATCCCTGCGAAAAGGACTTTTTCTTCGGGTTTAGAGCGTCGATATTTGCTTTGCCAGTGCTCGAACTCACTGAGAAAATCAGTTGTTTGATTGATGGTTGCTAGCATTTCAATCATCGAAATATATTTTCGCTCTGGGAAAAAAGTCCCCAATGAGAGGTGCTCGACGGGTTCTTGCTTCGGTGTTTTTACATGAGCTGTGCCGTCTGCACGTAAAGTTAGGTATTGATTCTTACCTGCCTTGAAACGTTGATTAACCTGCTGATAACTCCCCTCTAGTTTGACCTCAAGGGCTTTTAGTGTCGTTTTGCAATCTGCAAACTCGACTAAATTTGCCCGTGCTAAGTATTCTTCACGATGCGCTTCCCAGTCTGCTTTAGGGATTAGATAATCATCCAAAGAGCGATATTTTGCTGAGTGCTGCAAATTTATAGCACCGGATTTTATGGCTTGTGCGGTTTTGATAAACAACCATGCTTTGTACAGTGAAACACGGAATTTACCGTCGGCATTAGTTAATACCGCGCGTTCTTTGGTCTCTAAAAAAGTCACGGGCGCATTTTTATCAAGGGTACTAGTGTTGGCTTGGTAATGCTTCAAGGCCTTGAGTAAAGCAGGTTGGCTGGTATTTTTATCAAAGTGCAAGTGGCGAATTAGCTCTGCAACACGGCGTTGTAATTTCAGTGATTGTACTTCTAGTTCGTCAAAATCTTCTTGTCCATTTTGTAAGGCTTTGTCAGTTTTAGAGAGGGCTTCGGTTGCCAAAGCTGTGTTAATCAAACCGATTTTCTGCTGATTATCAAGTTCTTGGTTGTCTACAATTTGTCGAATGCTGGTGAGTTTCGCTTGCAGTAGGACAAAGGCTTCGCTACGCTGAGTTCGCTCCTTAAAATACCGTTCTTGTTGATTTCTTTTCGTGATATTAAGGGTGTTCTGCACTGAATGTAACAAGGTATCCGTCAAAATATCAGTCAGTTTGAACGTTTGATAGGCGATAAAGGCAATTAAGTATAGATAGCGCACTTGGCTTGAGCGGCGTGAAACGTTTGGTATTTGTGCATTGATGACGAAATAAGCGTAATAACGGATGCTTTCAGTACTCAAGTTTAAAAGGGTAATAACTGGCTTAAACTCCAAGTAAAGTGCTTGCAATACTGCTAAATCACTGACATTCGCCTTAATTTTGGTTGGTTGCGTTGAATGTGAGGCTTTTTTATAGAAAGTCAGTTGGTAACGCCAACTTGAATGACCATCCGTGGTTATTTCTTTTTCTAACAAACCATCCAATTTTTCGCACTGGCTTTTGTTAAGGGATTTTTCAACCGTATTGGCAAGCGTTTGGAGATGTTGATTAATTGCCGCGACAATTAAATCAGCCAATAAATTGTAAGTTGGTAGAGTCATTTTTTTGCGTGTCAAAACCTGTACGACTTCCATAAAAATGAGCTTGGGTCGGTGTTGCACACGCACTAAGGTTTGAATTTCAGAACGGGTAAAAGCAAGTGCCATTTTATCGAAGGCTTGGTAACCAAAGTGCCGTAGAATGAGATCTTGATGCCGTAAATAAGTCACTTTGCTGTAGCTTTCAATGCTTACATCCAGTGGATTTACTCCAATTTGGTTAGCGACAAACTCAATATCCGATTGAATAAATTGCCGTGCAAAAAACTTTCGCTGTGCTTTGAAATAGCCCAACGTGACTAGGAAAAAGACCTTATTGATCGGAGTTGTCCGTGGACTATCAAGCAATTCCTGAAATGCCATTGAAGTGACAAAGAATCGTTTTCGTTCTGCACTGTTGAATTTAGGAGGCGATTCAAACTCAGCCACCTCATGGCTGGTTAAAATTTTCATGCGGGCCATGAGAGAAATCCTATTGTAAAAATGATCGTTTATTTTTGTGTAAATATTTAATAAAACTCATTGATAAAAAAGTAATTATAACTATAGTATAATTAAAATAAATAGGTTTTTATCTAATTAAAAAAATAACTATGAAAACGATAGCATATCTCAGAGTTTCCACAGCCGAACAAGATATTGAAAAAAGCAAAGCGGATATTCTAAATTTAGCCAATGAAGAAAATCTTGGAAAGGTATTTTGGGAAGAAGAACATGCATCAGGAAGAATTTCTTGGCGAAAACGAAAAATTGCTATTGTTATTGAGTCTTTACAATATGGAGATAATCTGATTATAAGTGAATTATCACGACTTGGACGTTCAATGCTGGAATGCATGGAAATCCTTTCCATTGCATCAGAAAGAGGCATTCATATCTATTCTGTTAAAGGAAATTGGCAACTTGATAATTCAATTCAATCAAAAATAATTGCAATGGCTTTTTCTATGGCGACAGAAATTGAAAGGGACTTAATCAGCCAAAGAACAAAAGAAGCATTACGAGCCAAGAAAAAGGCGGGTGTTATATTAGGGCGGCCTAAAGGAAGTGGAAAAAGTAAACTTGATCCATTTAAAGAAGAAATAGAAGCGTTATTAGCAAATGGGTCTACTCAAAAATTCATTGCGAATCGTTATAAAACTACTGAAGCTAATTTTTATCATTGGATGAAAAAACATGGATTAAAACGGAGTAACAATTAACAATACCTTCGCCAAACGTATAGAATCAGTTGAAAACATACTTCTAAAATTTGTAACTAATTGATTTTATTAAAACGAAAATATTATATTTCGGGAATTTTTGACTAAAAATTCAAATTGGCGAAGGTATTGAATTAAGCCATATATCAATTCCTCTATAAATATGCGATTTACACTATTTTTTAGTAGAGGTCAGATCTAAAAATCCTATGGAACTTTAGTGTCGTTTGTTTAAACTCACCCAATTACAAGCGTTGGCATATAGCTTATATCCCAAGTCCAGACTTGATTGACCTTCTTAGCACTATAACTGGTAGGCTTTGTAATATTTTTCCGTTCTTGGGCCCGACACGATGCCTTATCTGCTCATTATCGTGTAAAACACGATAAAAAGATGATTCTGAGGCAATATAAACACCTTTATCAGCTAAAATAGGGACAATCTGGCTGGGTGGTAGATTGACATACTCATCTTGATTGCAGATTCTTATAATCGTTTCACGCTCTTCATGCGTCAATTTATTACAGGAAATAGGTCGTATAGCTTGTGCTACTCTATATCCCCTCCGTAAACGAAGGGGGGTTGAGCGAACGCTATTTTGATAAAAAACATGATTATTCTTAACACCAAAAACGGAGTAACACAGTATGGGCTTTCGCTTTAGACAAAGTATTAAAATTGCACCCGGTGTCCGCATTAATTTAGGTGCTCGGGGAGCGAGTGTCAGTGTAGGTAGGCGTGGGGCATCTATTACCGCAGGTGCTCGTGGCGTACACGCTAATGTAGGACTTCCAGGAACGGGCTTATCTTATCGTGAACGCTTAGATAAACCTCGCTCTCAGCCACGCCGTTCACAATCCCCCCAAACTGCTATCGAGCTTAATTCACGGGCAGAGGCGTTAGCACATATTAGTTTGTCGCTGGATGATAAGGGTGTGCTGTCAATTATAGGCGGTGATGGTCTCGGTCTTTCCACTGCTGAAATTAAGATGATGTGGGAGCAGAAAGCCGATGATATTAGCGGTTGGCTAAAGGAGGAAATGGCAGGTATTAATGGCGATACGACTTTATTAACTGCCTTACATCATAATATTATCCATCCTGATCAGCATAACGCTTATGAAACTATTCCCTTTAATGGCATAAAACCGATTAAACCATCCCCTGAAGCCGCTACACCTGAACCTTTGTTAGTCCCACCACCTCCTTTAGGTTTTTTACGCAAACAGTTCCAAAACCAACGGGATGCTCATGCTAATACTATTAATTCACAACAAATCGAACATGCGGCTGCATTAGTTTCATGGCGAAGAGCTGAAGATCAAAAAAAACTGAACTACCAACAGTCCATTACTGAATGGGAACAAACTCACCAACAATGGGTACAGGATAAATCTGAACATCAGGCAGCACAAGCGAATCTGGCTCAACAATTTTCACGAGATTTAAGGGAGAATATGCCGTTAATGGCTGAATGCTTAGAGCAACGCCTTAATGCGTTAGTGTGGCCACGCGAAACACAAATAGCTTATGATTTAGGTGAAAATCCAGATGATATCGGCATCGATGTTGATTTGCCTGAAATAGCTGAGTTTCCACAGCAAATTGCTTCAATGGCGGCTTCAGGTAAACGGCTTACCATTAAAAATAAATCTCAAAAACAGCTCCGACTCGAATATGCGACCCATATTCACGGTATTCTTTTAAAAGTAGCCAGTGTCGTGTTTTCTACTCTGCCGAGTATTCAATTAATTATCCTTTCTGGTTATTCTCAACGCTTGGACAATGCAACAGGCCATGAAGCAGAAGATTATTTACTTAGCTTTAAAGTAACCCGTGAACAGTTTGGTCAATTAAATTTCAAAGAATTGGATAAAATTGACCCCCTCGATACTGTTACACTTTTTGAACACCGTCGAAAAATGACAGCTACGGGGATTTTTAAAGCCATTGAACCGTTTGAAATATAAATTTAAAAAAATAATACTCATTATCATGAATCATCCAAAAACAGATTTTTAATCTATACAGTAGAAATAGTATGAATTTAGGTTTGATAGGTGTTGCAGAGAACTAATATCAATTTACGTACGAATCCTTACGCTCGGCCAACATTAGCGATGCTAAATCAATTGATTAATATGCTGAGTCAAATTCCAGAAAAAATAAGCGATATTAACATCAGTTGAGCTTGAGATAAATCACTGCATTTTATAATAATATAGTGTCTAATGAGTGTCATTATGGTATCTTATTGATA
>CAJWBY010000142.1 GCA_913020705.1 uncultured Colwellia sp.
TTGCGTCAAACCAATGTCAGCATAATCAACCTGTTTTAATTGTTCAGGCGTAGGGAAGTGCTTGGTCATTTCTGTATGAGGACTGTTCGTTTCTATTGCAGATGTTCCATATTTTTCAGCAATGCGCTGCGCTAAGGTTGTTGCTGCTTTCACCGAAATTTGTTGACCTAATATTGCACGAATTGTAAATTCAAAAATATTCCAACAACTCGGTAATCTTAATCCCGGATAGTGTTGTATTACTTTGTTGAGTACTTCGTGCGAATTAAGATGTTGGTGAATTATTGACATATCAGCGTCAAGATCAAACATCTTTCGAACACGCGTTATTACTGAATTTAGGTAACTAAAATCATCCATATTTACCGTAAGCAGTAATGTGTTTTTTGTTTTATAACTTTTTTTATCTGTAGGCTGGGTTACTTTGAACCAACCATGGCAGTTTTCTAAAATAAAACTACGGCAATATTCTGTATCAGTTACTTTTTCAATATTACTGATTTGTCTATGGCGAAAAAAACTTAACATCAATAGCCAGTCAAACGGCGGACGATAAGGTAAGTGAATTGAAACGGTATTGGTATTTTGCTGTTCAGAAGAACAATTTTCTGTAGTTTTATTTTCTTTCGATATTTTTGTTCCTCGCATTTGCGTAGGTGTAACAGCGTAGGCACCTTTGATCACCTCATTAAAACGTCGAACACTATTAAAACCAGAAGCATAAGCAATGTTTGTCATACTGAGTTGCGTTGTGGTTAATAGCTTTCGAGCTTGTAATAAACGTTGATGATGAAAAAAATCACTTGGGGATAAACCATAATATTGAACAAATAATCGTTGTAGCTGGCGTTCACTTATCTTTTGATGTTTGGCACATTCAGCAATACTGTTATTGTTTTCGTAATAACTTTGCACGATATGCTTTATTTTTTCAGGTAATAAAGGTGCAGGAGCAAGCTCGGGAAAGCAACGTTTACAAGGGCGAAACCCTGAGTTTTGAGCAAGTTCAGCACTTTGGTAATATTGAACATTTTCTGGTTTTGGTGGACGAGCTGGGCAAACGGGACGACAAAAAATGCCTGTGGTTAATACTGCGGTATAAAATTTACCATCAAACCTAGCATCACGACTTAAGCGAGCGCTTTGGCAAATGTCGATATCTAACATTTTATCGTTCCGTTATTTATTGTGTCTTTATTTAACTGAGTATAAATACTTCAACAGATAAAACTCGCGAGAATCGGACATCAATGATAAAAATCATAGCAAGCCAACATTTTACTGTATGTATATGCCCCTTCGTTGATTAAGCCTTTAAATAAAATAAGAACAATACAATTTAATTGCTTATTAAATATTATTTTTCGGATGCTATTTTATTGCGGTACTGCAGTGCAATGACTTTCAAAATATCACGCCAGCTGATTATGCCTAAAGGCTCCATTTTATCATTTACAATCGGCAAGCATGAGATATGGTTATCGTGAAACAATAATACTGCCTCGTTTAAAGTATCGTTTACGCTAGCCGTGGTAAGGTTTCTATTCATTACTAAATGTAGTTTTTTTTGTAGCAATGAGTAATCACGTGGTGTCTCCTTTTTTGTGCCAATAGTCGGGCTTAAATGTTTATAAATGTCGCGGTCGGTGATAACGCCAACGAGCTCTTTATCGTTAAGTACTAAAATATGGTGGATTTTATGCTGATCAAATATCGCTTTTGCTTTACCTAAATCATCATCCATTTCGAGTGTGATTAGGTTTGTAGACATTACTTTATTTAAGCTCATTATTATATCTATAAGAATTTTTTATACCTTTAACATAAACAAAAATCTTTTAGTAAACAATCACCTTTTATGTAAAGTTATTATTCTTTTGATATATTACAAAAGGAAATGATGATTGTCACAAAAATGTCACACAACTGTCTTATAATTTACTCTGTACTAAAATTTCCAAATTTTAAGGTGTTTTGAGTGGCAATTGCATTGAAGTCGACTGGCCCACGCCAGTTGAAAAATACATTAGCACAATGGTTAATAACATTAGGTGGCATAAGTGTTTTATTTACACTCGTGTTGATCTTTTTATATTTATTATATGTGATACAACCTATTTTCGAATCTGCAAAAATTGAACCTGTAGGTCAATTTGAAATAAGCACAACAGCTCCTACTATAGCTACGGGTGTTGATGAACTTAAAGAAATAGCATTTCAAATTAATCAAGATGGAATTATTGATTTCTATCAATTGGTTAAAAGCCCAGCTTACGAAAAAGGCGCTTTAGTGCTGAGTGAAAACTTACTCAGTGGTGAAGCTAAACTAGTCGATGTTATTCGATCTGGCGTTGAAAATAAGTTGTTGCTAGATAGTGAAGGCAATGTGCAACTTGTTGCGGCAAAATTCTTCTCAAACTTTGACTCTGGTACTCGCGAAATCATACCAAGTATCGCTTATCCATTAGGTAAAGAGTTTATTGACGTTGATGAAAATAAAGATGTTTTGTCAAAACTTTCATTTGGCATGAATGAGGAAAAAGCTGTTTTTGTCGCTTTTACTCAAGATAAACGCCTAATTAAGACTAGTTTAATTGCAGAAGATGATTTTACTTATGATTCTTCTCATGAAGCTATTTATCAGGAAATTGATTTCCCAGTTGACCATGTTGACGAAATATTAGTTACTCCTGATATGGGCTTAGCTTTTGTTCGAAGTGCCGATCAAATTTTTGTTTACGATCTTACTGATGAAGACGTTGTTGAGCTTAAAGCAACGATTATTCCTTCATTAGAACAAAACAGCACAAAACCACAGCACGTTACCTCTATGGCTCTACTTTCTGGAAGCAGCTCTATTTTAATTGGGAACAGTGTTGGTAAAGTGTCGCAGTGGTTTGAAGTTGCAACTGATAACGGTCGACAGTTTAAAAACATTCGTAGTTTTGATGTGAGTGAAACCGAAGCGGTTACCAAAATTTACACTGAACAATTTAGAAAAAGCTTTTATACGTTAACACCGTCAGGCGAAATGGGGGTTTTCTACACAACCAGTGAAGCCGATTTATGGCGTGGTCAGTTAACGACTGGAAAGACTAGCGCATTCTCTATATCCCCCCGAGCTGATGGTTTGGTGATTGTTGAAGGTGATCTGATAAAAATCTTTAGCGTTGAAAATGAACACCCTGAAGTGACTTGGAGTGCTTTATGGGAAGAGGTTTGGTATGAAGGTTATCCTGAACCAAAATTTATTTGGCAGTCAACATCGGGCTCTGATGACTTTGAAGGAAAGTTTTCTTTAGTACCAATTTCTTTCGGTACCATGAAAGCGGCTATGTACGCGATGATGTTTGCTGTTCCTATCGCGCTAAGTGCGGCTATTTATACTGCGTACTTCATGACGCCAGGTATGCGTAGAAAAGTTAAGCCAACGATTGAATTAATGGAAGCATTGCCAACCGTTATTTTAGGTTTCTTGGCTGGCTTGTGGTTAGCGCCAATAATTGAAAACTATTTACCTGCAATCGCAATGTTATTAGTTATGCTACCACTGTCGGTATTTCTGACGGCATTTGCTTGGCATCAATTACCTAAAGATATGAAAAACCGTATTCCTGAAACATGGGCCCCCATAATACTTGTTCCTGTATTATTGGTAGCTGGCGGAAGCGCTTTTCTTTTATCACCATTTTTTGAAACATTATTTTTTGGTGGTGATGTTAGACAATATATTACGAACGACCTAGATATTGATTTCGACCAACGTAATTCATTAGTTGTTGGTTTAGCCATGGGCTTTGCCGTAATACCTACCATTTTCTCAATGGCAGAAGATGCAATATTTAGTGTGCCAAAACATTTAACCAGTGGTTCATTAGCACTAGGTGCAACACAATGGCAAACCCTTGCAAAAGTTGTATTGCTAACGGCGAGTCCTGGCATATTTTCTGCCGTGATGATGGGCTTAGGTCGTGCTGTAGGCGAAACAATGATCGTTCTTATGGCAACAGGTAATACAGCGATTCTAGATTGGAGCATCTTCCAAGGCATGCGTACTTTAGCGGCTAATATTGCCGTTGAAATGCCAGAATCAGAAGTCGGTAGTTCACATTATCGAATCTTGTTTTTAGCTGCTTTTGTTTTATTTATTTTCACTTTTATTTTTAACACGTTTGCTGAGCTGATACGTCAGCGCTTACGTGAAAAATACAGCTCGCTATAGTTAAGGAACTGAGTTTATGAATAGTTGGTTTAAATCTGGTTCTCCGTGGGTGTGGTTATCTGCTGGCGGAGTAAGTATCAGTTTAATTTCAGTTCTAGGTTTATTGTGGTTAATTGCTTCACGCGGATTATCTTACTTTTGGCCTGCAGACATTTATCAATTTGAGACGGTTAATGAGAAAGGCCAAGCAGTAACGATTATCGGTGAAATATACGATCGTGAAAGCTTACCTACAAAGCAGTTGTCACATTTAAATTTAGGCTTAGATCCTAATAAAGAGACCATTGAGCGGATCTTAGTAAAAACGGGTAACCGTGAATTAGTTAATTTAGATTTCCGTTGGTTGTTAGTGCCACTCATTAACAAAACGACTAAACCTGAAGATTTGGTGGTTGTCGAGCGTCGTACTAATGGTAACTTTTATGGTTACGTCGAAGGAATTATTCTAGACGGTAAGCCTGAAAGTCTTGACAAAATGGATGAGCTGGTTGACCGGGTTGATGTATTCCAAGATGAAATGGATGAACTACAAAAAGTTGATATTGGTGCCATTAATTATCAAATAGAACGTTTACGTTTGAAAAAGCGTAAGCATATACTTGATGAAACATTAACGGCTGAACGTGAAAAAGAAATTGATGACCAAGTTGCTAGTTATAACGCTGAATATCAGATACTAGAAACAGCGCTACTTGCTATACGTGACAAAGTGTCTCGTGATCAATTAGTGGTGCGCTCAATGGGCGGCGAAGTCATTAATATCAATTTTGAACAAATACTGAAAATAACCTACAACAACAAATTGTCTGTTTTTGGTAGAGCATCAGTATTTATTCAGCAAATTGGCAGTTTCTTAGTTGATGACCCTCGAGAAGCGAATACCGAAGGTGGGGTATTCCCAGCCATATTCGGTACGGTCTTAATGGTTTTATTGATGACAGTTATTGTTTCACCTCTTGGAGTAGTTGCTGCTATTTATTTACACGAATATGCGGGTAAAAATGCATTAACTAAATTGCTTCGTATAGCGGTGATTAACTTAGCAGGTGTACCATCAATTGTTTATGGTGTATTTGGCTTAGGTTTCTTTGTTTATATGGTAGGCGGTAGTTTAGATCAGTTATTTTATGCTGAAACTTTACCTAGTCCGACTTTTGGTACTCCTGGTGTTATGTGGTCAGCATTAACGTTAGCAATATTGACGTTACCTGTCGTTATTGTATCAACCGAAGAAGGTCTATCTAGGATACCGTCAGCAATGCGTCATGGTTCTTTAGCATTAGGTGCAACCAAGGCAGAAACGTTATGGCGTATTATTCTTCCTATTGCCAGCCCAGCTATTATGACTGGTATTATTTTAGCTATTGCTCGTGCTGCAGGTGAAGTTGCTCCATTAATGTTGGTTGGTGTAGTTAAGATGGCGCCGAACTTACCCCTTGATGGTAACTTCCCATTCTTACATTTAGATCGTAAGTTTATGCACCTAGGTTTCCATATTTATGATGTAGGTTTCCAAAGCCCTAATGTTGAAGCAGCAAGACCATTAGTTTTTGCAACCGCATTTTTATTGGTAACAATCATTGTTTCACTAAATATGACTGCAGTGACCATACGTAATCGTTTAAGAGAAAAATATCGCATGTTAGAGCATTAATTAAATTCATCACCCTAGTGAGTCTAAATAGCTAGGGTGAGACTTTCTTCTTATATTAATAGGAATGAAACACAAGAAATTAACGCTTTAACCGTAATGAATAAAATTTAAGTATTGAAAGAGAATAATATGATTTCAGTAAGCCCAAGAACATTAGACCCAAAAGTTAAACTTGATCTTAATAACTTATCGCCAGAACAAGTGGCGTTAGAAATTAAAAACTTGAACCTGTATTACGGTGAGAAACAAGCACTTCAAAACATCAGTATGTCTATCCCTAAAGGACAAGTTACCGCGTTTATCGGTCCTAGTGGTTGTGGTAAGTCTACTTTGTTACGTTGTATTAACCGGATGAATGATCTTGTCGATACTTGTAAAATTGAAGGCGAAATTAACCTTCATGGCCAAAATATCTATGGTAAGCAAGTTGATGTATCTGCATTACGTCGTCAGGTCGGGATGGTATTTCAACGACCTAATCCATTCCCTAAAACCATTTATGAAAATGTTGTTTATGGTTTACGTATTATGGGTGAAAATAATCGCCGTGTATTAGACGAAGCAGCGGAAAAATCATTGCGAAGTGCTGCGTTATGGAATGAAGTTAAAGATCGTTTACACGACAGTGCTTTAGGTTTATCTGGTGGTCAACAACAACGTTTAGTTATTGCTCGTGCTATAGCGATTCAACCTGAAGTATTATTACTTGATGAACCAACTTCTGCACTTGACCCTATTTCAACACTCACTATTGAAGAGTTGATCAATGATTTGAAAAAGCAGTTCACTGTAGTGATTGTTACTCATAACATGCAACAAGCAGCACGTGTTTCAGATCAAACCGCTTTTATGTACATGGGCGACTTAATTGAATACAGCGACACAAATACGCTGTTTACGACACCTGCTAAAAAGAAAACTGAAGATTATATTACTGGCCGTTACGGTTAATTCGTTAGGCATAGCATTAAAGATTAATATTCTACTTTTATTGTAGAGCATAAGGAAAAATAATGGATAACGTAAATCTTGGTCGTCATATTTCAGGCCAATTTAATGAAGATTTAGAAAATGTAATCAACCATGTTATGCACATGGGAGGCTTAGTTGAAAAACAATTAACTGACTCACTAAGTGCTGTTTATGATGCCGATGAAGCACAAGCTAAAAATGTGTTAGCAAATGATTATAAAATTAATGCATTAGAAGTCAGTATTGACGATGAATGTACGCGTATTATTGCTAAGCGTCAGCCTGCAGCAGGTGATTTACGTTTAATTATGGCTATTGTAAAAACAATTGCTGATTTAGAACGAATTGGTGACGAAGCACAAAAAATTGCGCGTGTTGCATTAGAAAATTTTTCTTGTGAACAAAAAGCGTTATTGCTTAATTTAGATAACTTAGGCCGTAAAGTACTAGAGTTTTTACAAGCAACGTTAGATGCATTTACCCGTATGGATGTTGACGCCGCAGTTCTTACGCATCAAAGTGACGAAAAAATTGACCGTGAATATGAAGCATTAATGCGTCAATTAATGACTTACATGATGGAAGATCCTCGTTCAATACCACAAATTATGAGTGTTATTTGGTCAGCTCGTGCATTAGAAAGAATTGGCGATCGTTGTCAAAATATTTGTGAATATATTATCTATTTCGTGAAAGGCAAAGATGTTCGTCATACAACGGCTGAAGATATTAAATCTTTGTAATTTTGTAAAAACACGCTACGTTTAAGTTGATTTGTTAATGCTTATAATATTCGGTTAAATAATAGGTAGATATATTAAAAAGTACTTAAAATTGTCATGTTATAGTCATAAAGTGCTTGAACATCGTGTTAAATGGGTTAATATCCGCGACGAATAATAACAAAGAGCGATTAGGCTCTCGGAATAAAATTATGGCTAGAAATTCAATACTAGGTGTCTTTGCAAAGTCACCTATTAAACCACTAGAAAAACATATTCGATTGGTCACTAAGTGTTGTAATCAACTTACTCCTTTTTTTGCAGCTTGTGCTGAACAAGATTGGGCAACAGCTGGAAAACTCCGTACCAAAATTTCAAAATATGAACGTGACGCCGATGATCTAAAACGTAAGATTCGCTTGGAATTACCAGGTGGTTTGTTTATGCCTGTAGACCGTGCTGATTTATTAGAGTTACTTACTCAGCAAGATAAAATTGCCAATAAAGCTAAAGACATAGCTGGGCGAATTTTCGGTCGAAAATTAGTTATACCTGAAACATTACAAGCTTCTTTTGTTACTTACGTAGCTCGAAATATAGATGCTGCAGAGAAAGCCGCTGACGCTATTAATGAATTGGATGACTTACTAGAAACTGGATTTCGTGGCAGAGAAGTAGAATTGGTTGAGAAAATGATCAATCAATTAGATGAAATCGAAGATGATACAGATGGCATGCAAATAAAATTGCGTAGCGACTTATTGGCTATTGAAAATGACTTAAATCCAGTTGATGTAATGTTCTTATATCAAATTATTGAATGGATTGGTGATTTAGCTGATTTAGCTGAGCGAGTTGGTTCTCGTTTAGAAATATTACTGGCCAGAAAATAGGGTAAATCATGGATATATTATTAACACATGGCCCAATGTTGGTCATTATGGCTGGCGTTGTTGGCTTCTTTATGGCTTGGGGCATCGGTGCAAACGATGTTGCTAACGCGATGGGTACATCAGTTGGTTCTAAAGCGCTAACGATTAAACAAGCGATTCTTATCGCAATGGTTTTTGAATTTGCTGGTGCTTATTTAGCGGGTGGTGAAGTTACTTCAACTATTCGTAAGGGGATTATTGACGCTTCTTACTTTGTTGACAGTCCCGAATTACTTGTTTTTGGTATGATTTCAGCATTATTTGCTGCGGCTACTTGGTTACTTATTGCTTCAATTTTAGGTTGGCCTGTATCTACTACACATTCAATTGTTGGTGCTATCGTTGGTTTTGCTGCTGTGGGTGTAAGTCCTGATGCGGTTGAATGGGGCAAAGTACTTGGTATTGTAGGTAGCTGGATAATTACGCCACTTATATCGGGTATTATTGCGTTTATTATTTTTAATAGCGCACAAAAATTAATTTTTGATACGGATAATCCATTAGCTCAAGCTAAACGTTGGGTACCGTTCTACATGTTTTTAGCGGGTTTCGTACTTGCTTTAGTTACTATTAAGAAAGGTTTGAAACATTTAGGCTTAAACATCGGTTCTGTTGATGGTTATGTCTATGCGATTATTGCCGCAGTTATTGTCGCTGTTATAGGTAAAATATTCATAAATCGCTTAAAATTCGATGAAAGTGCAGCAAAGAAAACACATTATGCGAACGTAGAGAAAGTGTTTGCGTTATTAATGATTGTTACAGCTTGTGCAATGGCATTTGCTCATGGTTCAAACGATGTTGCTAATGCGATTGGCCCACTAGCTGCTGTGGTAAGTATTGTTGGTAACGACGGTGAGATCGCGGCTAAATCTGCTATCGCATGGTGGATATTACCACTAGGTGGCTTTGGTATTGTTGCTGGTCTTGCTTTGTTTGGTCACAAAGTTATTGCAACGATAGGTAACGGAATAACTCACTTAACACCAAGTCGTGGTTTTGCTGCTGAGTTAGCTGCTGCATGTACTGTTGTTATTGCTTCAGGTACTGGTTTACCTATTTCAACAACGCAAACATTAGTTGGTGCAGTATTAGGTGTAGGTATGGCTCGCGGTATCGCGGCGATTAACTTAAGTGTCGTTAGAAATATTGTTGTTTCTTGGGTCATTACTTTACCGGTTGGTGCTGGTTTATCAATTGTTTTCTTCTGGGGAATGGTTGCAATATTTACTTAACATTTAACGATGTTGATTTAAGAAACCAGCAGTGATGCTGGTTTTTTTATGCCCATAATTTGGTGTTTTTTACGATTATTATTAAACGTCGTTTCAACATAAGTGCATAACCTATATAAAAATATTGTTTGAAATATAGAGGATGATTGTTCAATAATGCATTAACTCTATTTTTATCATTTAAATATTTTGGAAGGTCATGTTAAGAAAATTAACGTTAGTAATCAGTAGTTTTATTATTTTAGCCTCGCTCACCTCATGTAATTCAAATAATGAAAAAAGTACGAATGTTAATCCACTGGCTGGTCAAATGAAATATAGCAATTTTCAGCAAGCTATTATTGATACTACACTTGAAATAAAATCAAATGAAGGGCTGTTGTCAGAGGATGATTTAGCCAAATTTGCACAAAGTTTAGGTGATGCGAGAATTGTTGGTTTAGGAGAACAAACACATGGTGCTGGCAGCGTATTTAGATTAAAAACACAGCTAATAAAGTATCTACATGAATATCACGACTTTGACGTCTTTATATTAGAAAGTGGACTATTCGATGTACAAAATATATGGAAAGAAGCTCAAGCTGGACAGCGTATAAAAGATATTGCTCCTGATAATATTTTTTACATGTATGCAAAAACAGCAGAAGTAACACCACTGTTTGATTATATAAATAAAGAAATTAAAGGAGATAACCCACTTATTCTTGTAGGTTTTGATAGCCAGCATACTGGCGGTATTGCGAATAAAAGTCTGGTTGACGCTCTAACACAGGCGGTTAACCAATCGTCAGGTAACATAAAACAATTCGTTCAATGGCAAGTATTCTCTGATCAAATACAACAGGTACTCGATGTAAATAACACTCGCTTTAATAACGAGATCGAAAATTTGTTTTTTAAGCAATTACACGAATTGCAGCAAATTTTTTCAACTGATTCAGCGCTTAATATTTGTGATAGTGGCTTTTGGTATCGGATCAGTAAAGGTTTAGAAGCTCAGGCTAAAAGACAATGGAAAATTGCTGATAATCGAAGCCAAGAAATGGGCGAGAACATCAAGTACTGGGCGGAAAAATATCCTGATAAAAAAATAATAGTGTGGGCACATACATGGCATTTAACACGTGATGGCGGTTATCAGGTCAATGCTGGGCAGATAGTTACTGAGGCATACGGTAAACAATACTTCATGGTACACTTCACGGGAGCGTCAGGTGAGTATGTAGACTTCGTTACTATGAAAAATAAAGTAATTAAAACCACCGACAAAAATATGGTTGAGACTTTGTTAAATGATAATACTACAGAAAATGTCAGCTTTTTAAATCTGAAATCATTAAAGCCAAATAATGATATATCTAGTCAGCAAAGCACTTTACTTTTTTCTAATGATTACAAACAAACTTTACCCGCACATCAATGGTCAACATTTTTTGATGGCATATTCTTTATTAAAAATATTGAAGCAGCACATTTTGAGGATTAACAAAGATATAATTAGGTAAGAGTTCAGGTATTGCTTGCCTGAACGAGTTTTACCCTATATTATTACGCCTCTTTGAAATTCGTCAGAAATTCAAATTGCCTTGATAGCTCAGTCGGTAGAGCAGAGGATTGAAAATCCTCGTGTCCCTGGTTCGATTCCGGGTCAAGGCACCATCTTAAGAAAAGCCCGCTTCTATAAGTGGGCTTTTTCGTTTCTGGCATTTCAATATATTCTTAATCTGCTTAATCAGTTCATACATAAGCAAATTCGAAATAAATCATACGATAACTTACTAAGCTAATTTGTAAAATTGTGCTTTGACTTCGTAGGGGAAATATTCGAACATAGATTTTATTGGCAGGCTACTGAGTTATTACAATTACCTATATTAACTATGCCATGAGCTAGGCTCATTTTTGTAATAACTATACAAATGACAGGGATATCATCATGATAGATTTTGAAAATTCATCAATTTTTTCATCGGCCATAAATTTCCATTCATTTTCATCTATTATCGGGAATCGAAGAATTTCAATATCAGAAAATCCTACTGTTAATTGCGGCAAAAAATTTACATATGTGGGATCAAGTAACAGTATTTTATCCTTAGGATCTAAAAACTCAGAATTCGAAATAAACAACCGAATTGCGTGAATTGGCTGACGCAAGTCATGGCTTGCAGCCGCCAAAAGGTCAGCGTTAGATTTGCGTGCTAGTAGGTTACGTTCATTCTGTTTAACAGCAGCCACAAGCTTTCTATTATTTTTTATTTTTTGAAGAATATTCTCCGTTACCTTGGAAGCTAAAGCGTTTACACGCCAGCACAGATAGATAAAAACAAAGCACTCAAATATTCCGGCGACAATACCTATTTGCGATTGGAGAAACAAAAGACGGTAAATCAGTGGTATCAATATCAAAGCCGCGAACAAAACACGCAAGCGGAAGTTGCCCACTGAATTTTCAGCTGCGCTCCCTATATAAATTGTCAAGAAACAGATGATACCGATCTCACCAATTGCCGTGGTCGGCCACAAAGAAATTGAAACATAACCGAAGCCTGCAGCAATCAAACATTGTGCAATATTCTCTAGGACAATTA
>CAJWBY010000143.1 GCA_913020705.1 uncultured Colwellia sp.
ATACACACTTGCTAAGCAAAGTTACAAATGTTAAATCTAGTAACATGTCAGATAAAATAAATCATCCTCAGCTTTGTCAATGGCTTGACGAAGTTTCTAAGGAAAGAGATAAACAAGCATTCACCGATTTGTTTCAATTCTTTGCACCTAAAATTCAACGAATTGCTCGCGGTAAATTTCCCAACGAAGCCCAAGCCTGTGAGGTGGTTCAAGAAACCATGAGTAACGTTTGGCGTAAAGCACATCTCTTTGATAAAAGTAAAGGAGCAGCAACAACGTGGGTATATACCGTTATGCGAAATGTTACTTTTGATATGTTACGAAAAATCAAAGGTAATAAAGAAGATAATCTCAGTGATGATATTTGGCCGCTTGCTGAAAGCTTAATAAGTGCTGATGAGCCATTTGATGATCATCTCGAAAACAAAGAACTTTTATCTGTTATTGATAAATTACCCGAGGCTCAGCAACAAGTTGTTAAAGGCTTCTACTTTATGGAAATGTCGCAAGAACAACTTGCTGACCATCTAAATTTACCTCTAGGTACAATAAAATCTCGCTTACGTTTAGCATTAGCTAAACTTAAAGTACAGTTAGGAGAAAATCATGATTAAACATCACCCTAAATACGAATTAATTCAATCTTTTGTTAATGGTGATTTACCTGCATCTCTTTCTGCGGCTATTTCTATTCATGCTGATATGTGTCCAACGTGTAAACAACACATCACCTTGTTAACTGATCAAGTTGCAGAATTAAGTTTTGATGATTTACCTTCAAATATTGAAGATGAATATCTCGTTAATGATTATATTTTAAATATGGATTTTGACAAAATGATTGAAGGTATAACTCAATCTAATGAAGTTGATGTTAAAAAATCCGTTGAAATAAAAACAGTAAACTTTAAAAACAAACCATATAAATTACCCGTTGCCCTAAATAATATTAATTTAGGAAAAACAGCACAAATAGGCAAATTAGCAAGATCACGTTTGCAGCTTAATGAAAATGAAATTCATACTAACCTTTTACATATAGAACCGGGCGGATCAGTTCCTGAGCATACGCACAAAGGATTTGAATTAACGTTGTTATTGGAAGGTTCTTTCCATGATGACAAAGGTGAATATGTTAAAGGTGATTTTATTATGCTTGATGGTAACCACACACATAACCCAATATCTGACAGTGGTTGCCTATGTTACACGGTTGCGAATGACGCATTACATTTTACTCAGGGTATAAATAAATTGCTTAATCCAATAGGATCTTTTATATACTAATAAGTAAACGTTTAAAATTTTAGGGAAAAATATGATTCATACTGTTGAAAAAGAAGATTTATTAATAGGTATTAGTGCCTGCTTAATAGGTGAAAAAGTGCGATTTGATGCAAGTAATAAACCTTCTTCATTTTGTATTAAAGAGTTTAGTAATCATGTAACGTACAAACCTTTTTGTCCTGAGGTAGCTATTGGTTTACCGATACCTAGACCGACAATCCGACAAATTAAAAAGGACGATGTAATTCACGTATCTCGTCCCGATGGTAGCGGAGATGTGACAGAAGCATTACAACTATATGCCCACAAAGTAGCAAAAGCGACTAAAGACTTAAGTGGTTATATATTTTGTGCTAAAAGCCCCAGTTGTGGCATGGAAAGAGTAAAAGTGTACAATCCTGATGGTCACGCGTTACCATCCAATGGTATCGGTGCATTTGCGAAAGTCATCATGGAGACCAATCCACTACTACCTTGTGAAGAGAATGGTCGTTTAAATGACATGGTACTTCGTGAAAACTTTGTTGCTCGTGTTTTCGCATATAAACACTGGCAAACATTAGTAGCTTCTGGTCTTACAAAGCATAAATTAACAACGTTTCATAGCCAGTATAAGTATACGGTTATGAGCCACGATTTAATTGCCTATAAACAACTTGGTCAACTGCTAGCAAGAGCTGATATGGCACTTGAAGTAATGGCTGATGAATATATTTTAGGTTTAATGACCGCACTAAAAATAAAAGCAACACGTAAAAAACATGCAAATACACTTGCACATATGCAAGGATATTTTTCTAAGCACCTTAGAGCTAATGAACGTCAAGAATTGTGTAATCAAATAGATGCTTATCGTATAGGTTTGGTGCCACTTGTTGTCCCTTTAACTTTGTTAAAGCATTATTTATTACAATTTCCTAAAGACTATTTAACAAAGCAATCTTATTTGTCACCTTACCCTGAAGAATTAAGATTAAGATATTCGTATTAAGCGTTTTAAAGATATAAGGAATATAAATTGTTACTTTGGTTTCGTAATGATCTTAGAAGTCATGATAATCCAGCATTAGAGTATTTTCTCAAGAATAATATGAGTAATGCGCCCCTTAAAGCTATTTTCTTCATCTCTGAACAACAATGGCAGAACCACGATTGGTCTGCCATTAAAATAGATTTCATAAAGCGCCATGCTAAAGCACTTTCACAAGAGCTTTTATCAATAAATATTGATTTGGAACTTGTTATTGCGCCAACCTTTGGTGATCAAATTATTTATCTTAAAGATATTTGTAATGAAAATAATATAAGTGAAGTTGTTGCCAACAGTGAAGTTGAGTTTAATGAACAAGAGCGTGACAAAGCAGTTGTTCAACATGGCATAAAACTCACCTTATTTGAAGCTGACGTTATAGTCCCTAAAGGCAGGGTGCTTAATTTATCTGATCAAATGTATAAGGTATTCACACCATTTAAACGTGCATGGTTAACTTATGTTAAGCAGAATGGTTTTGATTACTTAGGAAAAGCCCAAACTAATAGTGTTGAGAAATCGACATCAACTTCTGGTATTACTGAAAGTCCTTCTGCTGCTTGGCCATTAGTACAAGAAGTTGAAAATCGAATTTTACCTACCTTTTTTAATGAAAAGATATTTAATTATCACAGCCATAGAGATATTCCTTCAATTAAGGGAACTTCTGGCCTTTCACCTTATTTAGCTGCTGGAGTTATAAGCCCACGTTATGTTTTAAGAAGCTTAATCAACGCTTATCCAGATATTCTCTTAGCGTCTGACAGTGAAGAGTTTTCATGGTTGAATGAATTAATTTGGCGAGAATTCTATAGAAACTTAATGTTTCATGAACAAAGGCTTTGTAAACATCAATGCTTTAAGGAAAGTTATCAATCTACGTATTGGCACTTCGATAAAGCATTATTTGACAGTTGGTGTGAAGGAAAAACAGGCTACCCACTTGTTGATGCTGCAATGAGACAGTTGAATCAAACGGGCTGGATGCATAATCGCCTTCGTATGGTTGTTGCGAGCTTTTTAACGAAACATTTATTAATTGATTGGCGATTGGGGGAGAAGTACTTCATGAGTCAGCTTATTGATGGAGATTTAGCGTCTAATAATGGCGGTTGGCAATGGGCGGCAAGCACAGGTTGCGATTCACAGCCATATTTTAGAATTTTTAATCCGATCAGACAAAGTGAGCGTTTTGATCCAAATGGTCATTTCATACGTAAGTATTTACCAGAGTTGGAAAGTATTCCCGATAAGAATATTCACTTTCCTCATGTTTTTATTGAAAAAAACAATCTCAAAACGTATTGGCCAGCAGTTGTCGAGCATAAAGAAGCTAGGTTAAAAGCACTCGCTTTCTATAAAATTTAATGTTCTGGTTTAGTCATAATCCCTCCTACCTTTAATAATTCAACGGTAGGAAATAGCATTACGGTAAATTACATGCAAAACAATGACCCTCTTGATAGCTCGACAAAAATGCCATTATGGCTTCGTAATTTTGTTAAAGTTTATCAAACACTTTCAACGGACAATTTAGATCTTCTTTCGATGATTTACCATCAAGATATTATTTTTATTGATCCTATGCACGAATTAAAAGGTTTTGAGAATTTATCAGAATACTTTAAAAGCCTATATGAAAATTTATCTTCATGTGAGTTCGTTATCGATAATATTATTTCACAAGAAGACCAAGCGGCAATTTACTGGACGATGACTTACCAGCATCCAAAATTAAATAGTGGTCATGTTGTTACTGTGATGGGACATTCACATATTAAAGGTTATGAAGATAAAGTTATACATCACCGAGATTATATTGACCTTGGCGCTATGCTTTATGAGCAATTACCTTTTTTAGGAAGAATAATTAAATTTATTAAGAACAAGGCGGCCAACGAATGAATTCACGTACTGTTTTAATAACAGGGGCAACTTCTGGAATTGGCTTTGCTTTATATGAAAAATATACTGCCCAAGGCGATAATGTTATTGCTTGCGGTCGTGATAAGCATAAATTACAAAAGTTGTGTGCAAAGGCTTTCAAGACTATTGTATTTGATATGACTGAGCCAGCTCAAATAGAGTCGGTGTCTGTTGATATTGAAGAAATTGATATACTCATTTTGAATGCAGGTGATTGTAAGTACATTGACGACGCTAAGCATTTTGACGGTAAAATGTTTAGCGAGATTATTTCAACGAACCTTTCATCCTTGGGCGCACTTTTACAGTTTTTTCTGCCTTTGGTTAATAAAGGTGGACAAGTTGTATTCGTAAGTTCCAGTGCTACAATCATGCCTTTCCCAAGGAGTGAAGCCTATGGTGCATCAAAAGCAGGAATGGACTATTTAGCTAATAGTTTACGCCTTGACTTGGTTTGCGAAGAGATAGGCGTCACATTAGTTCATCCTGGCTTTATAAAAACACCATTAACAGACAAAAACACTTTTGAAATGCCATTCCTACTTTCTAGTGAAGAAGCGGCTTCACGTATTTTTACGGGCGTTAACCGCCGCGCTAAATATTTACATTTTCCCAGAAGATTAACCGTTTTGTTAAAAGTATTCTCTTTATTGCCCTCATCCCTTTGGCAATCAATTATTTTAAGGAAATAAAAGCATGAAGCATATTGCTATTATTGGTTCAGGAATATCTGGATTAACCGCTGCTTATTTATTATCAAAAAAATATAAAGTTACCGTATTTGAAAAGAATGGCAAAGTAGGAGGGCATACAGCGACTGTCGATATAGAAAAAGACGGTGTAGGGTATGCTATTGATACCGGCTTTATTGTTTTTAATGATAAAACTTATCCTAACTACTTAGCGCTATTGTCTGAGATTGGAATTGGGAGACAAGCAACAGAAATGAGTTTTTCTGTGCATAACTGCCATACAGGCTTGGAATATAATGGGCATAATTTAGACACCTTATTTGCACAGCGCAGTAATCTATTTAAACCTAAATTTTGGCTTTTAGTAAAAGAAATTCTTCGCTTTAACAAGCTATGTAAAAAGGTTTATGAAGATAACAATTATATAGATGGTATGACGCTTGGAAAATTTTTATCAGCCAATAGTTTTAGTTATTTTTTTGCGGAACATTATATCCTACCAATGGGGGCTGCTATTTGGTCAAGCTCCCTCGAACAAATGGAAGATTTTGAATTCAGATTTTTTGTTCAGTTCTTTCATAATCACGGTTTGCTTAACATTGCCGACAGGCCACAATGGTATGTAATCCCTAAAGGATCCCGAAGCTACTTAGCACCTTTGTGTGAACCGTTTAAAGACAATATTAGACTTAACGCAGATATTTCAGGCATTACCAGGAATAAAGAGACTGTTATTGTACACTTTAATAATACACCCTCTGAACAGTTTGATGAAATTGTTATCGCCTGTCATTCTGATGAAGCACTTTCTTTACTAAATGACGCATCAGAAGATGAAACAAGTGTTTTATCAGCAATGCCATACAGTGAAAACTCTGTAATATTACACACAGATAAAACACTTTTACCTAACCGTGAAAAAGCCTGGGCGAGTTGGAATTACCAGTTAAGTAAAGATCGCTCTAAAGCAGCAAGTGTTACCTATAACATGAATATATTGCAGGGACTAAAAAGCGAGCATACTTTTTGTGTCACGTTAAATCAAAAAGAAGATATAAACCCAGCAACCATCTTAGGTGAATTTATTTATCACCATCCTATTTTTTCAGCAGATTCTATTAATGCACAGAAAAGACGTCCATTAATTTGTGGTGTTAATAATACCCATTTCGCAGGCGCATATTGGCACAGTGGTTTTCATGAGGATGGAGTAAGAAGTGCGGTTGAAATTGCCAATAAATTTGAATGTTTTATTGAACCACATACAGAAGATTAATCATGTCTGCATTATTTAGTAAAAGTGCTATTTATCATGGGAATATCATTCACAGGCGCTTTAGCCCTAAGGCTCATAGTTTCGATTATTCTTTATATATGCTCGCACTCGACCTTGATGATGTTCAAAATAAAGAAGGTTTAGGTATTTTTGGGTTCTCATGGTTTAACCCTTTACGATTTATGGAAAAAGATTATTTAAAAGGTGAACCTAATCGTCTATGCGAACGTATAAGAAATAAAGTTCACGTTCTAAGTGGTCATAGCGATATATCTAAAATAGTTATGTTGGTGCAAGTCAGATGTTTTGGGATTTACTTTAGCCCTGCGAATTTTTATTTTTGCTATGACAAAGATGATAATTGTACTCAGATGTTAGCAGAGGTGAGTAATACTCCTTGGAATGAGAGGCATTATTATTTAGTAAATTTGTTGAGTGAAAAACCAGATAAAATAACTAACAAAGTATTTCAGGTTTCGCCCTTTATGGATTTGGCGATGTCATACTTTTGGCATGTAAAGCCACCTTCATCTACTGAAGATAAGTTACTTGTTAAAATAGAAAATAAAACGATTGACAAAGATACTGGTGAAATAATTAAATTATTTGATGCCAGTTTAGTGCTTAAAAAAAGAGCTTTTACCAAAAAAAGTTTGTTCGCTATCTGGTGTCAACTACCAGTGATGACAGTGAAAGTTGTTTTAGGTATTTATTGGCAAGCATTGAAGTTGTTTGTTAAACGAGTCCCGTTTATTGGTTACCAGAAACCAAATTAGATTATTGATGATAAAAATAAGATTTAGGAGTAATTAAATGGAAAAAATAGAAGGTGTTAGAACAGTAAAGGAGGCAAATTGGTTAGATAAGCGTTGTCGTACCTTGGTACATTCTGTTTTTTCAAAATTATCTTATGGAGAATTAGAAGTCGTTGAAGGGGCTGACCATCATATATTCCCTGAGAAACAAGGATCTTCTGCGCTGAAGGGTAAAATTAATATACACGACGTGAGTGTTTACCGAGCTTTTGTTAAAGGCGGGAGTATTGGCGTTGCCGAAGCTTACATCGAAGGTAAGTGGAGTAGCCCAAATCTCACTAATGTTATTCGTATATTTGCTAAAGATCAGCAACAAACTGATAATTTAGAAAACAAAACGTCGTGGAAGAATAGAATTGATAATACTGTCAGCCATTGGCAAAATAGGAATACTCAATCAGGATCAAAACGAAATATTCTCGCACATTATGATATAGGCAATGAGCTATATACGCGATTCTTAGACCCTGAAATGATGTATTCATCTGCGATATATCCACATGAAAATGCCACATTAGATGAAGCTCAAATTTATAAGTTAAGCACAATTTGTCAACGTTTATCATTATGTGAAGATGACCATTTATTAGAGATAGGAACAGGTTGGGGTGGTTTAGCTATTTATGCCGCCCAAAATTATGGGTGTAGAGTTACAACCACCACAATTTCTGATGAACAATACAATTATGCAAAATCTAGAATCAATGAATTGGGTTTACAAGACAAGATCACATTATTGAAAAAAGACTACCGTGATTTAACAGGAAGTTTTGACAAAGTTGTGTCTATAGAAATGATTGAGGCAGTTGGATTCGAATTCCTTCCAAGCTTTTTTAAACAATGTAATGATCGTTTAAAAGAAGGTGGTAAGTTGTTAATTCAATCTATTACGATTGCAGATCAGCGTTTTAACCACTATAAAAAGAATGTTGATTTTATTCAACGTTATATATTTCCTGGTGGATTTTTACCATCTGTGAATGTTCTTTCTCAGAATATTACAGATCATACGCGTTTAGTGATTGAATCTCTCGATGATATTGGTTTAGATTATGCGAAAACGCTTGCCCACTGGCGTGAAAACTTTTTAGCATCATGGACAACATTAACTGATCTAGGTTACGACGAGCAGTTTAAACGATTATGGTTATATTATTTTGCATATTGTGAAGGTGCCTTTATTGAACGTTCAACAAGTACCATTCATCTAGTTGCTAGAAAATAATATACATCTATCTATATCCCTGGCTTTATTCAGCTAATATTTATGAATAAAGTCAGTGAGATAGATGCTTAATACCTTCAACACCTCATCCTCACTCTTCATTTTTCATCGCTCTAAACCTCATAGAAGGTTTATTTATCAAATTTAATATAGATCAATACATCAAGATGAACGGTTATATATTAATCCTTAGGTGTAACGGACAAGATATTACTGTAGATTAGGTTATTGTTCTCACTTTATACGATCTTCCATGACAAATATTCGCTTGACCCAATACTCTCACGGTGCAGGCTGTGGCTGCAAAATCTCTCCATCTGTTCTTGATGTAATGCTTAAATCATCACTGGTTTTGCCAGATAATAACGCTCTTCTTGTGGGAAATAGTACAAAAGATGATGCAGCTGTTTTCGACATTGGAAACGATCAAGCTGTGATTTCAACGACTGACTTCTTTATGCCAATTGTTGATGATCCAACAGACTTTGGTAAAATTGCCGCATGTAATGCCATCAGTGATGTATATGCAATGGGTGGTAAACCGTTAATGGCTATAGCTATATTAGGATGGCCAGTAAATATTCTCGCGCCTGAAATTGCGCAACAAGTGCTTGATGGCGCAAGAGCAATTTGTGCTGAAGCAGGAATACCTTTAGCAGGTGGACATTCTATTGATGCACCCGAACCTATATTTGGTTTAGCCGTTACAGGCTTAATAAATAAGGCCGAAATTAAGCGGAATAACACAGCAGGTGTTGGAGACCTTTTGTATATAACTAAGCCATTAGGTATTGGTATTTTAACTACTGCTGAAAAACAGGGGAAATTATTACCGGAACACGTAAGAATAGCGCCTGACGTAATGAAAACTTTAAATATAATAGGGCAAAAATTTGCTGCTCTTGATTCAGTCACAGCGATGACTGATGTAACAGGCTTTGCACTTTTAGGGCATCTTTTGGAAATTTGTCAAGGAAGTGATGTTTCGGCTGTTTTAGATTTTAACAAGATACCATGCCTTGATTTCGTGAATGATTATATTGACCAAGGGTGTATACCGGGTGGTTGTGAACGTAATTTTAGTAGTTATGGTCATGATGTAAGCCTATTAAATGCAAAACAAAAAACACTGTTGTGTGATCCACAAACAAGTGGAGGTTTACTTGTAACGGTTAGACCTGAAGGTAAAGAAGTTTTTGAAAGTATTTGCCAAGAGAATGGTCTTAACCTACAGCCAATTGGTGAATTAGTCCAAGCAACTGCACCCGCTGTAAGTTTATTATAATGTCTAATAATAAGGTTAAAACTTCAAGAGTAGAGCAAACAAACAATGAGGTCTTACGGGCTATCATTAGCAATAAAATTCCTTTAATGGATGTACGAGCACCAGTCGAATTTGAAAAGGGAGCTTTTAATCATTCGGTTAATTTACCCCTTATGAATAATACAGAACGAGCTGAAGTAGGGCTTTGTTATAAAGTAAATGGACAAGAGGCTGCTATTGCTCTGGGTAATTCACTTGTATCAGGAAACAATAAAGATAATCGTCTGGATCAATGGAAGGATTTTACAAAGTCAAATCCAAATGGATATTTATATTGTTTTCGTGGTGGTTTACGGTCACAAACTGTGCAACGTTGGTTAAAGGAATCAGAAGTTAATTACCCACTTATTAATGGTGGATATAAAGCTCTTCGTCAATTTTTGATCAATGAGATTGAACAATTAGCCTCACACCCTTTAATTATTTTAGCGGGTAATACCGGAAGTGGTAAAACACCTTTTTTAGCACACTGTAATAATAGTCTAGATTTAGAAGGCGCAGCAGGTCACCGTGGTTCAAGTTTTGGAAGCTTTGTTACTGCTCAGTCAAGCCAAATTAATTTTGAAAATAAACTGGCTGAACAGTACATCACGAGTAACTTCGCTTTAGGACAAAAAATAGTATTAGAAGATGAAGGACGATTAATTGGTAGCGTTCATTTACCTGAAAGTTTAAGACAATCGATGGCATTCGCACCCGTTGTCGTTATTGAAGAAAGTTTAGATTACCGACTCGAAAAGATATACCAAGAATATATTATAAAAATGACTGCTCAGTACGAAGCAACATATGGAACAGAACAAGGATTTATATACTTTAGTAAATATTTAGAGCATGGATTATTTAAAGTAAGAAAACGTCTAGGTTCAGAACGTTATAGTCAATTAAGGCTTATTCAATGTGATGCTTTAGCCCATCAAAATAATGGTATACTTCACCATCATTTTGATTGGTTGAAACCTTTACTCAGTGAATATTATGACCCTATGTATCAATATCAATTATCTCAGAAGTCGGAAAGAATTATATATCGTGGTAATAACGCGGAATGTTTAGCTTTTATAAATAATAGATTATAAATACACATAATTAAATTCACATAGAATCAAAGTCTTGCGGGTAACGTGTTACCAAAATACTTGTGTTAAAAGAAAAATTTTTATAACTAACCATAATTACTTATCTTTTGTAAATAAGTAATCATTATAACGGAGTACGTATGATAGATTTTAAGAACTTATCAGTGTTTAAATTGAAACCAATAGAAATAGATGACGTGAGAGAGGATTTTCATAAATTTTTAATTGATGGCGAATCGATATTTGCTGGATTTAAGAGTATAAGAGACCAAGTTATTTTCACGAATAAAAGAATTATAGCAGCCAATGTTCAAGGGATCACAGGTTCTAAAGTTGATTACACATCATTACCCTACAGTAAGATTCAAGCGTTTTCAGTTGAATCATCGGGTACATTAGATTTGGATTGTGAAATTGAGGTTTATGTTAGCGAATTAGGTATGGCTAAGTTTGAAATAAAAGGGTCTTTTGATCTCATACAGTTCAATCAGCATATTAGCAAACATGTTCTTGCGTAGACCTTTCATTAAACCGTTAGTTTTAGGTGTTGTTATCCAATTTATACAAGCATTATAGCCAATGTACATAATGCCAATTTCGTGAAGACAGCAGTTATTAATAAAATATCATACCCAAAGCTATAGCTTTGAGCTATGAAGAGGTGATACCAATGGCTAAGCAAAATTACTCTTTCGAGAAACGTCAGAAAGAAATAGCAAAAAAGAAAAAGAAAGAAGGGAAACGCTTGAAAAAAACAAGTGCAGCTGAAAGCAATGCACAAGAGGATCAACCTTCGCAACAAAGTGACACTAATTTAGAAACTATCGAAAATGCATAACAATCTAAAATGATAGAAAAATAGCATTTTGTTTTTCTATCATTTTAACTTAACCTTTATTTCATCTTTCTCAAAGTACTGAGTACGAATTATGAAAATGCTGTATTCCAACGAAAACAATTTCCTTGTGAGCAATGTGAAAAATATCATTGAATCACATGGTATAAAAACATTTATTAGGAATGAATTTGCACAGGGTGCAATTGGTGAGGTTTCAGCTGTTGATTCTTGGCCTGAACTTTGGGTATTTGATGATGCAGATTTCGAACAAGCAATGGATATTTTAGAATCTTCGAAAAAGGTTGTTAGAGGTGAGGATTGGGTCTGTAACTATTGTTCGGAAACAAATGATCCATCATTTGAAATCTGTTGGAATTGCCAAATTGCTACCACTTAAATAATTATGGGGTAAAGATTTATATTTTAAGCCTATTGATTTGAAGTATTTTAGGGTAAATAATATAAACGTATTTTCTTCATGCTAATTTTAAATATTAGTTCTTCATGAACATCTGTTTTTACCGTCTTCCTTCGCATATAATCTATCAGGTAATTTTACTTATATTATATTTTAAGCCGTAAATTTACTCCAATAACTTCTTATTCCTTTCTAAAATGAAATAAAACTTATGACTAATATAACCATAGCAACTCACAACGGTAATTTTCATGCAGATGATGTTTT
>CAJWBY010000144.1 GCA_913020705.1 uncultured Colwellia sp.
TGTTCATGACGACACAAAAAGTGTTTAACGTCACTATCATATAGCGCATCATAAATCGGCATAATAGCGCCACCGGGGTAGCCAAAAACATGCTCTACGCCATGCTGTTGAAGTACGTTAAAAAGTAATGAACCACCGGTTTGTATCTTTTCACTTGCCATCTTATTTTTAACTCAACTAACTGAATATGTTTTGCATAATCATTAGGTTGAGCCTTCTCCTTTGCCACTGATTTGTATGATTTGTTTATATAAAGTTTTTCGTTATAAAAGTTAACTTCGTTAATTTCTTATTCATGTATAAAAAAACCCCCGTTCCTTTCAGAGCGGGGGTTTGTATTTCGCTTAAATTTTTCTTAGCTCAACAAACAACCCGCGATGATTTTATAATCACCACGACGAGAATGTTAATAATCACTGAGCTAAATGTTTGCATATATATTCAATTACCTTGAGTCTTTATAAAAACAATATAAAAAACTTTTAAATTAGTTGGCTATTTCGCTGCCTATTTAAATTAGTACCATAGCTCTAATAATGAGTGCAAGTTTTTTTATTAGGTTTTTTTAACGTAAATAAATAATTTAGTTATATATGATGTTAGCGCTTTGGTATAAACCCACCTAAACTAAAGTTACTGGAATGTTAATAAAATGGATTTTTATGAGCCTAGCTTGTATTTACAGCCGAGCCCGTGTTGGGCTTGAATCACCTCTTGTCACCGTCGAAGTCCACTTAGCCAATGGCCTACCTGCATTTAATATTGTCGGATTACCTGAAACTTCAGTGCGTGAATCAAAAGATCGTGTACGAAGTGCAATTATCAATTGTGGTTATGAGTTCCCCGCGAAACGTATCACTATAAATCTCGCACCAGCTGATTTACCCAAAGAAGGTGGGCGCTTTGATTTACCTATCGCAATCGGGATCCTTGTCGCTTCGGAACAATTACCTGCAGCCGATTTAAACCAATATGAGTTTGCCGGTGAACTGGCTCTTTCTGGTGAGTTACGAGAAATTATTGGTGAGATACCTATGGCCATGGCTTGTGCGCAAAGCAAGAGAACACTGGTTATTCCAACGCAAAATGCAGAACAAGCAAGCTGGGTTAAACAAGCTAATATTTTAGCGATTAATCATCTAAGCCAACTGTATCCTCACTTTCTCAAACAAGTGCCCTTACCTTTAGTGTTAACAAAAGAAGTGGAAGATTATCAAGTACCCACAAGTAAGGACATTGCTGATGTTATAGGACAACCTATGGCAAAACGTGCCTTAGAAATAGCCGCCAGTGGCGCGCACAATTTATTGTTTATTGGCCCACCTGGAACAGGTAAAACCATGCTGGCGAGTCGTTTACCGGGAATATTACCCCCAATGAGCGAAAGTGAAGCGTTAGAAGCTGCGTCTATCGCTTCAATTAGTCACCAAAAAATCAATCAGCAATCTTGGTTAACTCGCCCTTTTCGGGCTCCACATCATACTGCATCTTCAGCAGCCCTGGTCGGTGGAGGCAGCAAACCACAAGCTGGTGAAATTTCTTTAGCACACAATGGTGTTTTATTTTTGGATGAATTACCTGAATTTGAGCGAAAGGTACTTGATGTATTACGTGAACCTATGGAATCTGCGGAGGTCACCATTTCGCGCGCAATGTACAAACAAACATTTCCCGCCAAGTTTCAACTTGTCGCGGCAATGAATCCCAGCCCTACCGGTTTTTATAACGACAACAGGAGTACACCAGAACAAGTTTTACGCTATTTAAATCGATTGTCTGGACCCTTTCTTGATCGTATTGATATTCAAATTGAAGTTACCCGCTTACCAAAAGGAATGTGGGCGAACACTGAGCAACAAAACGAAAGTTCAGCTCAAATACAAGAAAGGGTGGCACTTTGCAGGGACTTGCAACTAGCACGTCAAGGCAAAGCCAATGCTCACTTAGGCAGTGCTGAAACACGCGAGTTTTGTCAACTAAATACCGACGAGCATGAGTTTCTAGAACTCGCGGTTGAAAAACTAGGTTTATCTACACGCGCTCACCATAAGATTTTAAAAATTGCTCGTACTCTGGCAGACATGAGTAATATGAAAGACATTCAACATGAACACATTATCGAGGCATTGTCATATCGAGCGATGGACCGACTACTAAGACATTTAACCGATGCAGTGGCTATTTAATTGCTTCAAAAAAAGCTTTTACTAATGTCTTTTCTCGACTTTGATTTAAGCAACAAATCCCCAAATCAAAAGGCTCAATATCACCAATATTTTTCAAGTATTGAACGCGGTCTTTTACAGGACTGTTTTCAACAACCACCTTAGGAGCTATACCCACACCACAACCTAAAGCAACCATACTCACCAATGCTTCATGTCCTGATACTGTCGCATAAATGCTTGGTTTTCCTTGTTGTTTTTTCCTGTACCAATATTCAAAACGCTTACGTGCGGCACCATGTTCGGGCAATATAATTGGTATTTTGGACCAAGCAACAATATTCTCTTGAAGTTGTTGATGAACCCTACAGGCCATTGTTGGCGCGATCACGGCCAAAGGTACATTGGCAATGTGCTGAAAATAAAACATACGTGACAAACTTTCTGGTTTTACACCAATAGCAAAATCAACCGCTTGCTGCTGAACTTGATCAAAAGCATCCGCCGCATCTCCTGTGGTTAATACGATTTCAACCAGAGGATGTTGATGTCGAAAACTCTCAAGCAATGCGGGCAAGTGGCTATAAGCCGCTGTAACAGAACAATATATGTGAAGTTTTCCTTGCAGTTCTGCCTGTTTTTGATTCAAGGACAACTGTAATAACTGCCACTGTTCAATTTGCTGTTCCGCATATTTTTGCAGGAGAAAACCCGCTTCGGTTAGTACGACCGATCGGTTATCTCGATGTAGGAGAGAGCAACCTACTTCGTCTTCAAGCCTTTGAATAACACGACTTAACGTAGACGTACTGACATGATTAGCTTCAGCCGTTTTCCCAAAATGCAGAGTCTGTGTAAGATGCACAAACATTTTCAACGATTTAAAATCCATCACTCACCCTCTTTTGTTAATAAAAGCCACGTTGCACTTTTTGCAACACTACCTTGCAAATATATCATTTTAAGCAACATTAGTCTTGCGCTATGATGCTTCCATCGTCGGAATTACCGACAAGCACATTTAATTTATCGCCTAGTCAGAATAATACTGACCAAGATGTGGGATAACGAGGACAGAACATGAGCAATTATTTTAATACATTAAGTTTACGTGAAAAATTGGGCCAATTAGGCAAATGTCGTTTTATGCAACGTGAAGAATTCAGCGATGGCTGTGACTTCATCAAAGATTGGAACATTGTTATTGTCGGTTGTGGTGCTCAAGGTTTGAACCAAGGTTTAAACATGCGTGATTCAGGTTTAAATATTTCTTATGCCTTACGTGAAGCCGCAATTTCTTCAAAACGTCAATCTTGGCAGTGGGCTACAGAGAATGGTTTTACCGTAGGTACTTACGAAGAGTTAGTTCCACAAGCCGATTTAGTTTTAAACTTAACACCTGACAAACAACATACTTCTGCAGTGACTGCGGTAATGCCATTTATGAAGCAAGGTTCTACGTTAGCCTACTCTCATGGTTTCAACATTGTTGAAGAAGGTATGCAAATTCGTTCAGACATCACGGTTGTAATGGTTGCACCTAAATGCCCAGGTACTGAAGTTCGTGAAGAATACAAACGCGGTTTTGGTGTACCAACACTTATCGCTGTTCATCCAGAAAATGATCCTCAAGGAAACGGTTTAGCTATTGCTAAAGCTTATGCATCAGCTACTGGTGGAGATCGTGCAGGTGTACTTGAATCATCATTCATTGCTGAAGTTAAATCTGATTTAATGGGCGAGCAAACAATTTTATGTGGCATGTTACAAACAGCTGCAGTGCTTGGACATCAGCAATTAGTTGCCCAAGGTATGGATGCAGCATATGCACGTAAGTTATTACAGTACGGTATTGAAACAACGACTGAAGGTTTAAAACATGGCGGCATCACAAACATGATGGACCGCTTATCAAACCCTGCAAAAGTAAAAGCGTTTGATATGTCTGAAGAATTAAAAGTTATTTTACGTCCATTATTTGAAAAGCATATGGATGACATTATTGAAGGCCGCTTCTCTGCCACTATGATGGAAGATTGGGCGAACGATGATGTTAACTTATTAAAATGGCGCGAAGAAACAGCTGAATCTTCTTTTGAAAAAGCAACTGATTGCGACATTGAGATTACAGAACAAGAATATTACGACAAAGGAATTTTTATTGTTGCTATGGTGAAAGCTGGTGTTGAATTAGCCTTTGAAGCTATGGTTGCTGCTGGCATCATTGAAGAGTCTGCGTACTACGAGTCACTTCACGAAACGCCATTAATTGCTAACTGTATTGCCCGTAATAAATTATACGAAATGAACGTAGTAATTTCTGATACGGCTGAATACGGTAACTATCTATTCACTCATGCTGCACAACCATTACTTGCTGATTACGCAAGCAAGTTGTCACTTGAAGAATTGGGTGAAGGGTTAAAAGAGAATTCAAATGGCGTTGATAACGTACGTTTAATTGAAGTTAACGAAGCAATTCGCAGTCATGGCGTAGAAAGTGTTGGTAAAAAACTACGTGGTTATATGACTGATATGAAGAAAATTGTGGAATCAAACCAATAATTCAATTGAAATAAATGACATATAAACAGCTTTGCAGCGTCATCTCGGGGGAGAACACTTTAAGTCAGGTAATAAGTTCAATTGAATTTTCCTGATGGATAAGTAACAAACTGCAGACAAATTATTTATATAAATAGTTTTTTGCTTGCTGCAAAGTGGCGGTATTGGTTTCTGGAGCCAATATCGCTTTTTTTATGCTAAAAGACAAAGCAAAAATTTTAGTTAAATCAGATAACTTATGAGAGAGATTACAATGACAGAATTAATGAATGTTACGTTAACTAAGGCCGCTAATATTTACTTTGACGGTAACGTAACCAGTAGAAAAGTAACGTTAGCAGACGGTTCAACGAAAACCTTAGGTATCATGATGCCTGGCGAATATACATTTGCTACCGCAGAAAAAGAGCTCATGGAAATTATGGCGGGCGATGTAGAAATATTGTTACCCAATGAAACAAATTGGCAAAGCATTTCAGGTGGCGAACAGTTTTACGTAGATGCTAATGCTAAATTTGATATTAAAGTTAAAAGTATCACTGATTATTGCTGCTCTTATATAAGTAGCTAAACGTAAAACGTCACTCTACTATATGTAAGTCAAATTACCTCCATGGATGGAAGTAAAATACGTCCCCTCCAGAAATGTCTTGCTGGTTACCCACAGATATTAACGCCTAAACTTCGAAAACACGCGATTAAAAATACGATTAACTTTTGTTGATGCGCAGAGAAATTATTTATTCCGTCAAAATATTGCTGATTTACTATCAATGATCCGCGTTTGATGAAAAAATTGTCATTATTGAAAACTGCTGAAAAATAAATAATGAAACTGAATAAGACCACTCAAAAAATCGATAACAACGTATGTAAAGCACTCACTATTGCTTGTGAAGATTTCTTACATGAAATTGATGGTTTTAAATGGTTAACACATAGAGCGAATTATACCAATTTTCCATCAAGTTTAGTGGTGACCTGCATTTTTGATATTGATGCTGAAGTCGTTGCTGCCAAAGAGAATAAATTAGATGATACTTTACGTGACGTGATCCAAAAGCAGTTACTTAAAGTTGGTATTGTCTTGAAAAACGTTCGCCATAATGTACATTTAGATAGCGAGGAATCTTGCTTACGAGAACACAAGGGGCAATGGCCTGAAAGGCTTAAGTTAAGAGTTGACAAGCAAAAACCGACAAAAAGTAGTAATTTCCGCCGATAATATATTGATTAAACTTTACTCACTTCGCATTATGTCGTTGATTTGAAGTGTATATGGATCATCCCCTATATTCATAAAACAACCATGTCATCACGATGAATAATAACTTTACTTGGGCAGAAACCTAAAATATTCAAGATGTCATTGCTATTACAGCCGATAATTTTTAACAAATCTTGATGATTATATTGGCAAATACCTTTAGCAATAATATTTTTAGCAACTCCATCTATAATATCAACGGATTCACCTGCAATAAAATCACCTGCCACTTGAGTGATCCCAGAAGGTAATAAAGAAGCCCCTTCATTAATAACAGCATTTACAGCGCCTGCGTCAAGCTGTACTTTCCCGCTACTTTTTAATGTATGTTTTAGCCAATGTTTACGTGCTTTTATTGCTGTTTGTTTAGGACTAAAACGTGTACCTGGATTTTCACCCTTTAATAACTTCTCGAAAACTGTGCTATCACTACCGTTTAAAATATATGTTTCAATACCATTTTCAACGGCCTTTTCGGCAGCTTGAATTTTTGTTTTCATCCCTCCTGTAGCAATAACATTATTGGTTGTACCTGCCATTGCATATATTTCTGGTGTGATTTCGTTAATTTCAGGTATCAATATTGCCTCAGGATTATCACGGGGATCTTTATCATAAACACCATCAATATCACTTAAAATGAATAAGCAGTCAGCTTCACTGACTAACGCCACTAAAGCGGCTAAATTGTCGTTATCACCAACTTTTAATTCATCTGTAGCTACAGTGTCATTTTCATTAACAATGGGGATAACGCCATTCTCTAATAATATACGCAGTGTATTTTTAATATTAATGTAGCGTTGACGATCTTTTAAATCGCCATGAGTAATTAAGAGCTGACTGCAAGGTGCATCAAATAAACGTTGCCAATTGGCCATCATTTTCATTTGACCGACTGAAGCCATTGCTTGTTTGGTAGGAATTGAGGGAATAGGAGAGCCGTGCTTAATAAGATTTCGTCCGGCAGCAACACTACCAGAAGAAACTAAAATAATTTCTTTGCCTGCCGATTGGCATTCAGTAATAAAGCGGGCAATAGCCAGTAAATATTTACCACTACATCCTTTATTATCTGGTGAAATTAAAGCACTACCCACTTTGATTACCGCACGATTAAAACTCATTGCTTATCCTCTATTATCCAATCTTTAGCATGCCCCGATATGCAGCTAACAGCAATTATCTTTTAGCAATAATATATAAGAGTTTGTTCTTTTTAGCCCGTTGCTCTCTTAAATCTACTTAATTCGTTATTTACCTCAATTAAACGTTTAAATATAGCGAGTTACTTAGCTTGAAATAACAAGATGATGCTTTTTACCTCATTTATAAATATCGACAGAAGCTTTTAAAATGCGATTATTAAATGATTATCAACCTAAAAATTGCATATCGAATACCATTTTTAACAACTTGAGAGTTAATCGTTTTCAAACTGCGTTTAATCCCTATTAATTTATTTCACTGTTTTTGCTGAAAATAACTTCAAATCAGATTATGATCGGAGATATATTTATTTTAGTTTCATTGAGCAAATATTCTATGTTGAATTTTTTACCCCGTCTGCTTATTCACATTATTTCGTTAACTATTTATACCATTAATACAATTTTTTGGTTAATTCCCATTATTGTCTTTTCGTTCTGCAAGGCTATTATTCCACTAAAATTTTCTCAAACAATATTCAGCTATCTGTTAGATCAAATGGCGAGTAATTGGATCGGTGTGAATACATTAATTCAAAAACTATTTAATAAAACTCAAATAAATGTTACCGGTTTAGAACAACTCACTATGAAAGAGTGGTATTTAGTGATTTGTAATCATCAAAGCTGGGTAGATATTGTAATATTACAACGAATAATGCATAGAAAAATCCCTTTCTTAAAGTTCTTCCTAAAAAAAGAGCTAATTTTTGTGCCTTTTTTAGGTATAGCTTGGTGGGCACTAGACTTTCCATTTATGAAACGCTATAGCCAGTCATTTATCAAAAAAAATCCGCATTTAAAAGGCAAAGATGTTGAAACCACTCGTAAGGCTTGTAATAAATTTAAGCATAAACCTGTCAGTATTATGAATTTTATTGAAGGTACACGATTTACGAATGAAAAACACAACAAACAAAACTCTCCTTTCCAGCATTTACTTAAACCTAAAGCCGGTGGTATTGGCTTCGTGTTAGAAGCAATGGGGGGAAATTTACATAAGATAGTAAATATTACTATCCATTATCCTGAAGGGATCCCTACGTTTAGTGATTTTTTAGGCGGTCAAATTAAACAGGTAAATGTTAATGTTGAAGTTTCTAGTATTGAAGACGAGCTTATTGGTAATTATGTAAGTGATCGTAACTTTAAAATAAAATTTCAAAAATGGGTGAATCAACTTTGGCTTGATAAGGACCAAAAACTGATAGAGTTTAATAACGATAACCATTCGAAATAACATTGTACAGTGAAAAAGGTCTTTAAATGAATGAACTAATTAGTACATGGATAAGTAATCAAGGTATAGCTCAAGACTATTTAGCAATGAGTACACTTCTTGTAGGCTGTTTAATTATTTTAATCATATCTTCAATAGGTTATTACCTTGCGAAGTATCAAGTTTTAGTTTTTGTTCATAAATTTGTTATAAAAACAAAAAACACTTGGGATGATCTTTTAATTGAACATAATGTTTTTTCTCGCTTCGCTTTTTTAATTCCTCTATTACTTTTACTCTTTTTAACACCTATTTTTCTCCCCGTAGGCACTATTCTCAGCACATCTTTAACTGTATTAGCTAAAATAGCACTTAGCTTTCAGATTGCGCGATCAGTTAGTGCTATTTTAAATGTTATTAGAAGTTTATACCAACGCAAAGCCCGTGAACGTTATCTTCCTTTAAGTTCTACTATCCAAGTGATAAAGCTGGTGATTTATCTTGTCGCTACGATTTTAGCTATTTCATTTATTTTAGATAAATCCCCTATTTATTTACTCAGTGGTTTAGGTGCATTAACTGCCGTTTTATTATTAGTCTTTCAAGATACTATTAAAGGCTTAGTCGCGAGTATACAAATTTCAGCTAACAAAATGGTTGCCCCTGGTGATTGGATTGAAATACCGAATTATGGTGCGGATGGAGATGTAATAGATATTGGTTTAAATACGGTAAAAGTGAAGAACTTTGATAATACAGTCACAACCGTTCCGACTTACGCTTTAATAAATGGTTCGTTTAAAAACTGGCGAGGCATGCTTAACTCCGGCGGCAGACGGATTAAGCGTACGATTATTCTTGATATCAATAGTATTGCATTTTACCAAAACGGACAAATTGAAAAGCTAAAAGAAATCAGTTTGTTAAAAAATTATTTGCAAAAAAAATCGGATGAAATCACGTCTAGTTTACAAGCGAATAATTTACCTGGTGATAATATAAATAGCCGACAATTAACGAACGTCGGCACCTTCCGCGCTTATATGGAAGCTTACTTACATAGCCATGAAAAAATACACCACAACATGACCTGCATGGTTAGACAATTAGCGGCAACAGAAGCTGGCTTACCGCTAGAAGTATATTGTTTTAGTAATGATCAAAATTGGCAGAATTATGAAGGTATTCAAGCCGATATTTTTGACCATTTGTTTGCGATGATACCTATTTTTAACTTACGTGTTTTTCAACATCCTACCGGTCACGATTGGCATAGCAAGTAGCTAAGGTCACCCTTCCTAATGTTGACGAAGCACGCCCTCTTGCATTGTTGACGCTACCAGTTGCCCTTGACGATTAAATATTTGTCCTTTAACTAAACCTCGACCACCGCTTGCTGAAGGACTGTCCATCACATAAAGTAACCAATCGTCAAAACGAAAAGGACGATGAAACCACATAGCATGATCAATCGTCGCTATTTGCAAATTCGACTTCCAGTGACTCAAACCATGAGGATATAAGGCGGTTGGTAAAAAATGGAAATCAGATGTATAAGCCAACATATATGTGTGAATACGTAAGTCATCAGGTAATGTACCGTTTGCTTTGATCCACATATGTGATTTAGCTTCAGTCTTTTCTGGATTTAACCAGTTATAAGGTTTAACAGGGCGCATTTCTATCGGTTTTTCTGCCAAAAACTTACCTCTAATTTCATCAGGTATTTTGTCTTGGTTATCAAAAATATAATCAGTATAAGAAGCTAACCCTTCTGGTTGCGGTACTTCAGGCATTAAATCTTGGTGCTCAATACCTTTTTCATGATGTTGAAAAGAGGCTGTCATATAGAAAATATCTTTGCCGTTTTGAATAGCTTTAACGCGCCGAGTGCTAAAACTTTTTCCATCACGAATGTTTTCAACTTCATAAACGACGGGCTTACTGGCATCACCAGGGCGCAAGAAATAAGAATGAAGTGAATGCACATTACGTCCTGGGTCTACAGTTTCTTGTGCGGCTGAAACTGCTTGCCCCATAACCTGTCCGCCAAATAGGGCTCGAAAGCCTAAATCTTGACTTTGACCACGATAGATACCTTGTTCGATCACTTCTAATTGCAATAGCGAAGATAAATCATCCAACACTTGACTCATAATATTTAACACTCACTTATAAAAAATTCTAGTTACTAGTATATTTACAATTTATATCTTTAGCGACACTTTAAAATTGTTGAAAATTCATACTGCACGAGTTAGTATGAATTTAGATGTGTTATTCAACACTAAAAAAGTAGAGATGTAGATGGAAGCGTTATTAGAAAGAGAAGTGCTATTAGAAAGAAGACAAACTGCTCATGAGGAAGCATCTCTATGGGATAGACTTTCACTCGCACAAAAGTTTGCCGCAAGTAGCATGACACAATTTGGTTACGACTTATCTTTTATTAGAAACAGTAACAGTGGCAGCTTGGCTATTTTGCAATGTAATGGCAAGGCAGCTACGATTAATGATGAAGGTGAAGTGAACTCAACTCCAGATATTATTATTCGTCCCTAAATTATAATTTATTTATAAATATTAGTTATATAAAAAAAATGCACTCTAGGCATTTTTTTTTGTATTTACGAGTAAAAACGCTTCAATTAAAGAAATATATCCGCTTAAATTATTACTTGACCACATGCGCTTTATGCTTGTTTCTTGTTGAGCTACATAGGCTACAAGCTTTTTATAACCTTCATTGTCATAGCTTTCATAATATTTTTTCGCGATCGGTTGCAGTTTTCCTTTCCCTTTAGAGCATTCAATAAAAATAGCCGCATAGTTATTAATAAGTGGTGTAATTATTTCAATTGTGTCAACTTCAATAATCTCACTATCCTTGATTATTTGTAATCGATGCTTCACAAAATCTTCATTTCGCTTGGCAATAATAGCCATGGAATCTATATAATATTTGTTTTCTTTTTTAGTACTATTTGACTCTTTTTTGGCAGTAAATAATGCTCGTTGTAATCCTTCTGCACGGAAATAAAAATAAATACTTAAACCAATAAAAATACCCGAGATTAACAATACAAAAATCATATAAGCCTATCAATATAATAACAGTGTTCTATTACGCTTTAGTCGTTTCACTTAAACGCGATAAAAAGATATATGGGTCGATATCCTGAGCAGTAGGTAAACCATAAGCATAACCAATTTGAACCGAATAACTCCCTAAATTAGCAAAGAATCTTACCTTAATAGCAGCTGCTAAACTATTTAATTTTTCGGCTATTTCATCCTCATTTTGATGAGGCCCTAAAAGTAAATACTCGCCGTCATTTATTGTACCCGCTTCATCAAATTCGCCTTTTGTTTCATTAAGTAATATGGCTAATGTTTTAGA
>CAJWBY010000145.1 GCA_913020705.1 uncultured Colwellia sp.
ATTAATAAAAAGATAACTCCACACAAATTAAGACACACCTACGCCACACGCCTTTTAGAGAACGAAGTGCAGTTAATTGATATTCAGGCTTTGCTAGGTCATGAAAGTATTGCTACTACGCAGATTTATACGCATGCTGGGCATGAGCGGTTGAGTAAGTTGGTGGCGGGTATATGAGCTTCAAATGGGTCGTTGCTAGAAAGTGGAAAAAGTTGCCGAAAAAAACTTAACGGGGTTTATGTTCCTAATTCTGAGTCGGCCCCATATAGATTTATAGCAAAAGTATTATAATTATCTGCCTTAATAAATTTGGCAGGTTTTTTTAGATCGTTTCCGTTTTTGTCCTTTGATAGTGCTTTGAAGTGTTCAATACCACAATCAATCCTCGCTTGTTCAGAAGCTCGTAAATCGTCAGAGAAGATACTTGATTTAGTTTCAATCACGAAATACAATTGATCCCCCATATCATCATCTTTATCAATTAGAACCGCCCAATCTGGATTATAACTGCCCAACGGTGTATCAATTTTAAACCAACCTGGTAGTTTAGTGTAAAGCTTAACGTCAATCGATTCTTCGAGCTTTTTAGCGAATTCTAACTCCGTATCAGAATCATAAATGATGTAATCGTAAACAGATTTACTCACTTCAACCATGTTTTTTAGGTAGCCTGTCAACTCTTCTTCTTCGAACAGTTCTTGAGCATAATACTCATCATCACCGATACGGTGATAAGATATGCCATCAACAATCGCTAAATGCATTTGCTTGCGAATAACGTCACTAGCTAATTCTATAAATCGTTGAGGGTTGTTCTTAAATGCTTCTAACTTATCATCAAGTCCAAGTAGTATTTCGACTACGGTCTTACGAGTAAGTTTCGTGTTCGACTCAAGGTATGTTACTACATCAGGTAGCTGGAAGTTACGGTTACGATAATATTGAATTTTTGACCTTTCATCGAATGTCTCAAGTTCGGCTTCTGTAAATGCAACTTTCACCTTTTTATATTCAAACTTAGCACTAGCAACTGCAACAGAGGCTCTAATCTCTTTGATGCATTTCTCTACAAGCTCACTAACGTTGAAATTTACTCGGTACGTGGTTTTGTATTTAATACGATCCCAAAGAGCTTTAAAATCATCACCAAGCACGATTTTCTTACCATTGTTTTCACGAAGTTTGGCGTTTTTCTTTTCTTCGTGTTTCTTGATACTCAAGCCTTTTGAAACTTTCGTTAAGGTTGCTAGGATAGCATCCGAATGTTCTTTTACACTTTCAGGTAACGTAACCGTACTATCAGCTAAATCACTTTTAAGGGAGTCTTGGATTTTGCCTTTTTTGTCAATGTAGCCTTGGTTTGCAAGGTGTTGATAAATCTCTTCTGATTTTTTCGCCCCAAGAAACTCTTTAGTATCATGTTCACCAGAGATAACAATGTTGGCAAACTGGTGCTGTTCTACGGCACCAAATTTAATACCTTCTTCTTCCTCTATTTCTTTTTGAAGTGCAGCAACAAACTGATCATAAGATTCATTTGCCATAACTGTAAGCGTATTTACTTCAAAACCATAAGGGACACGCTCACCTGATTGATCGACTGCTAAACGCAAACCACGACCAATCTCCTGACGCTTTTTCATCACTGAATTAGTTTCGTTTAAAGTACAGATCTGAAACACATTCGGATTATCCCAACCTTCCTTTAAAGCTGAATGACTAAAAATAAACCTTAGTTTTTCATCCATTGAAAGGAGCTTTTCTTTATCTTTCATAATCAAGTTATAAGCAGATTCATCAGCAGCAGTTTTACCACATTCTCCTTTAGCAGAAAGCTTTGACTCTGCAAACAAAGGGTTGCCAGATGCATCTTTGTTCTTGTCTTGTGCAAAGTAACCATTATGAACAGAACTCGCTAGTTCTTTTAGGGCGTGTTCATTTATTATCTGTTTACCAGCATCATTTTTTTCCCATACGCTAGGGTACAAAATACGATACTTGGGTTTTCTAAGCTGTTGAGTAAACTCTTCTTCAAACCAACAAGCAAATTTACCTTGGACTGGAACACCACCGTTAGAGTAGCCACGGTAATTAGCAACTTTATCTATAAAGAATAAACTAAGAACCTTGATACCTTTTTGGCTTATAACCTTGGAGTGATCCATTACATCAACACCAGTGGTTATTTTTCGGTAGAATTTTAGTTCTTTTTCAAGATGCTCTTCAACTGTTTTTGATACTTGAAGTCGTTTGTAATTGTCTTGATCAACCTCACCAATAGACTGACTAAGCTCAATGATGTCGTCACGGCTAGTAAAGTCGATATATTCATTACCTTCGTCACAATAAATATCATTGATCACGTAGCCTTCATAAACATTACGCCCACCAGAAGCTTGAAATAAATCAGTACCACTTTTTACCGTAATAGTTTTTCGAGGTTGTAACTTACCTGTTTTAGTTTGACCATCAATTTCAACCTTAGCGGTGATTGGTGACTTCTTGTTATTGACATTAATCAGCTTAATATACGCTTGGTTATGGTTGTCCTGCACTTCTAAAGAAGCTACTTCAATCTGTTTAACCAACTTCTGCTCATAAGCATCAATTGAATCGAGTTTATACAGCATATTAAAGTTTTCAGTCAACGTAGCTGAATAGCGGAATGTACAAAGTGGGTTCAAGCTGGCAATCGCTTTTTTACGATTAGCTGTTGACGCTACAGATTGTGGTTCGTCAATCAGAACAATAGGATTTGTTGCTTGAATGAACTCAATCGGCTTCATACCGTTAAGGCGATCATCTGTACGATGAATCAAGTTAGCTTTAGTTTCTTTTTCTGGATCAGTGAACGATTTACTAAAAGCGTCAATGTTGATAACCATGATTTGTATATAATCATTAGTCGCAAAATTTCGCACCTGCTCACGTTTTGAAGAATCATAGACAAAGTAATCATACTGAACGTTTTTATATTCTTGCCTGAAATGATCTTCTGTCATTTGCAGAGATTTATATACACCCTCTTTGATCGCTACCGAAGGAACAACAATGATGAACTTGGTTAAGCCATAACGCTGATTTAACTCAAATGCACTACGCAGGTAGACGTAAGTTTTACCCGTACCTGTTTCCATTTCGATAGTAAAATCAAGGCTTGGTAGTTTTTGTTTATCATTTTCTGTTTGTGCTAGACCATTATGGATCTGTACATTTCTAGTATTTTCGTATAGTTCCTCTGGTAAAAGCTTTATTGCATTAGCTACACCAATACCGTCATTTTTTTCAAACATATCAGCTTGAACTACACTCGATACAGAAAAGTTAGATTGAAATGTTTCTTGTCCTTCAAATACTCCAACGATAGCGTTTATTGCATCTTTTTGGTGGGTCAGATTAGGATCAAACTTTATCTTCATTTCAGACATTATTTACCTCCTTAAATGCTTTTAACATCTTCAATACCAGCTTGTTTCAAGATCTGAATTGCGTTTGTTTTTACGTTACTATCTGTAAAACCAGCATCTTTAAATACAACTTGAGTCGTTTCAGGATCTAGATCGATTTTTAGTTTCGCTATACCTTCTACATCTTCACCAGTTATTTCATCTTCTAAACACACAATTAAAGCACCAGCACCAACAACAAAGACTTGTTTACCATTCACGATTTCGGTATCAACAGGGGTCGTTAAACCATAACCATACTTGAGGAAAATTTCATACAATACATCTTCACTTGAACGACCAGGTTTGATGGAGTCTGCTGCTTGTTGAAGCACTAGCTCTAAGTTGTCAAAATCTGCGTCCCAAGGACGGATGTTGGTTTCATCTAATTTAAAAGATTTAAAACCTCTTTTATCCACATTTTCAACTTTAGATAGGCGTTCTTTGGTTATGTCAGAAATAACTTTTCCATTACCGATTGGCTCAGGTAATTGTATTAAGATGAATTTACGCTGTTCTTCTTCCGAAAACTTAAGAGCTGCATGACCAGTAGTTCCTGAACCTGCAAAGAAATCTAAAACCGTATCATTTTTATTCGTAAAATAAGAAATTATCTTTTTTGCAAAATCAACTGGCTTAGGGTTATCAAATGTGATTCCCAATTTTTTTAATAGACTATCATCACTACCTGCAAATTTTAATATTGAAGGGACATTCTCATATAAATTTTCCTTCAATAAATATTTTCGCTCTGGTTGCTTACTTTCATCATCTCCAAAAATAATTAGTCCTTTATTATTTAGAGCCTCCATCGTTTCTGGAGGGTTTCTCCAACCTCTATCGGGAACAGGGCAAGATTGACCTGTGACGGGATGAATTAACGGAATAAAATAACTATCAGGCGCTTGTTTTTTATTTGGCCATGCCATTGAAACAGTACGATAAACGTCCCCATTACTATCTATTTTATTATATGCAGCTTCTCCTCCAGAAAGAGATGATTGCTTATTAACCCAATCTTTAAACTCATTATTAATATCTTCTAACGCAAAGCTCTTTGAAAAGTTAGATAGTTCCAAGTCAAGAGCATACTTTTTGACAATTTTTTTCAATTCACTTGGTATAGATTGACTTCCAAGTTTTGAAAATATTTTCCCTGCTTTTGAAAGCATTTTTTCTGCATTTTCTTTAGGCCTTGATATTGAACAAGTCTCTTTAAATACATTTATATTTTTTGCAAAAACTAGGATACTTTCATGTTGATAGGCAATTTTTGTTGAGTCACCTTTTGGATTACCTTTATCCCAACATATCTCACCTAAGAAATTATCTTCACCATAGATCTCATTCATAATAATTCTTAAGTGATAATTTTCATTTTCGTCAAGATGTATTACGATTACACCATCATCTTTAAGAAGATTCCTAGCTAATCTTAAACGAGGATAAATCATTGATAACCAGTTTGAATGATAACGTCCAGATGTTTCAACATTTGTAGAAACTTTTTTTCCATCTTCTGATAGTTGTTTAGTTTGAGATAAATAATTCCCCACACTATCTTTAAAAGAATCACTGTATATAAAATCTTTACCTGTATTATAAGGAGGGTCGATATACACCATTTTTATTTCTTTATGGTAACTTTTTTGTAATAATTTAATGGTTTCTAAGTTATCACCTTCAATAAAAATATTTTCACTTTTTTCCCAGTTGATACTTGAAGATTGATCTGGTCTCAATGTTGCAGTTGATGGGGTCAGTGCTAAATTAATAGCTGTATTTTTTCCAGTCCAACTAAACCCGAAGCGTTCTGATTTTTCTTTCAAATCGCCACTCAATATGCTGATAAGTTTTACAGTATCAATCTGTCCATCTATATTACATTCAGGAAGTATGCTAAATATTTCCTCTTTAATTTCAGCAGTTAAATCTTTACTCTTAGATTCTGTTGAATTGGCGGTAATCTTATCCATTCAAGCCTTCTTTTATTAAATTTATTAAGTTGTACAAAGTTAAAGATCAAGAGAATAATTGTTCGAAATCAAAAAAACCTTCACTCTTTGGTTTCCCTTGATTAAAAGAGAATACGCGAATTTTAGAAGGGTCATCAAAAAATGATGGCTTAGTTCTTCTCTTATTGTAAACAATAAAAAACTTATTTTTTGATAAATCACACAAATTCTCTAGAACATAAAAGTTAGAGTAATCCTCAGGGTATGGAGTCCACTTATCCAGATCATAAAATGATCTTTTTAGCTCTAATACAACGATTGTCTCATCACCTTTAACTTTCATTAAATCAATATCCGCTACGATGATATTGCGCCCTAAATTATTCCTCTGCCAATTATGATATGCACTGCTTTCAGCACTGTTAATTGCCTTAGCAGTAACGCCACTTTGGACAGGTAAACCAAAACTCAAAAACAAAGCGGTTAAACCTTGTAACTTCAAAGAATTAAACGTTTTATCAAACTCAGCAACATTAACCGAATCTATACTTTGTTTTGTCTCATCAAAACAAATTTGAAGCATTGGTAAATTTGCGCTTATTGCGATGTTACATGTTTGCGTGATAATTTCAGAATTTTTAACCCACCGATTATTAGAAGCTAAAACAATAACTCTAGGGATATATTTATCATCTCCATATACTAATATCCAGGCATTCTCTGAAACCCAATGATAATTTTTTTTACCCATCAAAGTTAACTTTTCATAAATTGCATTACTTGTGTAATACGCCATCAAATATATTCCCTAATGATTTTAATATTATTTTTAATACGTTTTGCTTCAACATTAAGTCGCATCTTAATATTCATTTGCGTTTCTTTTTTTATTTTATTTCTTATACTACTCAGTTCTGTTTCTAATGCCCCAAGCTCCCGAAGTAATGACGTTTTATCTTCATTACTTTTTTCTATAAAAGCTGAACTGTCCAAATCATCGCTTTGTCTATCTGACGCTTCTGATATTGAATTACTATTATTTTTAGAGATATAGCGCCCAGAAATATTACTTGTTTCTAGACCAATCAACATTGAAATAAAATCGTGGTAAAGTTCAAAGTAGTTAATGCTTGAAGTGTTTTTCAGAGAAAAATCATTGAGAAAATAATTTTCATTTTCAGTTATATTTTTAGTGTTTAACCAATCACTACTGTAAATATGTTCAATAACTAACTTGGATTTATCAGCTTGGTTAATACGTTTATCCGCTAGGCTAATAGCTAGTTTAGCTTCTTGTTTTACCAATAAAATTACTGGATAAGGGATTAAACTATGCAAAAGTTTGTTGATTTTGGTAAGTTCCCCTTTTTTTTCATCAGTTTTAAGCACAACACAAATTACCGCTACCTCTAAATACTCAACAGCATCCGTTACATAAACAGGGATATTGAGCGTTTCAGGTTTAAGCGTATTTTGCCATTCAACCGATTGAATAACATCAGTCACTAATTTCTTATCAGCACTACTTAACTCGTTATTATCAATGAGCATCTTTTTAGTAATGCGAGTACCAAGAAACGTAGAATCAGGTAATGCTAAATGATCAAAAAACATATCAATTAACAACTGATTTTTTTCTTCACCTATTGAGTTGAAGTTTTTATATTCCATTACAAAATGACCATATAACTAACGACTTCGAAGTCATTTACTTTTTGTGAACTGACCGCAGACAATACTGTACCGCCTCGGTTAAATAGACTTGTTGCACCGATCTCTTCACTTTTACCCGCAATATTTTCTACTGCTTTAGCTAGAAGGTTCTGATAATGCTGCATCTGTCTTCCGTTTTTAGTTCGTTTAGAGAACTGCTGATAAGCATCAGTTGATTGATCTAAATTGGTTAGCTCTGAACCGAATTTTTTGCACAAATCGAGGATTTGTTTTGACTGGCTAAACGAAAGTAAAATTTCTTCTTCATCAGAAATATAAGCAAGATAATAAGGTGCTAATGAATAGCTTTCCTCAACTTGAACTTTGCCTTTAATATCTTTCAGGCAAAAAATCACTCCTGATTCAATCTCATTATCCAATCCTGCGAATTTACTTGCTTCTGTTTCAAACGATTTTTTCTCTATAATAACGGGTGCAAATAAGCCCATTGGTGATTGTTCTAATATTGCTGAATTATCACTCTCTTTGTCGCTAAGAAACCCTGAAAGATCCATCCTAAAGTCGTTAAGAGTTAGATCGGTGATTGATACACCACCTGAAATATCTTCAAGATCAACAACTGCATTTTGAAGTTGCTCTAGCTGTTTTCTACGATACTCAAGATCATTCATACCTTTATTAATGGTAGGATCTTGTTCTATTACGTTTTCTTCACCTGTAGCTGAAATATCAAGTAATACCATTCTCCCACTAACTCTAGCCTCAAGATTGATATACTCATCCAATTCCATATTTGGCCAAAAGTTAACAAGCTGAATCACATCATTAACAGAACCTAAACGGTCAATACGCCCAAAGCGTTGAATGATACGAACTGGATTCCAATGAATGTCATAGTTTATTAAGTAATCACAGTCTTGAAGGTTCTGACCTTCTGAAATACAGTCTGTAGCGATTAAAATATCAATTTCTTCTGTAAACTCTGGGGATACTTTTTCACGCTCTTTTGATTTAGGTGAGAAATGAGTGAGTAAGCTATTTAAATCAGTTTTGAACTTTTTACCGTCAGTACCTCGTAATGTGGTTTCAGTTCGTTGCCCTGTAATAATCGCAGAATGAAGACCTAGCTCTTGTGTCGCCCAAGAAGTAATGTTTTTATATAAATACTCGGCTGTATCGGCAAAAGCAGTAAATATAATAACTTTTTTGTTATTCCCATTAATTGGATTTTTACACTTCTCAAAATAGGCTTGTTTAAGCATTGATAATTTAGCATCACGCATAGCATCAACACCTTTGGAGACTCGTACTATCTCTTGAAGATAAACTCTATCTGCCTCTAGATCTTGAGAAAATCTTATTAAATCCATATCTTGAATACGGACTTTGGTTTTATTACCAATTAAGTAAGGTGCTAATTCTGGTGAATTGAATTCAAGATCATCAATGTCTTCAATTGGTGGAGCAACAAACTCTTCTGTCAGTTCGTCAGTAAGGTTTGGTTTAATGTTGTCGTTGAAGTTATGAATCTTATTTAGCAAAGAATCAACTTGATTCAAGACCTTTTCTGATGTCAACGTAAATGAATGGATTGAGCTTTCCATACGTTTGAGTAGATTGATTCGGATTAGATGAATCAAGCTTTCTTCACGATCTATCTGCTTAAATACACTTTTACCACCTTTAACTTCTTGGTCGTACCGTCTAGCATATTCGGCTTTTTTATCCATTTTCACGTATTTCATAGGCGAGTAGAACGCCAGTGACAATCTACGAATGGTCTTATTTACCTCTTCTAAAGGTGGAAATTGGTCTTTTAGGTCAATAGATGCTTTAAGGTTTACTGGTAATAGCCTGGTAGGAAACTTGCCCGTATCAGCTATACCATAATACTTTTCAATATGCTTGCGTGAACGAGCTATTGTGTAAATATCCAGTAGTTTAAAGTAATCAAAGTTCATTGAGTCGAGCAAATCCTTAGATGTCCTAATATCAGAGTCTAACTCCGCCCATTTAGAGAACTTTGCTTGCGCTTGCCTTAATGTCCCTTCAATACTTTTAATACCGTGATCAAGCAAAGCTTGGTCATTTGCTTCAGTGATAAACGCTACTTGGTTTTTTATATCATTTAAACGGTTATTCACTGGAGTAGCCGAAAGCATCAACACTTTAGTTTTTACACCAGCTTGGATGATATCTTTAAGGAGCCTCTGGTAACGATTTTGACAGTCTTTCTTAGGGTTATTATTACGAAAATTGTGTGATTCGTCGATTACAACAAGGTCGTAGTTACCCCAATTAATCGTTTCAAGGTTGATATCTCCTGAATAACCACTAGTGCGGCTCATGTCCGTATGGTTAAGCACATCATAGTTAAATCGATCACTAGAAAGTAAGTTACGTTTATCATTTTGAGTATAGATAAGCCAGTTATCACGAAGCTTTTTAGGACAAAGCACAAGAACCTTGTCATTACGTAATTCGTAATATTTTATTACTGCTAGAGCTTCAAAGGTTTTACCTAAACCAACACTATCAGCAATGATACAACCATTGAAATTATCAAGCTTGTCAATTGCACCCAACACTCCATCTTTCTGAAACTTATAAAGCTTGTTCCAGATAATCGTATCTTTAAACCCTGTTTTTATTTTTAAAATATTATCTTCTTGTAGGTCACCCACAAAATCTTTAAAAACATTATATAAAGTTATGAAGTAGATAAATTGTGGTGTTTGATCTGACGTTACCTTTGCCAGCTCTGACTGAAAAAGTGCTTTAGCGTCTTTTACTTGTTCCTTACTTCCCCAAACACGATTAAAGAACCCTAATAGCTCTTTCGCTTGGCCTGCATTATCTAGGCTGATCATATCAAAATCATTTGATGCTGCTAACCCTAAGCCTTGCCCGTTAAATTGAGCACCATTAATAGCAATTGATTCTGAATGTGAATTTATGTGCATGATATGTTGGTGAACTGTACCAGCTTGTTGTACTAGGCGAACCGATGCTTTTTCTTCTAGCCAATGGGAAAACTCTTGGGCTATCACTTTTTGATTTAATTGGTTGCGAAATTTATTTTCTAAGGCTGTACCATTAAGAGCACCAAATGGTGATTCTCCTCCTAATGAATCAAAAGAATCAAAACCTTTTGCTTGAGAAAAAAGTAATCGAATAGATTCGATTTTTCTCAATGAGTCTTTTAGATTATCGAAAGCATAAATCGAAAAAAGTCCTGTCATTACAGATAACTTGTCGTTGGCTTGAATTGAGCCTGAAAGTGTATCTGATACTTTAGTTGTTACGTTATCAATTAGCATACTGACAAATCTTCCTTGTATCTAAATCAAGAGTCTTAAGTCGTGAATTAAGGTTTCTCATATTACTGAACTCTGTACCATAACTAAGTATCAAATCTATCTCCGCACAAAAATTTCTCGCTGTAATGTTACCTAATTCATCAGCATATTGATACTATCAAGAAATGTGTTACACTATTTGTCATTATAATAATACTTAGTTTTAATAATTGACATTATAAGATTATGAGTGATAATAGAGAAAATACAGAATTCGAGCTGGACAAAAAATGGGGTTCAATTATAAAAGTTGGATGGACAGGCGTACCAAATATTCTTTTAAAAGAACAAGGAAAACTTGGATTAAAAGCCTTAGAACTAAATGTCCTAATTAATTTAATTAGATTCTGGTGGGTTGCTGAAAATATACCTTTTCCATCACCAGAAAAGATGTCCGTAGAGATGGGAGTTAGCGAAAGAACTGTTTACAGAGCTATTGCATCTTTAGAAAAAAATGGATTTATTACGCGGATACAGGAAGAAGATAAGCCAACCAAATACGACCTTTCGAATCTTATAAAAAAACTGGAGGCAATTAAAGAAGAAATCATAGAATAAAAGTGGATTGGCTGATAACCAATCCACTTTAAATAACTTAACAGATGTTTTTTTGATACTGATAATATCAAAAAATTTATTGGTATGGTGGTGTAGACACCCCTCTACCTCCTGCTCTGTTTTACTATAAATAGCAAATTTTAGTGTAACAGATACAACAGGATTGTCTATTGTCTATATAACTTTATATAGGAATAATCATGGCAATTATTGATAACTCAGTATTTGTTCGCCGTTACCTACGCTTTCGTTATGGGCGCTGGGAGAGTGTATGTCAACATTTTAGAAGCTTTCCAAGCCTTTAAAACCTAACTGTTCAGGGCTGATGTGATCAGCTCTGGCTTTATTCACAAAAGAAGCTAAAACATCCCCTCCAAAACGCCAATACCAGCACCACTTTCCCCACCCGAAAACCTCAACTCCACATCTCCCCTAGCCCCAACCCAAAACTGCACCACAACCTCCCCCCGAATCGCCACCATATTCAAATAATCCCCCAAATCCCCAGCCTTAGCATAATGCAATCTAACCGTACTACCATTCAGCATTATTGGGTGGTAGAGGTCAATATTACTCACATTAGCCAGCATCCCAGAATCAACGAACAACTCCCCCAATAAATAATAATTCCTATCTGCAGGCAGTTGCTCAATCAACCACCGCAATGATCGCCCATTCATTTTAATGCGCTTGGTAATAACTTTTAACGGCTTACCTTTTATTAAAACTGCTTCAGTGGGGAACAAATTATGATTAATCTCACTAGCACCAACCGCACGCGATTTACC
>CAJWBY010000146.1 GCA_913020705.1 uncultured Colwellia sp.
CAGGAAAAACTAAAGTTGAAGGCTACTTCAGTTTTTACCACGAAGAAGCAACAGGCAAAGTTTTTCTCGAAATAGACAAATTCAAACAGCCATTTTTATTCCAAAGTAGTTTGCCTAAAGGTGTGGGTTCAAATGATATCGGCTTAGATCGAGGTCAACTGGGTAATACGCGTTTGGTGCAATTTGAGCGAGTGGGAAATAAAGTGCTCTTACGGGAGTTAAACACTTATTATCGTGCAGATTCCAATAACGAATTAGAAAAAGCAGCAGTTGAAGAAGCATTCGCGAGCTCTATTATTTGGGGATTCAAAGTTGCCAATGTGGACGATAAAAATAAACCAGGCACTGACGCAGTCGTCAGTGTTGATTATACCGATTTCTTATTATCAGATATTCATAACCTAGCAGCAGCGTTAAAGCGCAAGAAGCAGGGCTCGTTTAGCATTGACAAATCTCGCAGTGCATTCTTTGAAGAGCGAAGTAAAGCATTTCCTAAGAACACAGAGCTAGAAGCGATAGTCACTTTTAAAGGACAAGGAACAGGTCAATATCTGCGTTCAGTTGCACCTGATGCTAACGCCGTTACCGTAAACCTTCATCACTCACTTATTGAATTACCTGACGTCGGTTATACGCCGAGAGAATTTCACCCGCATAGCGGTTTTTGGGCGCAAAGCTACGCAGACTACGCAACAAAAATAGATGAACCTTTGGTTCAACGCGTTATTCCACGTCATCGATTAGCAAAGAAAAACCCTAACGGAGAAATGAGCGAAGCGGTTGAGCCTATCATTTACTATTTGGATGCGGGCGTTCCTGAACCTGTAAAAGGCGCGTTACTTGATGGTGCTCGTTGGTGGAATGATGCGTTTGAAGCTATTGGATATAAAAATGCCTATCAAGTAAAAATGTTGCCAGCAGACGCTGATCCGATGGATGTTCGTTATAACGTTATTCAGTGGGTGCATCGCGCAACTAGAGGTTGGTCTTATGGTGCGTCGGTTATTGACCCAAGAACAGGAGAAATACTAAAAGGACACGTTACGCTAGGTTCACTGCGTGTTCGTCAAGACTATTTAATAGCTTTAGGTTTAACTTCTCCTTTCACAGAAAAAGAGACTGATACCTCTGAAATGAAAGAAATGGCATTAGCGCGTATCCGTCAATTATCGGCTCATGAAGTGGGTCATACTTTAGGTATTGCTCATAATTTTGCAGCCAGCGCTAATAATCGAGCGTCTGTAATGGACTATCCTCACCCATTAATAACGTTAAAAAATGGCGAGGTTGATCTATCAAATGCTTACGCTAAAGATATTGGTGCTTGGGATAAGTCGGTTATTTCATATGGTTATGCTGATGTACCTGCTAAACAAGAAGAAGCGTATTTAGCGAATGTTATAGCGACAGCGCAAAAGAATGGTTTGCAGTATATGTCAGACTCTGATGCCCGTTCTTCGTCAAGTGCTCATAGCACTGGGCATTTGTGGGACAATGGAGATAATGCTGCTGATGAGTTAACTCGTATTATGAAAGTGCGTGAAAAAGCGCTCAATGACTTTGGTTTGAACAGTATTCCCATGGGGCAACCCCTTTCAGAAATGGAAGAAGTTTTGGTGCCTATTTATAATTTTCACCGTTTTCAGGTGACAGCTGCCGCGAAATTAATTTCAGGTACAGATTATAGTTATCAGCTTCGAGAAGAAAATAAGTCAAGCCACTTAAAGGTGGTATCAGGTAAGCAACAACGAAAAGCGTTAAAGGCTTTATTAGCTACTTTAGATGTAAATGTTTTAACACTACCAGAGCATATAGTGAAACTGATCCCGCCAAAATCGTATGGTTATTATCGTAATCGTGAAAGCTTTAAAGGGAACACAGGACTTACTTTTGACCCCGTTTCAGCTGCTGAAGCTAACGCTAAACATACCATTTCATTATTGTTGAATGACCAGCGCTTAGCACGTTTACAGCAACAATCTGTGATGAATAATAATATTCCCAGTGCACAGGAAATTATTGATATGTTAATAAAACAGTCAATAAAAATATCTGCTGAGAAAGGCTTGCCATTGTTAGTTCAACAACGGGTAAATCAGCAAGTTGTTGAACATTTATTATCACTTTGGCATAACAAAAAATTAGTAACTGAAGTTCGTGCCGAAGTGTATGTAGCGTTGCGTGATTTGAAGGATTGGTTAGGTGAGTATTACGATTCTAGAAAATATAAGCGTTTATCGGCACAGTTCATGTTACTAGAAGAGCAAATTGGCTATAGTCTTGAACAAGGTAAATTAGTTCATCCTGTATCAACGATTAAAATGCCTCCAGGTTCACCTATCGGTGGTTAATTACTTATTTTTTAGTGGCTTTAATTATTTATAAAGCCACTAAAGATTTTTCATCATTCTATTTATCGAGTAAATACTTATCAGGGTTAGATAATAACTCAATCAACACTTCAACATTATCACTAAGTTGTTTTTCAACGCGACCAGGAAAAATTTCATTGAGTTTTTCTAAGGTGTCATATTTCGTATGCCAAATGTTCCCCCAATTTTTTTCTGCTTTTTTATCACAAGCGGTAGAATCTTTTTCGTCATAACAAGTCCAAAGATCTTCAGCGGTTGATTGAGAGTAGCCATCAAAACCATTTTGACCATTGATAGAAAAATTAGTCGATTCAACATAAGCGATAGGAATACCAGCACATGCAAAGCTCGCATGATCAGACCAAGAGCCTGTTACACCTTCTGGATAGCCTTCGTAGTCAGGATGAATGACATACTTATTATTTTCACCTAATACATCGATTGATGCGGTGAGTAAAGCATTACGTATTGATGGTTCGCTACTGTATTTCTCACTTTTACAACGTTTGTATGGCGTTGAATGTGCGCTGTGAATGTAAACTTTATCGCCACCGGCAATGGTATCAAAGTTGATCATTGCTGAAATATTACCGAGCTTCTTGTTTTCTAATAAATCTTCTACGTAATAATTTGAGCCTTGTAATCCAATTTCTTCTGCGCCAAAAGCTATAAAGCGAATATTGTAATTTTCAGGGATTTTATCTGACAGGGCTTCAGCTATTGCTAACATAGCCGCAACACCTGCACCGTTATCGGTAGCTCCCATTGATCCTGTTTTCATTGCTGTTGAATCGTAATGCGCGCCAAGAATGATAGTAGGCTTTGTTGGATCGCCTAATTCAGCAATAATATTTTGCGATTCACCTACCATTTTTCTACTGTCGTAGGAAAAACTTTGTTCGGTTACACGGTAGCCAAATTTTTCAAAATTGGCCTTAATATAACCGGCAGTCTCTTTCTCTTTTTCGGTACCAGCTTCACGAGCTCCAATACCTTTAGTAGGTGAAACTAACTGCTGAAGATAGCTATAAGCAAGGTTTTGATTTGTAATTGTTTCTGTTTGCTGTGATGGCGAAGAACAAGACGCTACAAGTAATAATGAACTTGTCAGTAAGCAGTGGAGAATAAATGGTCGGAAATATTTCATGTTTATCCTTAAATATTAGGATGAGATCAAAGAAGCTTTCAGCTTGGTGGCAACAGTTTGGTTATTAAAATGTTGCAATAGCGTCAATTTTGAAAATAGTAACATTTAGAAAAAAAGATGTCTTCGTTTTAAATAAATGAACAAATAAAAACGGCGTAAACCGGAAGGAGCTTACGCCGTTGTGCCATTATTTATAAAATATTGCACGAAAAGTTAAGGATTACAGATTACGAAGATTCAGCATGAGTTCATTAAAAGTCAGGCTTAGGTTCTGAGGATACGGTTATGCTTTTTTTTCTGGGCTTTGTTAATACCACGATATTTCCCGCAACAATTATCGACAAGCCGACTACGGTATATATATTCCAACTAAAACCTTCAACAAGTGTTGAAATTACAACGGCAACAGCTGGAAACATCACACTTGTGTATGAAGCTTTATGAGCACCAATATTATTTAGTAGCGTTAAATAACTCGCAAAGGCTATTATCGAGCCAAAAATCGATAGATAAAGTAACGAGCTGATATACGGTAAAGTGTACGAAAAAGTAAATGACTTCCCTTGAGAAAGTAGGAATATTGTCATAAAAACGGTACCATAAAACATACCCCAAGCATTCGCTTGCATCATGGGTAAATTCATTAACTTATTTCTCATTGAAACCATATTCCCCGTAGAAGCTAAAAACGTTCCTATCAAACAAAGAGACAGGCCAAGTAGTGTTTCTGTGCCTAATTCGGTGTCGTTAATTTGTGGCCAAAATAAAACAATAATGCCGATTAATCCAAGAATAGCGCCAAGGTAAGTTTGTTGAGTTATTTTAGTTTTAAACCAGATGCGAGCATTGATTATATTGAAAAACATAATCATTGAAAAAGCTATTGAGGTAAGCGCTGAGTTTATATGTTGCTGGGCTGTGTATATAAAATAGTAATTACAACCAAATAGGGTTAAACCAAAAATAAAAAACTGCACATGTTGCTGAATATTAAAGGTAAGTGAAAGGTTTTTAAATCGACAATAAGCAAATAAAATTAAGGCTGCTAAGCCAAACCGATAAACAATAGATGCTTCAGTAGGGACATCGCCTAATTGATAATTAATGGCAATCCATGTTGATCCCCATATGAGCACAGTGATCGCATATAAAAAAGTATTGCTCATTGCTGTTCCTTAACAATTGAGAGGGTAAAGGGCTTCATTATATGTATGAAGCCTGATTATAAATATAGGATTTAGTTTAATTTTTAGTGAAATAAATCGTTTCATCAGTATTTTTTTTTAGTGGTATCAACGACAAAGTAATTGTTGGACTCTCCTGCATAACGAGCGCTTGAGCTAAATTATTCTTAGCCATTAAATTAATCCATTTTTCAGTGATTTTTTTCAGTCTGTATACGAAAGTCATGTGATATTCCTCAGTTGAGTGTGTTGAACAAATACTTTGTTTCATTATTGAATAGACAGTTTATACATTCTTTGTTTTAATAACAGGTACAGAATAATAAAAATGAAACCTATACAGTTATGCGTTTGTTAGATAAATCAGCACCTGAATTTTTATATCAACAAGTGATCGATTTTGTTGATCAGCAAGAAAAGAGTGGTGCTTTACGTGCAGGTGACAAACTGCCAAGTTTACGCAAATTAAGCCGACAATTTGAAATTAGTATACCGACTGTAAAACAAGCGTATATTGAATTAGAGCGCCAAGGTACCATTTCTGCAAGACCGCAATCTGGATATTATATAAAAGCAAAACAAGCACGAACATTAATGCCAATGCGTGCTAAATGGGCAAGTTGTGAGCCCGTAGAAATTTCATGTCGTAGCTTAATTGAACAAGTCTATGAAGTTGTTCATTTGCCTGACACCGTGGCATTGGGAATATCTAATCCGGTTAATGCGCATCCGCCAGATAAAGCACTAGCGCGTTTAATGCGTTCTGTATTAAGTAAAAATGCTGAAAAGGCCGTGAGTTACGGACCGGTGAATGGCGATCCTAAGTTACGGTTAAATCTTGCTTTTCGTTATCAAGAACAAGGTGTAGCGATTAATCATGAAGATATTATTATTACTAATGGCGCACAAGAAGCATTATCTATTGCATTACAATGTGTCGCCGAACGTGGGGATATTATCGCTGTTGAATCCCCTTGTTTTTTTGGCTTAATTGAATTAATTGAAAGCTTAGGAATGAAAGCCTTAGAAGTTTATACCTGTACCGAAGATGGTGTATGTGTAAATGAACTTGCTAAGGTGATAAAGCAACATCCTGTCAAAGCCTGTTTGTTTTCAACCGCTATATCTAATCCTCTCGGTTCTATGATGACCGATCAGCAACGTCAAGATATGGTGGGCTTATTAGAGGATCATGATATTCCGCTGATCGAAGATGAAGTATACAGTGATTTATATTTTACAGAAAAGCGTCCTGTGCCCGCACAACTTTATTCTAATAAAGGTTTAGTTATTACTTGTTCCTCTTTTTCCAAAACAGCAGCTCCGGGTTATCGTGTGGGCTGGTTATTACCGGGTAAGTTTGAAGAGGCAGCCAAACGTATTAAGCGAGCGCAATCTTGTTCAACACCGATGTTGCAGCAATGGACGTTGACAGATTACTTAATGAGTGGAGAGTATGATCGCCATTTGCAAGTGTTACGAAAAACGCTACGTTATAACTGTGAAAGAATGCGCGCTTTAATCGCAGAACATTTTCCAAAAGAAGTGTGTATATCACAACCTCGTGGCGGTAGTGTGTTATGGGTACGTTGTCGTTCTCATGTGGATACCAGCCAATTTTTTACACAGGCTATTGCCAAAGGCGTTAGCTTTGCACCCGGTGAAATATTCTCTCCGACAGGCCAATACAAAAACTTTATGCGTATCAGTTATGGTGTTAAATGGTGTGAAAAAGTAGATAAAGCGGTTGCGGAGCTTGGTAAGCTTGTTTACGATTATCCGGAAAAGTCATGAATAACCTGAAAATCACAGAACAAGGAGAGTTGTCTTTAAAGCTGTTGTTGCCATTGTTGGCGGCAATTATTGCTATTTCACCCTTAGCAATTGATATGTACTTACCAGCAATGCCTATAATGGCTGAGCAGTTATCAACTGATATGCCAATGATTCAGAATAGCTTAAGTATCTATTTACTAGGTTATGCATTGGGCTTACTATTTTTTGGACCTCAAGCGGATAAACGCAGTAGGCGAAAATTGGTTATGTTTGGTATTTCTGGCTTTATTGTAATGAGCGTAGCGATAGCTTTTGTAACCAGTATTGAACAGTTTTTATCGTTAAGATTTCTACAAGCATTTATCAGTAGTGCCGCAACAGTTGTTGTGCCTGGAACAATAAAAGAGCGTTATGGTAAAGATACCGCTAAAGGTTTTTCTTATGTGTCGATGATAATGATGATTGCGCCGATGATCGCGCCGGGCATTGGCGCTGTTTTACTTTTACACAGTTGGGAACTTATATTTTTGAGTTTGGCTGCTTATAGTTTTATTGTTTTATTATTAGTTTATCGCTTTTTACCCGAAGTTAAGCGAGAGAAAAACTTGTCGCCGGTGAGCTTTTTACAACGATATAAAATTGTACTTTCAAATAAAAAATCGCAATTGAATATTGTCAGCTCTATGATAGTGTCATTGGCCTTTTTTGCTTATATCACCGCAATCCCTTTTGTCTATTTGACTGTTTTCAACGTATCAGAATTTGAATTTAGCCTGCTTTTTGCCATCAACGTATTAGCGCTGATGACAGCCCATTTAATTAATACTCGTTTAGTCAGTCGTAAAGGGTCAAAAAGAATGTTGGCGTATGGCTTAATGGTAGCTTTATGTTTTTCATCTTTATTGGTTGTGGTGAACTTTTTACAATTTTCGTTAATTTATACAGCGATCGCGGTATTACCGTTAATGGGGAGTTTATCAATGATCGCCGTTAATGCCGATGCACTTATTATGCAAGAATTTACACGCGAAGCTGGCACCGCAACGGCAGTAATAGGCACATTACGTTTTGGTATTGGCGCATTAGCTGGCCCCATATTAGCGTATTTTTATGACGGTAGTGCTATGCCGTTTTCATTATTAATGTGGTGTTCAATTGTAATTGTTTTATTATGTCAATTACCTAACATGATACAAAGAAAAGTAATTAAGGATTAATATGAAAAAAATAGCGATTATTTTATCGGGTTGTGGCGTTTATGATGGCAGTGAAATCCATGAAAGTGTTTTAACGTTATTAGCAATAGAGCAGCAAGGTGCAACATACCGCTGTTTCGCACCTAATATCAATCAACATCATGTGATTAATCATTTAACAGGTGAAGTTAATGCAAGTGAAACGCGTAATGTTTTGGAAGAATCTGCGCGTATTGCTCGAGGTGACATTGAAGATATCGCTGAACTTTACCAAGACGAATTTGATGCATTAATTTTCCCCGGAGGTTTTGGTGCGGCAAAAAACTTATGTACGTTTGCTCTTGATGCCGAAAATTATCAAATCAATACTGAGGTGCTTACCTCGGCACAAAGCTTTATTAAAGCGAAGAAACCAATCGGCTTTATGTGTATTGCACCCGCAATGATCCCACTTATTTTTGGTGAAGATGCTCAAGGAACTATAGGCAAAGATCGTGATATAGCTGAGTCATTAATGAATCGTGGTTTATCGCATGTTGATTGCGAAGTTGATGATATTATTGTTGATGAGCAGCGAAAATTAGTTTCAACACCAGCCTATATGTTAGCGACTTCACTTGTTGAAGCGGCAAGCGGTATTAATAAATTAGTGAAAAAAGTTATCTATTTGAGTTAACTTTTATCTGAATTTATTCTATTGTCGACTTTTTCATTGGCTTGAATTTCAACTTGTTGTATGCGCCATTTTTCGTACTCTTCGTAGTAGAAATCCCATACACAAGGGCAACAAGCGCCACCGCCACAGCAATCATCATCGGCTGGAGGTGAAGGTTTTTCTATTAATTTAGTCATACAAAGTATCGCTTATAAAATCGGTCGATTTTAATTAGATTTATTTTGTTGGAGGTTTTTTTCTTTTATTTCAACTTGCTGTAAACGCCATTTTTTTCTTTTTGCATAATAATTGTCCCAAACACAAGGTGTACATGCGCTGTCGCAACATTCACCATCGGCAGGCGGTAAGGGCTTTTCAAGTAATTCAGTCATAAATCTATATCAATATTAAAATTTTTTGTATTATATACCCAAACCACCCTCAGGTGGATTGGGTATAAATAAAAATTAAATTATTTATAGCCCCAAGGTGCTTTCGGTGGAAAAATAGGCTTAGTTAAATCAAAGTCTACACGAAACTCTCTGCCTTGCCTGATCAATCGATAAGTAAACTTTGTTGGGTAAATGTAAATTTGCCAAGTATTGCCAATAGATTGTGGGATACCTCCACTGACAAAAAGTTCTTTTGAATATTGGTCTGCAGGAAATGATTGCACTTGTGCCCAGCCCGCATCATTAGTATGACCGCCATACATAGTTGAGTCATCATCACTGCCATCTTTGTGCCTGTGGTCATGCTTAAGTGAAAGTCCTGAGCCTGTTTTAGTTATAATCCAAGTTCTTGATGAGTCGTCACCAACATGAAAAGGAATATGAAGTTGTGTTTTACTGCACTGACGTACATGCATAATTAAAGGCTTATCAAAACCATCACCACTACTATTGTCCACGGTTACTTTCCCAGCAAAAGCTTTGCCACAAAAGGCCGCTATATTGTCAAAAAATTGGTCGTGATTACTTATTGAAACTAATGGAGCTTCGGCGTAAACGTTTACAGATAAGAGCGAAAATATCAAAGGTAGTATAATTTTTTTCATAGTATTCCTTTAGTGAAAATAGAGTTAATTAGTAATATATCAGTATTCATTCAAACTGCTCGTTTTATAAGCCTAAAACTTTCACCTACCGCTTTTCTAACATTGATGTGAGTACTTAGGTTTTGTCTGGAACTAAAAACCTGTGCATTCAATCCTAATAGCGAGCTATTATTTAATCATGAGCCTTGTAGCTAAATTTTTTAGTCATTCTAAAATTCAATTATTTCCAATGTTAACTGGTATAAAAAAACCTGCCGAAGCAGGTTTTTATTAAACGAAAAGGTTATTCAGTGTCAGATAACTTCTTTTCTAAGTAGTGAATATTAGCACCACCATTAACAAAACCTTGATCATTCAAAATATCTTGATGCAAAGCAATATTAGTTTTAATACCGTCAATCACTAATTCACCTAAAGCATTCCGCATACGTGCAATAGCAACATCACGATTATCACCCCAAGTGATCAATTTACCAATCATGGAGTCATAGTGTGGTGGAACAGAGTAATCAGCGTAAATATGAGAATCCCAACGAACACCTAAACCACCTGGTGGATGAAAGCGTGTAATTTTGCCCGGTGAAGGAATAAAAGTACGTGGATCTTCTGCGTTAATACGACATTCAATTGAATGACCTGCAATCTTAATATCATCTTGTGTGTAAGATAAAGGTTGACCAGCAGCAACGCGTAATTGCTCTTTAATCAAATCTACACCAGTGATCATCTCAGTTACTGGATGCTCAACTTGAATACGTGTATTCATTTCAATGAAATAGAATTCACCGTTTTCGTACAAAAATTCGAAAGTACCAGCACCACGATAATTAATATCAATACAAGCTTTACAACAACGCTCACCAATTTTGGCGCGCATTTCAGGCGTAATACCTGGTGCAGGTGCTTCTTCAACGACTTTTTGATGACGACGTTGCATTGAACAATCACGCTCACCAAGATGTATAGCACCACCTTGTCCGTCAGCCATTATTTGAATTTCAACATGGCGAGGGTTTTCAAGGAATTTTTCCATATAAACCATGTCATTTTTGAAAATAGTACCAGCTTCTCTTTTGGTTAAAGCAATAGAGTCAACTAATTCTTCTTCGTTGCGTACAACACGCATACCACGACCACCACCACCACCAGCAGCTTTAACGATAATAGGATAACCAATACGCTTAGCATGTGCCTTATTTGCTTTTTCATCGTCGTTTAGTGGACCATCAGAACCAGGTACACATGGGACGCCAGCAACTTTCATTGCTTTTATTGCTGCAACTTTATCACCCATGATACGGATGCTTTCAGCTTTTGGACCAATAAAGGCAAAACCAGAATTTTCAACTTGTTCTGCGAAATCAGCATTTTCAGCTAAAAAACCATAACCAGGATGAATAGCTACAGCATTCGTAACTTCCGCTGCAGTGATAATTGCAGGGATATTAAGGTAACTTTCAGGTGCAGATGGTTTACCAATACAGATGGTTTCATCAGCTAATAATACATGCTTTAAGTTTCTGTCGGCTGTTGAATGAACAGCAACCGTCTTAATACCAAGCTCTTTACATGCACGTAATATTCTTAATGCAATTTCGCCTCGGTTGGCGATAACAACTTTATCTAACATAGAATGACCCTTATGCGTTGGTGTATATAGGATTATTCAATGATGAATAGCGGTTGGTCAAATTCGATAGCGTCTTCGTTATTCGCTAGAATTTCTTTAATAACACCAGATTTGTCAGCTTCAATTTGGTTCATCATTTTCATGGCTTCAAGAATACATAAAGTATCACCAGCATTAACATGTTGACCAACTGCTACAAAAACTGGCGAGTCAGGTGATGCTGAAGCGTAGAAAGTACCGACCATTGGAGAACGAACAACATGGCCTGAAATAGCCGCAGGTGCAGCAGCTTCAGCAGCAATAGGTGCCGCAACAGCTGCAACAGGAGCTGCGTGCATCACTGGAGCAGTTTGTACTACTGTACCACCGCGGCAGATGCGTACTGATTCTTCACCTTCAGAAATTTCTAATTCGTTAATTCCTGATTCTTGTACTAATTCAATTAATTTTTTTATTTTACGAATATCCATTGGAATACCTTTTTATCAATGTGTAATGTTAGTTTAAATAGAACCGCTAAATATTAGCCATTCTTGGTTGTTTTTAAGTTAACCTTTACTTACTTGTATGCTCCGTTAACCATGTATTTGCTGACTCTAATGCATACTTATATCCGTTTACTCCTAAGCCACAAATAACACCAATAGCTTTATCTGATAAATACGAATGATGCCTAAATGATTCTCTAGCATGTACATTTGAAAGATGAACTTCAATAAATGGAATGTC
>CAJWBY010000147.1 GCA_913020705.1 uncultured Colwellia sp.
AAAACAACTGGTTGGTGGCGTTGGAAAAGTAATTACCTATATGTAGAAAACTCAAATGATGACAGTATGTCAATGCTAATTTATGATGCATTGCCTAACTAAATAATAAACACAGGCCTGTTGGTTTTTTGATATTAATTATGAAAATCAACAGTCTTTAAATCGAAAAGTAACTGAGTTATGAAAAAGAATCCATTTTTAATGCGAGTCGTAGTTGTGAGTATTATTGCTATTATTATTTGGCTTTTTTGGCCATCAATACCACATCCTATAACAACAGCAAATGAACACGTGATTAAACCATCTCAAATAAAAACTATAAACTTACCAGCAAAGATTATTAATCAGAGTATTCCGTTAGCCGTTAAAATAAAAAATATAACTTCTAACGACTCTGCAACTTTAGTTGCTAGAGCGTATGCTGAAGAATTAAACTTTCCACCGTATTCACAACCATTATCAGAGAATGATTTTGACCGTTTGAAACCAAACCATTTTAATCCACAATCTATTCCTGTAGATGATGATGGTAACGAAGTTACAGCGTCATTATCAAAATATCGTTATACCTACCCAGAACCGGTTTTAGCAACGCTTGCAGGAGAAAATATTGATAATGCCGAACTTCAACTTGTTGATATATCGACTGGAAAATTGATTTTAACCCAGATGTTTGAAAAGGGAGTAGATAACTGGCACGCACAATTTGAAGGAAAACAAAACTTTCCAATACAGCTGCAAGCAACTGTCAAAGCATTTGTTAATGGTAAAAGCGTGAGTATAGCATTGGCCCTTAAATATGTGGATTCTGTCGCTACATTGGAATATTTTGATTCAGCATTTAATCAGGATGCAGATATGGTATTAAAAGCTAATCTAACGATAAGAGAACAAGGTCTTTATAGAATACGGGCAAATTTATTTGATGCTAATCACCAACCCATTGCTCACTTAGTGAGTAAAAGAAAGCTTAATAAAGGTGATGGACATGTTGAGCTAAAAGCTCATCAATCCGTATTGAAAGAGAAAAAAGGCCCATTTTATTTATCTACATTTTCTGTAGAATTAATGTCACCAGCTCCTGGAAAACCTACAAAGTATGGGGATAGTGCGATTAAAGAACACGAGATTAAGAGTTTTGCAATTTCTAGCTTAAGTGAAGTGCCTTATCTACCTTCTGAACAAGAGCAACAGCGGTTATCATTACTAAAGAATATGGCTGAAGGAAAATGAATAAACAAAGGAGTTGAATGGATGAAAGGCATTATTGTAGATTAGGGGCCGATTTTCGGGGCTTTATTTTACAGTGCTAACATCTATATGGAACTAAATTGTCAGTGTGGGATAGTTTAGGGCGATAGGTGGGGTATGGCGCAGGAGTACCGACAAGTCTGTTGGGTTTCTTACAAATTTACCGTTATCCGAATCGACAAGCTGTTCACGATAAAATCTCATCAACGATAGTTATTGATGTTGCAAAGTTTGAGCAAATGAAAAGACGAAATATTATTAAAAACTGAGCTCAGTAGCCGTACTTTTACACTCAGTTTTTAATTCCCCTAATTAGCTATTAAGGCATCCATGCGTAGCTAATTTTTGTAAAGAAAGTACGCTCTTCTCGCCTTAAGTCATTCAAGTTGTCATCTCGGTAACTGATATCAGAATAACCTAAGAAAAATACTGTTTGAGGGTTGAGTTTGTAGCTATATATTAATTGTGTTGATAAATCACTATTGGTTTTAGAATAAGCTGAAACGTTGTTATCAAGATTTTGATCAATATCTGAGTAAACAACATTTAGTTTAAGATAGCTGTTTACGTCAAATTGATAAGAGACTCTTAACTCAACCAAATTAGCATCATATACATTACCTTCTTTAGCATCGAGGGTTTCATAGGTATAAGATAAATCAAATTCCAAATGGCTAGTAGGGTTAATGCGAGTGTTTGCATAAAACTCTTGGTAGTCGGCAATACGGTTATTTTGATAATCTATTTTTTCACCAAAAGAAAAATAAAGTTCACCGTATAGATAGGTTGTTGGCTTTATATTGGTGAAGATAGTGACAAGCTTTTCGGTAAACCGGTCGGTATTGCCATCAATAGAATCATCGATGATCACAGAAGTACTATCATGAACCAAATAATTTAATTCATTGTGTCTTAAACCTATTTTATCAGCATAAGTAAACATGATATCAAATGTTGACAGTTTAGGACCGTCAATAGTGAAGCTTGAGGCTAAGCTTTTTTCCAGTAACTCCCCATTTTTATTGTGCTTAATTTGCCATTGACCAGACAGCTTAACTTCTTGCCAAAAACTATCTCCTTCACTATAAAAGAAGCGGTCAACTAAAAGTCTTTCATCCTGATAATCAGCTTTTGTCATATAACCTAAATCAGCACGAAAATCTTTACCTATACTTTGATGTACTGCATTTACAGACCAATATTCAGAGTCATGCTCATAGCTAACTTTGACAGCTTGGTCAGAAAGTTCATCAGTCTGTTCTATTGAGTAATCACTATTTGAGTGAACAACTTGCGCAAGTAAAGCATTTGAATCATTTATTCTATATTTAGTATTTAAGCCCGCAACCGTATTTTCATAGTTATCAGACTTTCTTAGTGTGCTTATTACGCCTAAAGAAAAGTCTTCTGAAAAATCGTAACGGTACTTAAAAGCACCAGAGTGGCTTTCTTCATTTAATGATTTTAAACTTGAACCTGTGTTTCCTGGCAGAATATAATTAGTTTCTTTGTCATGGCTGATAAAAGCACCATAAGTATGGTTGTCATTTGTGCCCGTTAACTTGGCACCATAATCAGGGTCAGCAATGTTTCGTGTATAAACTAAATTGAAATTAGAGGTGAAATAGTCTGAGTTTTCTACAAAGAAAGGTCTAGCTTCTTCATAAAACAGAGAATACGTTTTGTTGACGTTCAATTGACCAGCATCAGACTCTACATTTGAAAAGTCAGGGTTTACCGTCACGTTTAATAAGGTGTTGGCATTGATACCCCAACGTAAATCAACACCTCCTTCTGCGGTGTTATCACCATCTAAATCATCTTTAGGATCGTAGATATCACGCGTATCATTTTTACTGGCAACGATAGTAGGTGTGATCATCACGTTGTTGCCTGTTTTTGCGTGCTTAAAGCCTTTTGCCTCAGGAATTTGACATAACCAGCAATCATTGTCTCGGTCCAGCGGGATATGAGATATACGTAAACGAGAATCCCGAGGATAAAGTCGAATAAATTCAATTGCCCATGTTTTTTCTGAATCAGTATCGGCAAAGTTTAACGTATGATAGGGAACGGCCATTTCTACTTGATAGCCCTTAGGCGTTCTTTTTCCAAACGATTGCCACATGCCGTCCCAAGCTGAATTTACATCCCCCGTAAGTTCGTTTCTTATTCTGTCTATTTGCGCGCCAAATGGGTTAACAAATAACTCATAACTTAAACGCCGATTGTTATAGGTATCTAGTTTAATGCCAACAATGTCGTCTTCTATTCTTGTATCTCGATCGCCTAAATAGGCAATTATTTCTTCTGGATTAGGATCTTGTGCAATAAATGAAATATAGATTGTATCGCCATTTTCGAAAATTTTAGCTGTTGTCTTTACTGGGCTAGGTTTGTTGTTCCAAGGACTGTTAACAATGTCTAGTTCTATTGATAATGCTTGTGACCATTCGTCATCAGTGATGTTGCCATCAATAGCTATTTTTTTATTCGCATAAGGTATCGATAAATGGTCGAGTTTATTAGCTTTTTGATCATTAGATATTTGTTCAGCAAAATTATTTTGGCAAACAAGTAAGAATAAACCAGCTACTAGGGCTTTGTAGCTATTTCTTAACAACATTTTCTCTCCAGCGATAATATTTATTATTTTTATTAAAATTATTCGGGGCAAATTGTGTCAAAAAACATCTATTAAAACAATCATTAGTTATTTTAGTTTAATGAACAGTTAACAAAAAAAAGTCGCCATTTGGCGACTTTACGTTTAATTGGATAATTCATTTTCAGTTTTTTACTTCATCCAAGCGTAGCTAAATTTCATAAACACACTCCGCTGGTTTTGCTCTAAGTCGCTAAATTCTTCTTCGGTATAACTACTGTCAGAATAACCTACATAAAATACCGTTTGAGGGTTCAACTTATATGCGTACAACAATTCAGTCGATATGTTTTTACTACTCTGAGTGAGGTCTTCTGGGTCACCATAAATATAATTATCAATATTTCTAGTGGTATTATTATAAATTATACTAAAGCGAAGAAAACTTAATACGTTGAATTGATATGTTGCTCTGAAGTCTGTTAAACGTGCGTTGAAAACGTTGTTACTCTTAATGTTAATGTGAGGATTAGTTGCATCTAATTGATTAAAAACATGCTTTATTTTTAACTCCAAGTGCTCATTTATGTTCCAGTTAATTCTAGCTCGCCACTGTTTAGTTCGGCCAAGACGGTTGTTTCTATAATCAATAGCATCACCGTATTTAAAGTTACTATTAAGGTATAAACCTAACATTGGTTTAAACTCACCAAAAAGTGAAAATTGGTTTTCTGTAAATAACGTAGTATTACCATCAATAGCTAAATTACTTTTATCATCTCTTAAACCAACTAAATTACGATTAGTGTAAGAAAAGCGAAAGTATGAATTCATACCAGAATTCAGTTGAGCATTAATATCAAATTCTTTCTCAATCAGTTCATCGTTGTCATTGTGAGTAATATCCCAATCAGAGTATATTTTAAATTTTGTCCACCAATCACCAGGTTTTGCATACCATTTTCTGTCACCACCAACAGAAAAACGATTGTAATCAACATTTGGAATAAACCCTAAATCTCCGCGAAAATTTGCATCTTGTTTGTCATATCTTATTTGGTAATACCAATCTCTATCATTATGCACATAGCTTGTTTTAAAGGCATTTCCACTAAACTTACCTTCTTTTGAAGTACGTAACACTTGCTCATTGAAGTCACAATGCTCATAGCCACAATCAATATTTTCTGGCGGAGCTTGGCAGTTATCAGAATCATTTGAATTCGCAGAGCCATTTGACTCTTCAGGCTCTTCAGCATTACAAAATTGTTTAAATAAATCATCAGGGTATTCAGTGGTTGAATGTAATGCCTGAAACTTAAATACATCAGCCGTTGAAACTCTTATTCGAGTGCCTCCACTGTTAACGACATTTTTATAATTTTCTGCCGTTCGAATGGTACTCACCGTCCCCATTGTTATGTTTTCATTGAAACTATAACGATAACGAAAGGCACTTGCTTTTGATTCTCCATCAATCGTTGCAATAGAAGAACCTCTATTTCCGGGAATTAATATATTGGTACTATCGTCGTCAGTGACAAATAAACCAAAAGTGTGATTGTTTTCCCGCCCTGTTAATTTAGCGCCATAGTTCGGTGCGTTAATATTTCGTGTGTAAATCAAATTATAATTTGAGTCAAAATAATCAGCGTTGTCCAAGAAAAATGGTCTTTTTTCTTGGGTGAAAAGCGCAAAGTTATTGTTTATGTTTAACTGAGCGTTATCTGTTTCAACAGTGGAAAAATCAGGGTTTATGGTGACATTCAACAACCAGTCTGGCGTTATTCCCCAACGAACATCTAAACTTGCCTCAGTGTTGTTCTCGTTTTGCCATTCATTATTATCATCTCTATCTTCGTTCATTCCCGTAACTAATGATGGTGTAACCGTTAAATTATCACCTTGCTTTGCACCAGAAAATCCTTTAACTGTATGAAGCTGGCATAGTTCACAGCTATTATCACGTTCAAGCCTGATATTTGATAAACGATAAAACTCATCTCTTGGATAAAAGCGCATGAGTTCAATGCCCCAATCTTGAAAGGATGATTTCTCAGTAAAATTAAGCATTCGAAGTGGCAAAGCCATTTCTACTATATAGCCTTTCTCATTAATTTTTCCCGCACTGTCCCAAATACCATCCCATGAATCGCTCTCTTTTTTAGTGACTTCATTTTCAATACCGTCTATCTGAGAACCCAAAGGATTTACAAGAAAACGATAAGCCGAACGTTGATCGTTATAGGTATCAATTTTTATTCCAACGATATCATCACCCCATGATTTGTCTCTATCACGGTAAAAAGCTCTGATCTGACTTGGGTCGGGATCTTCAGCAATAAAGGCAATATAAAAAGTACCTCCATCTTCCATTAACAGCGCTTCAGTGTGAACATGACTTGGTATGTTGTCGTATGGTCGAGTAATATTATTAATTAATATTTTCTTGGCATGACGCCATTGCTCTTCATCTAATTTTGCGTCTATGGTTATTTTACCTGAAATTCTAGGGATTTCAGTTGATTGTTGTGCTGTAGCTTTAAAAGCGAATAAAAATAATAAAGCGGAAATAGTCAAAATATGGCTGTATTTGACAGTAAACATTGTTGCTCCAAAACGACTAGGTGTCAGCATAAAGTTTATTATATAATTTTGTTTGTAAACTTAAGCTATAAATAATAGCGGGGATGGTGAACAAAGTTACAATATCTGTCAAAGAAATTACGACAACTGGGGGAATGAATAGGATTAATGGTTTTTTCTAACATTTTTGACATGCTTGTTACTAAATAAATTTAACTCGAATCTATAAATAATCTACTGCATAATAGAAAAACCGTTATTTACTTCTTAAGTATTATGCCATTTACTCTACTCGATATTCTTGCTTTTCTGTGTTTTGTCACCTGTTGGATTGGCTACACTTGGTTTGCCCGTATCAAAGCAAAAAATACAAATTGCATTGCAAGATGTTTACATCAACATAGAATTCATTGGATGAATGAGTTGATGACCCGTGATATTCGTGTAGGTGAAGCTGCCTTACTCGCCAATTTGGAACGAAATATCGCTTTCTTTGCTTCAACGACGTTATTAGTGCTAGCTGGTGTCTTAACCTTATTTGCGCAAGTTGAACGATTAGAAGCGGTTATTGGGTCAATTCCTTATGCCGATTTTCCCAATCATGCGGCGATTCAATTAAAATTGGGCGTTTTAGCGTTCATTTTTGTGATGTCATTTTTCCAATTTACTTGGTCTATGCGTCAGTACGGTTTTTTAAACGTTATGATTGGTGCTGCGCCTTATGATCAATTAGGCACCGATGAAAATTTGCGAGCCTATGCTAAAGAAATGGCTGTAGTGCAAGACCAAGCGGCACATTCCTATAATTACGGTTTGCGTTCTTATTATTTCTCGATCGCTGCCATGTGTTGGTTTTTTCATCCAATATTATTCATGGTTGCTAGCTTGTTTGTTGTTTACACGTTATATGACAGAGAGTTTAGATCTAGAGCGGTTAAAGCTATAACCTCAGCTCAAGAGTACCTGAGAATAGACCAAGAAAATAAGTTAGGTCAAAAGCATTAATGATCAAACATAATTATTCTAGTTACTCCGTACAAGACTTTGACAATTTTGACTGTTTAAAAGTATCTAAATGGCTTTATTTATCTTTGGCCTTTATTTTACGAGGTTACGTTGTATGGTTGATGTCGGTAACCAATATGAAAGACAGGGTTGGTATCATTCAGTGGATTTATCCAGAAACATCATTGTTTTATTTAAGCCTAGGTTCAGGTGCTTTAGGAATATTTATAGTGCTTGTACTAAGCTTACGTCGCCCTAGAGCTAAAAACTGGATTCAAAGAAGTTGGAGTAATATGAAAAGTATCATTATTTTAGCTTTGCTTTTTGATTTAGTTATCTGTATTGCTGGTTTTTTTTATTGGCATTTACTGTCGTTAACGTGGTTAATTACTCAAGCTATTATTGTAGTAGGGCTTATAATAATGCTAAATGTGAGTAAAAAATTTAGCATTAATATTGCTGAATTTCCAGAGCCCCTTCCTGAAATAAAAAGAAAAAAAAGGTTATTAAATAACAATGAGTGATGAACAAGTTGTACAACCAGACGAAAGATTAATTATTCTAGATACAGAAACAACAGGTATCAACCCAAAGGAAGGGCATAGAATTGTCGAAGTAGGTTGCGTTGAGATGATCAACCGTCAGTTAACAGGGCGCAGTTTTCATGTCTATATTAATCCATTGTTTGAAATGGATCAGGAAGTTATCAATATTCATGGGTTAACCAATGAGTTTCTTCGAGATAAGCCTCTCTTTACTCAAGTTGCTGATGACTTTATTGAATTTATCAAAGGTGCTCGTCTAGTTATTCATAACGCTAAATTTGATATCGGTTTTATGGATCATGAGTTTTCGTTATTAAAACGTAATATTCCTAAAACACGAGATATGTGTACAGTCATTGATACGTTACATGTTTCAAAAGATGAATTTGGCTCTCCGAAGACGCTTGATTACCTCGCTCGTTTTTACCGAGTAGATAAACTTGTTGACCGTACTTATCACGGCGCATTAATTGATGCCCAGCTTTTAGCCTTTGTCTACATTGAAATGACGCGTAAGCAGTCAGTATTAAATTTATCATCAGGGAGTGAATCAGGAGATAGTAATGCCATTCGTCGAATATCTTCTGATAGAAGAAAACTAAAGGTTATCCAAGCTTCTGCCGATGAACTCTTTAAGCATGATGAAAGATTAGCTGTTGTTGCTGATAAAGGGAGCGAGCCAATATGGCCCAAATAGGTCAAAATAAACTATTTATATTGCTAGTTTGTATTTTCATGTCTGTGCAAAGTTACGGACAGCAAACGAAAGTGGACTATTACAAATCAGATAATATTACCAATCAAATCCCTTATTTTGATAACCGCTTTCATATAGATGCAATGTTAGAAGAAATAACACTTTTGTTTTATAGAAAAAGTGGAACTCCACCCATAATACTTGTGCGCCCTGATGGCAGTAAGCTCAAAATCAATAATTTACCTAAAGATAAAGTGACTTGGTTTGATGACCGTACATTTGATCTCATCACGATTAAAAATCCAATGCCTGGCCCTTGGCAAGCTATTGGCGATATTGTAGATGGAAGCCGTATTATGGTAGTAACAGAGGTCACTATTAAAGTTGAACCTCTACCTGGTATTATACTTTCTGGTGAAACATTAAAAGTTGAAGGCCGTTTATTTAATGGTGAACTCGCTATCGATGATCCACTTTTTCGAGATGTACTTAATCTCAATGTCGACTTTTATAGTACCAATAATTCTGCGTTTGATAACTTTGGCGCTGAACCTGTTAAGATTTCACAGTTTCGTGACGATGGCCGTGATTTAGATGAGTATGCTAAAGATGGATTGTTCACGGGAGAGTTCGTTCTTGATTTTGCTCCAGGGGAATGGATACCTATTTATTATGTTGAAATGCCTATGGCGACGCGAGAATTAAGACAAAAACCTATCATATTACAGAAAGCTCCTGTTAGCCTATCTGTTGAGCCTGTGATTGAAGCAGGGAAGTCGCATCGTGTCACTTTTACGATTGAGCCTACTTATGTTGATGTAGACAGCTTATTATTCCAAGGAAAAGTTATTTTCCCTGATCGCCAAGTTAGCCCATTTTCAATTATGGAAGGATCAGGCGGCTCAAGGGTATATGAAATAGAATATACTGAACCAGGCGTTCATCGTGTACAGGTAAATGCTTTTGGTAAAACCATTGAGGGACGAGAGTTTCGTTTGGTATTGCCAGAATTTACTTTTAATGCTGAAAGTAAAGAGAGCTTATTAATGCCTACAATAGGTGCTGATGGAGAAGTTATGTTAGCTAATTCAGAAAATGCGGTTATCAACCAAATTAAATTAGCAGAGGAACATGCAAAGCAATTAGCATTAGAATTAGAAGAAGCTAAAATAGCGCAAGAATTAGCAGCAAAAGAAAAAGAATTTCAAACTTATGTGATTATTGGTGTTGCAAACCTTGGGATAGTTTTATTTGCCTTGATATTTTATTTTATATCTCGCCGAATAAAGAGTAAATAACGATGAATTATGAAATAAACACAATGTTTTTTGCATGGAATTCCCGCGTATTGTTCATCAAACGTGCATACAGCTAATTATATTAAAAAAGTGGTTGACTGCACTTCGTCTTAACCGTATTATCTCCGCCGCATTCAACGACTTGTTGTTGTTTGCAGTGATTATGCAGCGGAGTGGTAGTTCAGTTGGTTAGAATACCGGCCTGTCACGCCGGGGGTCGCGGGTTCGAGTCCCGTCCACTCCGCCAATTTATTTAATTCTTGCCTTGCACATCTAAAAACAGAAAATTCACCGTAGTAATCTTTTTAAACAATTGAGCAGTTCAGTTAGTTTCATTTTGTTAGTTCAATTGCTGTTCGTATCTCTTTAACCTATCTTCACACTAACTTACTTGTTTAACGTTATATTTGCTTTTTAAGCTTAATTTATACTTCATCAAAAACGTTATGTTTAACCCATATTGCATGCCATTGATTGTAGTAATGCTTAAATTAGCGTTGATAGAGGGCTTGTAACACCATTTGCACCACGCTCTATAACATGGGTATATATTTGTGTTGTTCTGATGTCACTATGACCGAGCTGTTCTTGTACCGTGCGAATGTCTGCGCCCGCTTGAAGTAAATGAGTTGCAAAAGAATGACGTAAAGTATGACAAGTAATGTTCTTGTTTATATTTGATTTAATAGAAGCTGCCTTTATCGCTTTTTGGATAACGGATTCATTTAGATGATGACGCCGAACCCGGTTTATGTCGGGGTCAGTAGATAAACGATATGACGGAAATAAGTAGTGCCAATTAAACTCTTTTGCAGCATTAGGGTACTTTCGGGCCAAAGCGAATGGCAAGTAAACGCCTGAATATGTCGAGTTCTGCATATCTAGCTGATAATAGGATCGTACGCGTTCTATTTGCTCTTTTAATACTGTAGATAGTTCAGCTGCTAGCGTCACGGTTCTATGCTTACCACCTTTGCCATTCCAGACTTGAATGCAGTGATAGTCAAAGTTTATATCTTGAACTCTCAAGCGAATGGCTTCCATTAAACGTAAGCCACTGCCATACATTAATTTGCAGGCTAATGAATGCGTGGGTGGAATATACTGAAAGAGGGCACGCACTTCATGTTTTGTTAGAACAACAGGTAGCTTAGTACTGAGTGAACTACTATTGAAATTTAACGAGAGTGAAAGCGGATTCTGTAGAAACTCTTTATAAAGGTAGACCAATGCATTTAGCGCCAATGCCTGGGTTCTAGGGGCAACATTTTTTTGATTTGATAGATACGACAAAAAGCATTCTACTTCGATATTGTGTGCTTTGGCGGGGTGCTGTTTATCAATAAAGATAATAAATGCTTTAATCCAATACGAATAAGATTGAATTGTTCTTTTTGCGTATCGATTGGTACGCATGTGATTTTCAACCGTGTTCAAAAATTGAGATTTCATCCATGAATCCTTAATTTGTTAGTTACAAAAAAATTGTAGTGTAAAAAGCCCAAAATGCGAATTCATGTTAAAAGGATTTTTTCCTGTTTTTTACAGGATAGTTTTTGAGCTAAACCTTAAATACTTGGATTTAAGATACTTATTTGATATTTTGTT
>CAJWBY010000148.1 GCA_913020705.1 uncultured Colwellia sp.
AAATGACCCATTACGATGCTGGTGCTTTAAGTAAAATGACAGCCCAATTAGGTGAAAACGGACTTGTTCATTACCAACTACCTATCGGCGAACAAACTATCGATATGAATGCGTTAATTGGAAAGACAATAACGTTAGATTACCAAGGTAAAATCGGTTGTCGTAATTGTGGAAGATCTACAAAGAAAAGTTATTCACAAGGTTTTTGTTATCCGTGCATGCAAAAATTAGCACAATGTGACATGTGTATTATGAAACCAGAAACTTGTCATCATGCTCAAGGCACGTGTCGTGAGCCAGAGTGGGGCGTTAAAAATTGTATGGTGAATCATTATGTATATTTAGCGAATACTTCTGGTATTAAAGTCGGTATTACTCGTCATACGCAAATACCAACACGCTGGATTGATCAAGGTGCTACCCAAGCCTTACCGTTATTTAGAGTAAGTACCCGCTTACAATCTGGTTTAGTTGAAATAGCATTGGCTAAATTCATAGCAGACAAAACAAATTGGCGTGCTATGTTGAAAGGATCAGGTGAGGCGGTTGATTTAAAAGCGCGGGCACAAGAGTTAATACCTGAAATTTCAGCACAGTTAGATGAGCTGAAATTACGTTTTGGTGAAGATGCGGTGGAATTACTTGATGAACCCGTTGTCAATTTAAATTTCCCAGTTGACCAATACTTAGAAAAGATTGGCTCTTTTAATTTTGATAAAACACCACAAGTGTCAGGACTTTTGCAGGGAATTAAAGGCCAATACCTTATTTTCGATAAGGGTGTTATCAATATTCGTAAATTTGGTTCTTATCAAGTGGCTCTTACGGTTGAAGATTAATATCGATTAAAATGATAAAAAAGTCACTAATTATAAATATAGTGACTATACTCATTACTAGATTGACCATTCGCTAATCTCCTGTATTTTAAATAGAAAGTGAATTGTCAGTCTGTTACAAAATTGTAACATTTCCCAGCTGTTGTGGGGATAATTTATCATATTAAATTACCTATATATTCCTAGGATCTACTTCATGAATGCTTATGAATACGCCGAACAGGCAAGCGAAATATTTGTTCTATCTGACTCATTTATCCGTATAAAGGAATTAATAGATGATGAATCATCATCTATAGATGATATCGCCGATGTTATTCTCCTTGATCCAGCTTTAGCTGGGACTATTTTGAAGCTGTCTAACAGTTCATTTTTCAACTACCCTGGAAAAATCGATACAATTTCTAAAGCTGTTTTAATTATTGGTATCACAGAAGTTTATAATTTAGTTATTGCTTACTTCACGACGAATGCTTTTAAAAGACTCAATGCTAACCCTGAATACTTAGATGACTTTTGGGAACGTAGTGTTGATTGCGCCTTAACGGTAAAGTTTTTAGGGACTAAATTAAGAGTGCCAAATGCTGAGCGGTTATTTATTTTAGGATTACTTCACAATTTAGGCGAATTGGTAGTTCATCAATTTCTCCCTGAAATAGTGAAGGAATGTAAGCAAATAAATGCAGATGAATTACCTTGGACAAAGCAACTGCAGGTTCTTGGTTTTGGTTATGCAGATGTTTCTGCTGAGTTATTGAAACAATGGCAGTTACCTTATAGTTTAATTGAACCTATACGTTTTCAAGATGAAGACGAATTTGAGCACAGTACTGATGAGACTAAATTACTTTATATTGCTAAACGAGTGATGACCTTAAATCATGAATGTAAAAGTCATGATCCTTCAGTTGTCATTACAGATGAAAAGTTAGATTCTCTGGCGGTACAAAAAGAATTATTACGTGATGCTAGTGATTTTTGCGATATGGAACGTTTGAGTATTTTGGCTGTTCTTAATCCAAGTGCTTCAATGCTTTATTAGCACAATAAATGAGATATTATAATTAGCATCTAATTTATTACTTTTCTAAAATTGAATCAGACAAAAAACTGGCATATGGACGTACCATATGTGCAGTTTTTTGCGTTTAATGAGAGTAACAATAATTCGCATGAAATAAGCGTTCCTCTTTATAGTTAATAACTAAGGTAAATATATAATAAGCATAACCTTTAAAATAATCATGCACCAAGTACTCCCATCTGAAAGTTTTTTCGCACCAATTCAGTGCCCTTATACTTTTTTTGATCTTGTCTTTACTTTTATCCTGTTGAATTTATGTGTTTTTATTGTTTGGCATAACATTTGTATTGTTATGTACAAATTATAAATAAAGGTAAAAACAATGAAAATGGTTAACGCAATAATAAAACCTTTCAAGCTGGACGATGTCAGAGAAGCTATTTCTGAAATTGGTGTTGAAGGTTTGACGGTAAGTGAAGTTAAAGGGTTTGGCCGACAAAAAGGTCATACTGAATTATATCGTGGTGCAGAATATCAAGTTGATTTTTTACCGAAAGTAAAACTTGAAATTGCAGTAAATGACGATGTTGTCGAACGTTTGGTTAAAGCAATTACTGAATCTGCACACACGGGTAAAATTGGTGACGGTAAAATATTTGTTTATGACTTACAGCAAGCTGTGCGTATTCGCACTGGTGAGCAAGATGTTGAAGCTATTTAAGGGGTAAATCATGGAACAAAATATTTTTCAATTACAGTATGCAATGGACACTTTCTATTTTCTAATATGTGGTGCTCTTGTTATGTGGATGGCAGCTGGCTTCTCTATGTTAGAAGCTGGTTTAGTACGAGCTAAAAATACTACAGAAATTTTGACTAAAAACGTCGCACTATATGCGATTGCCTGCATGATGTACTTAGCGTGTGGTTATGAAATAATGTACGGTGGCGGTTTCTTCTTATCAGGTATTGAAACTGTTGATGCTGATGCAGTATTAAAAGAATTTGCTGGCCGTGAAGACGGATTCAACGGCGGTGCTATTTATTCAAAAGCTTCTGACTTTTTCTTTCAAGTTGTCTTTGTTGCGACAGCTATGTCGATTGTTTCTGGTGCAGTTGCTGAGCGAATGAAATTATGGGCATTCCTTGCTTTTACTGTCGTTCTAACAGCCGTTATTTATCCACTAGAAGGTAGCTGGACTTGGGGCGGTAACGCAGTATTTGGTCTATATACTTTAGGTGACTTAGGTTTCTCTGATTTTGCAGGCTCAGGTATTGTACATATGGCAGGTGCTTCCGCAGCACTAGCAGGTGTATTATTACTAGGCGCACGTAAAGGTAAATATGGTGCTGACGGCAAAGTAAATGCAATTCCTGGTGCTAATTTACCTATGGCTACATTAGGTACGTTTATTTTATGGATGGGTTGGTTTGGCTTTAACGGTGGTTCAGTATTGAAACTTGCTGACATCAACAGTTCACATTCAGTTGCTATGGTATTTTTAAATACCAATGCAGCAGCAGCAGGTGGTGCAATTGCCGCATTAATCTTTGCAAAAATCTTATTTAAGAAAGCAGATTTAACCATGACATTGAATGGTGCATTAGCAGGCTTAGTTGCTATTACAGCAGAACCCTCAACGCCAACTGCGCTTCAATCAACCTTATTTGGAATGATCGCTGGTGTTATCGTTGTATTGTCAATTATTGGTTTAGACAAGTTGAAGCTAGATGATCCTGTAGGCGCTATATCAGTTCACGGTGTTGTTGGTTTATTTGGTTTGTTACTTGTTCCTGTTACAAACTCAGCTTCAAGCTTTAGTGGTCAGTTAATTGGTGCCGCAACTATATTTGTCTGGGTATTTACCGCAAGTTTTGTAGTATGGTTTGTACTTAAGAAAGTAATGGGTATTCGCGTTACTGAAGAAGAAGAGTATGAAGGTATGGATAAATCAGATTGTGGTATGGAAGCATACCCTGAGTTCAAGTAATACTTATGGGTACTTAGTTTTCTAGATGAATAAAGATAAAGCAGCCTCCGGGCTGTTTTTTTATGTTCAGGATAAACGGTATGTCGTGTTGCCATGGATGGCAAAGAACGACAATGCTCAGGATAAACGGTCATGGCCGTTCTTAGGCATCCATGCCTTCTCGGCATTAATGCTCCCTGCACGTCATTTTAGTGCCAGACTAATCATAAGTACCTGCAGGCAATGTCATGATCACTTTGATGTGAAAGATAAGCAGAATCTACAAAATTTTAATAAATAAAATGATTTACTGTGAATTTTAAAAAACTGTGTAAAATTAAGAAATTAAAAGACATTTAATTTTGGGAAATTTCGATGGCTAGAGAACAATTTGGTATATGTGCAGAACCAAGTTTACACGGTTATTATTTATTATTTAACGTATTAGATGATAAAAATGCTCACATTCGTCAAGCCCTTTCCCGATTGCCTGCTTTATTCGACAAATATGCTGACCGCTTTTCAGAAGCCAACTTAGCCGGTGTTGTTGCTATTGGTGCTAACTATTGGGATGAATTGTATCCCCATGCTAGACCTTTAAATTTAAAATCTTTTTCAGCAATAGAGTGCGATGATCGTGTTGCACCTTCAGATAGTTATGATCTCTATATTGAAATACGAAGTGACCGCGCCGATGTTAATCATATTGTGAGTACAAAGGTGTGTGCGTTATTAGCAAATAGTGTTGAGCTTGTTGAACAAGTACGTGGCTTCAGATTTCTTGATGGTCGTGACTTAACCGGTTTTGTAGACGGAACCGAAAATCCTCAAGGGCCTCATCGTCGAAAAGTGGCGCTCATTGCTAATGAACAAGATGAAGAGTTTGCCGCCGGTAGTTATTTACACATTCAACGTTATCGCCATAATTTGAATTTATGGAATAGCCTAAAAGTTAAAGACCAAGAAGATATCTTTGCACGAACCAAACTTGAAAATGAAGAATATACCAGTGAAAACAAGCCACCAACATCACATATTAAACGCGTGAACTTGAAAGACGAAGAAGGTAACTCAATCGAAATCGTCCGTCAGAGTATGCCGTATGGTGATATGAAATTGCAGGGGTTATTTTTTGTTTCTTATTGTAGCTCTCCTGAGCCCTTTGAATTGATGTTAAAAGCGATGATCCAAAGTGATGCTCATGGAAATTTTGACCATATGCTTAAATATACTCAGGCAGAGACAGGGGCGTCATTCTTCGCACCGAGCTTGAACTTTTTAACTAAATTAGGTGTATATATATAATTAAATGAGTGAACAGTTACTCGCCAGTTATTTCAAAGGTATACCGTTAACTTGCAGTATTCAGCGTTTATTTTCTAAAGATAAACGCTAAGTTTTAATTTAAGTTTATTGAGAAGAGTAACTCTAATTTCGCGATAGTCTCTTCTATTTTTTCAACGTGTGTTGGTGCAATAAAAATAGTATCGTCACCCGCAATAGTACCAAGTACACCGTCACTTTTACTTAAACTATCAAGTAAGCGAGCAATCAACTGTGCTGCTCCTGGACTTGTCCTAATAATAATCATGACTTCATTGTATTCAATATCGATGACTAATTGATGTAAGGGACTTTTTGCTGTGGGAACACCTAATTCAGCAGGTAAACAATACACCATTTCTTGGCGAGCATTACGCGTGCGTACAGCACCATATTTACTGAGCATACGGGAAACTTTCGACTGACTGATATTATCAAAGCCTTGCTTTTTTAATGCGTCGACAATCTCGCCCTGAGAGCCAAATTGCTCTTGCTTTAATAAATCTTTAAAAGCTTGTGTTAGTGCTTCTTGTTTTTGTATGACTGTCATAATTTAAGGGTGCTCTTTGTTATTTTTATACTACACTATTTTTAATATTAAACGCTTAACAATAGAGATGTAAGACCTAAGTATTATTTCATAAAAAGTATTATACGGTATCCTAATACCATATATAGATTAATATTAATTGTTTTTTAGTGGCTGATGCTATATCTTTTGGGCACGAAAATTTACGTATTTACTCAAATATTCTTTAACTACCGGAGACATCCAATGAAAGTTGCTGTTTTAGGCGCTGCTGGCGGTATCGGCCAAGCGTTATCATTATTATTAAAAACTCAATTACCAGCTGGTTCTGAGCTATCTTTATATGACGTTGCACCCGTTGTTCCAGGTGTTGCTGTTGACTTATCACACATCCCTACAGCTGTTAAAGTTGAAGGTTTTGGTGCTGATGCATTAGGCGACGCATTAACTGGCGCTGATATTGTATTAATTCCAGCGGGTATGCCACGTAAGCCTGGTATGGACCGTGCTGATTTATTCGCAGTAAACGCAGGTATTATCAAAACTTTAGCAGAAGGCATTGTTGCTAACTGTCCTAAAGCATTAGTGGGCATTATTACAAACCCAGTAAACGGAACGGTACCAATTGTTGCTGAAGTTTTCAAAAAAGCAGGTACTTATGATGCAGCTCGTGTATTTGGTATTACTACGCTAGATGTTATCCGCTCTGAAGCTTTTGTTGCTGAATTAAAAGGCTTAAACGTAGCTGAAGTTAAAGTTCCAGTTATTGGTGGCCATTCAGGTACAACTATACTTCCTCTTCTTTCACAAGTTGAAGGTGTTACTTTCTCTGATGAAGAGATTGCAGCTTTAACTCCTCGCATTCAAAACGCGGGTACTGAAGTTGTTAATGCTAAAGCCGGTGGCGGATCAGCTACTTTATCAATGGGCGCTGCTGCTGCTCGTTTTTGTATGTCTTTAGTTAAAGGCTTACAAGGCGAAGACGTTGTTGATTACGCTTATGTTGAAGGCGCAGGCGAAGATGCACAATTTTTCGCGCAACCTGTACGTTTAGGTGTAAATGGCGTGAGTGAAATATTATCTTACGGTGCACTTAGCGCATTTGAAGAAAAAGCAAAAACTGATATGTTAGCGACTTTAAATGCTGATATAAAAGAAGGTATTGATTACATCAACGGTTAATTTTGTTGAATGCTTAAATCAAGACCAAGCCGCTATTCTTTAATAAGGTAGCGGTTTTTTTATGTCAAAAAATCAATAAACAATTAATTTATATCAAAAATAATCACATATCACTGTATTTTTTATCGCACTTAATGTACAAATCAACTCATAAAATAAATTTTATTTAGAGGTAAGGATGCCCCGTTTCATCACTCAATTCATTTCTGTTTGTTCTTTCATTTTTTTAGTTTTAGCATTTAACGTATATGCCGAAAACTTGCCTGTTGCAGCATTTGGTAAATTACCTCAGTCACAGCAAGTTAAATTGTCGCCTGATGGTAACAAAATAGCCTTTATTAATAATATTGCTGGTAATACCATGATTGGTGTAACCGATTTAGTTGAAGCGAAAACAAGATACCTTGTAAACACTGATAATCAAAAATTTAAAATAGGTTGGTATCTTTGGGCAAATAATGACCTTTTGTTGGTGAGTGCTGATTATCCTGTGCAACGAAGAGGATTAAAGTATACAGAAGCCCGATTACTTAAAGTTCATGTTGATGGCAAAGAGGCGTTTGAATCAGTATTTAAGTCAAGAAAAAGTGAAAGAGTCCCGCAATTTCAAAATAATATTATTGATTTGTTACCTGACGAGCCGAACCATATTTTAATGTCGCTGGATTTGAAAGTGTCAAACCAACCAGATGTCTACAAACTTAATTTAACTAATAATCGCAAAAGAAAATTTATCTATAGAGGCAAGAGTCATATTTACAATTGGATGACAGATCAGCAGCACAAACTCAGGTTAGGCTTTGGCCGCGATGAAACCAAAATATTTTATCGCTTATTTGATATTAAAAAAGATGAGTGGCGCAATATTTGGGAATATGAAATTTTTGACGCACCAGATCTTTCACCATTAGGTTTTGGCCTTAACCCTAATGACCTTTATATTCGTGCTGATCATAATGGCCGATATGCCATTTTTAAAGTGGACGTTTCTAAAGCAGACTTACCCAGAACGTTAGTATTTCATGACCCTGATTATGATGTGGAAGGTTCGTTAATATACTCTCAAAAAACGAATGATGTGATTGGTGTTTACCATGGGGAAGCTGATAATGCCAAAGTGTTTTTTGACCCGGTATATGATGCATTTCAAACTGCATTAAATACAGCGCTCCCTGATGCTTATAATAATGTGTCTAGTTTCAGTGCAGACGAGCGAAAATATATTTTGTATACCAGCAAAAGCCAGTCTCCCGGTGCTTATTATCTTGGTAACAGAGATACGAATGAGCTTACTTTCGTTTTAGAGCAGTACCCATTGCTTTATCAGCAAAAATTGTCAGGTAAAAATAAAATTTTATATAAAGCGAGAGATGGTGTTGCAATTGAAGGTTACATTACACAGCCTCATACAAATGTGAAAAATACTAAAGGTGCAATTGTTTTACCCCACGGTGGGCCTATGGCAAGAAACTACGCAGGTTTTGACTGGTTTTCAGAATTTTTTGCTAGTCGTGGCTATACCGTTTTAGAGCCAAATTTTCGTGGTTCATCGGGTTACGGTTTTAAATTTGAAATGGAATCTGTACAGAAGTGGGGCGGTGCGATGCAAGATGATTTAGCCGATGCTGCAAAGTGGATGATAAAAGAGTATGACATCGATAAAAACAAAGTTTGTATTCTCGGTGGCAGTTATGGCGGTTATGCTGCTTTAATGGCCGCCGTTAAACAACAAGATGTCTTTAAATGTGCAGCAAGTTTCGCAGGTGTTTCAGATTTAGAGCTTATTTTAGCTAAAGCCAGGCGGTTTACTAATAATGAAGTCGTGAAAAAACAATTTGGTACTGACTCTGATGTACTTGAAAAAAACTCCCCCGTTAATTTTGCTAAAGAGATTAATATTCCAGTGTTATTAATTCATGGTGATAAAGACCGTGTTGTAGATATAAAGCATAGCCGAGACATGTATGAAGAGTTACAAGATTATAAAAAAGAAGTCGAATATATTGAACTAGAAAATGGTAATCACCATATGGAAATTGAGGCTCACCGAATGAAGGTATTAACTTCATTCGACGCTTTTTTACAAAAACATATAGGTGCTGACTAATTTGAAGATGTTAACCCGTTTTTTAATATATTTATAAAAGCGGGTTAACTGATTTTTATGGACGTGCTAAATGTCTTAATCGTCGAGGTTAACTTGCTGTTTAAGACCACTTTGACTTAACTGTGTACCTATTAACGAAAGTAAACAATAAGCGGTAAAGAAATAGAATCCATGCCCTACAGAAGATAACGTTTCACTGCTGATCATTATATTGAGTTTAAAGCCCATAATACTTAATGTCTGTTGGTTAGCCGTTTCCGCATGATTAGTCGATAACACCGCTAAAAATATTGCCACCACAAAAACGTCAGCCATTGACCATTTACCAATTGCGCCAACAAAGTTTATGATCTTCCTTTCTATCTGGGTGTTTCTTTTAAAATAAGACCAAGTAACTAAACATGCTTTGATTAATGGAATACAGATTGAAAAGAGAAAAATTAATCCCGCGACTAATAAACGATCGTTTCTCCATAATTCTTCGATCGTGGTTAATAGAGAAAGTTCTTTGTTAATCAATTGAGAGGTGAGTGCAGGCCCACTAATATTTGCGCTAACATCCATTTGTAAAAAAAACATTGGCAAGAAAATACCTGGAATAAATAACACTATAGCGATTACGTTAAAGAAAAAACCAAGATGAGTTTTCATCATTACACCGTTCTATTTGCAGCAATATGAGCAAGGCTAATTAACGCTTGCTTGTGTTCTGACTCCGGTAAAACGTTTAACGCGTTAATGGCTTTGTCAGCTTCTTGTTCGGCTTTATTTTGCGTATACACTAGAGAACCTGTTTCTTTCATTGCAGCCAGTATTTCGTCTAAATGGTCCATACCATTGCAATGTTCTATGGCATCTCTTATTAATTTAGTTTGTTGCTCATTACCATGTTGCATTGCATAAAGTAATGGCAAAGTTGGTTTACCTTCAGCTAAATCATCTCCGATGTTTTTGCCCATCGCTTTTGCATCAGCGGTGTAATCCATAATATCGTCAACTAACTGGAAAGCGGTGCCTAAATATTTACCATATTCTTGCATGGCTTTTTCAATGACTTGATCTTGCCCTGCAATAACGGCGGCTAATCGGGTTGCTGCTTCAAATAATTTAGCGGTTTTACAGTAAATAACGTCAAAGTAACTTTCTTCGGTAGTGTCAGGATCATTACAATTCATTAATTGTAATACTTCACCTTCCGCAACAATATTTGTCGCATCCGATAAAATGTCCATAATTTTCATATTGCCGAGTTTTGTCATCATTTGAAATGAACGGGTGTATAAAAAATCACCTACAAGTACGCTAGCACTGTTACCGAATAATGCATTAGCCGTTTCTCTACCACGACGCATGTTTGATTCATCTACTACATCATCATGTAATAAAGTCGCTGTGTGGATAAACTCAATAATCGCAGCGATCGCAATGTGTTCATCGCCTTTATAATCGAATGCACGTGCCGCTAATACCGTTAACATAGGGCGCATGCGTTTACCGCCCGCATTTACAATGTAAACACCGAGTTGGTTAATTAACGCGACATCGGAATTTATTTGCGAATAAATAAGATCATTTACTGCAGTCATATCGTTTTGAGTAAGGGCTTGTATGTTTTTGATATCCATAGAAAGCTACAGCTACCTTTATTGTTATATTGAAGACATTTTATGAGGCATGAGTTTACACGAAATTATTTAGCAATAAAGGGTTGTAGCGCATTAGTTTAATTATAAGTAATTTATTTGGAAATAGATGTGAATTAGACTTGCCTGAACAAAAATCTTCGCGTAGAATTCGCGCCCTATATTTTTAAATTTAGCGTCTAAATAAAATGACGCTGTACGGAGTAGGTATGTACGCTGTATTCCAAAGTGGCGGTAAACAACACCGCGTAACTGAAGGACAAACAGTTCGCCTTGAAAAGCTTGAGCTTGAAATTGGTGCAACAGTAGAATTCGATAACGTTTTAATGATCGCTAACGGCGAAGAAGTTAATGTAGGCGCGCCTTACATTGCCGGTGGTAAAGTAGTAGCTGAGATTGTAAATCAAGGCCGCGCTGATAAAGTTAAAATTGTTAAATTTAAACGTCGTAAGCATTCACGTAAAGAAGCGGGCCATCGTCAATGGTTCACTGAAGTGAAAATTACTGGCATTAACGGCTAATTAGGAGCGATTCAAAATGGCACATAAGAAAGCTGCAGGTAGTACACGAAATGGTCGCGATTCAGAAGCTAAACGCCTTGGTGTTAAGCGTTTTGGTGGCGAAGCTGTACTAGCTGGAAACATTATTGTTCGTCAACGTGGTACTAAATTCCACGCTGGAACAAATATGGGTATCGGTAAAGACCACACATTATTTGCTTTAACAGATGGTAAAGTACAATTTGATGTTAAAGGTCCTAAAAACCGTAAGTTTGTAAGTATCGTTGCTTAGTAACTTTACTCAAACTTAATAAAGACCCTGCCTTTAAGCAGGGTTT
>CAJWBY010000149.1 GCA_913020705.1 uncultured Colwellia sp.
TAGGGCGTATTGATCATCAAGTAAAAATTAGAGGTGTTAGAATTGAATTAGGCGAAATTGAATCTATTCTTTTAGAGGTGAATGAAATAAGCCAGTGTGCAGTAACAGTGCACTCAAAAGGTGATACGAAACGTTTAATTGCTTTTCTAGTTTATAAAACCGAGGAAAATGAACTATTAGCTAGTGAAATGAGACAATTTTTGAAAAAAAAATTGCCTGACTATATGGTTCCTTCTTTATTTGTTTCTTTAGATTCGTTGCCTCTCAATAATAGCGGAAAGGTAGATAAAAAGTCCCTTCCAGAACCTGATTTATCAGGAGTGGTCAATAAAATTGAATATATAGAACCAAAAACAGAACTGGAAAAACAACTGGCTAATTTATGGAGTGGAGTTTTGGGGCTTGAAAAAATTGGTTTAAATGATAATTTTTTTGAAGTAGGAGGCGATTCAATTTCAGCTATACGCGTTACTTCTCGTGCTAATGAGGAGGGAGTTGATATTAGTGCTAAAAGTATTTTTATGTATCAAACTATTGCTGAGCTTGTTTTGAGTATAGAAAATAAAGAGGCCGAAAATATTTTTAACCAGCAAATAACATAATATTATTATTAATGTTTTTTTTGATATATTTTGATTTCCTTATAATATCCCCTACCAAATAGCTTTGCTAATAGCACATTTAATGCAAAGCCCAATATAATATTAAGGCTCTGTTGTAGAAAGCTGTTGTCGTATCAATTCAAGTTGGTAATAAACCATACTGGTATTGGGATATAAAGGATTTAGACTAAAATGTAAAATTTCTTTCTATCCCTTTATATCCAAGGCTTTCGTAAAGTATCAACAGTAGTCTACAACAGAGCCTATTATTAACTTCTTATAGTGGAAGTATCCTGTATTCCCTATCAATATCATTACCTAACAAATCATACCTTCAGTGATGTTATGTTGATTGACTAATATAATCAGCTTTCAGTTTACTAAAGTCGTCAACATTTCTTATTCGGTTTTCAATCGCCTTAAAGTGATTTTCTTCAGCATCTCGCCATTTAGTTGGAATGGCATAAGTAAACTTTAAGAAATTTAAAAAATTACTTCTCAGTAGTTCATCAGGTTGCCAATCTTCAACATTAGCTAATGCTTCTTCTAACGAGTCACTGTCTTTAGCATGAAGCACAAGATCGGGTATGTTGTAACATGCGTTTCCTAAAGTTATGACTTTCTTGCCCAATAACAAAGACTCTAAACCAACTGTTGAGTTTATTGTTACAACTGCTTTTGCATTCAAAATCAACAACTCGGTATCATTGTCATTAGCAAATAAAACATTTTTATTATCTGCAATTAAATGCTCAAAATTCTTTGGCCAAGAAGGATGTTCCTTAAATACGAGTTGCATATTATCTATTCGGGCTTTAGAAAAAGCTTTTGTCATTACATCAAAAAATGCCTCCATTGACCCAACCCAAGGAGAATTTACAATAATCTGTGTATCATTAGGTACTTGGAACGGTACAAATATGTAGTCTCCTTTAATTTCAATAGGAGCTTTTGATTTTCTCTTTTTATGTGGTTTTCTTGCTATAAGTTGTTCATGTTGTTTATCTAAATCATTAAAATCAAGAGACAGGTAAAAATCTTTACTTCTTGGTATAGAGTTCTTTGCATTCACACCTTTTGGATCGCATGTTGTTGTATTAGGCATTAATCCATTTTCGAAATATATAACGCTAACCCCTAACGCTTTAGATGCAGCGACTACAGTCTTATTCGGTAACTTATCTCCATTCCATACAACAACATGTTTAGGTTTTTTTTGAGCAATGACGTGACAATACTTCATAAAACGAAGCTTTTCTAAAAGAGACAGACTTACAAAATATATAAATTTAACAATAACCAAAGAAAATAATTTTGTGTGCCTTGCTTCTTTTCTTCTGATTTGATTTAAAACAATTTCTTCTGTCTGAAATTTTAGTCCCCTCTTAAGTGCCTTAAAATCAATAAAAAGAGGTTTGCCAGTTACGTGCAATTCAGACTCAAAATTTAAATTATCAACGAGTTTTTGATAATAAGCTGAATGGCTACTTCGACGAGATATAAATAATAAATCTAACATTATGAAACATTCCAGATTTTGCGTGAATAAAGCTTAAATATAAATCTGATATTAGACAAAACACCAAAATAATGTAAGGTAGCAACCACAAAATTAAACTTAAGAAATGATAGGATATAACAGTAATATTATTAATACTACTGCATTTTATCCAACGTAATATAAATCATAACTATCTCTATTTTAACAAACTTTTCTCAAGCAATAGAAAAGGAAATACATATGTCTAAATACACCAACACCATAAAAAAGTAGACTCACTAATTTTTTATGTATTAAACGTAAGTTAACTTTATATTTATTGTAAATTCAATGGATAATCTAAAGTGATAATTTTATACGCAAATGCACAATCAAAATTTCGACCAAAAATATGATGTTACACTCAACTTCATATAGTTTATTATTGGTATCGTACGTGGTAAATTCAAAGATGTATTTTATAATAAAGGCACAATATGAGAGTTATTACTTTTGGTACATATGATGTTTTTCATGTTGGACATGTCAATATTTTAGAACGTGCTCGACTTCATGGTTCCCATTTAATCGTTGGCGTTTCGTCTGATAAATTGAATATTTCTAAAAAAGGTCGTGCTCCTATTTATTGTGAAGAAGATAGAAGACATATCCTTCGTTCATTAAAGTGTGTCGATGAAGTTTTTTCTGAGGAATCCCTAGAATTAAAAGCTGAGTATATCAATTTTTATAATGCGGACATATTAATTATGGGAGACGATTGGGAAGGAAAGTTTGATCATTTGAAAGATATTTGTGAAGTTATATATCTCCCAAGAACACCATCAGTCTCGACAACAGAAATTATTGAAATAGTCAAAACTAAGCGTAGCTAATGAAAAACAGTCAAAACTTTATATTCTACATATCATTGAATTATTCCTTCGAAATTTTACGACCTTTACAACAAGAAATTATAAACCAAGGGAATCAAGTCGCTTGGTTTGTTGCAGGGAAAGAAGTTGATATGAGTAACTTTAGTGCTAACGAACTGGTGCTTGAAAACATTGAGGATGTTATAAAGTTTAATCCTGTAGCAAGCTTTGTTCCTGGGAATGTGATCCCAAGGTTTATTCCAGGGATTAAAGTGCAAGTTTTCCATGGTTTAGAATGGAAGAAAAAAGGTCATTTTGTTATTCGAAACTGCTTTGATCTCTATTGTACTCATGGTAAAGCGACAACAACTCGATTTAATGAATTAGCACAAAAGCATCAGTTTTTTGATGTAAAGGAAACGGGTTGGCCTAAATTAGATAATTTATTCAATACCCCTAAAGAACAATATTTCAACGACAATAAGCCAACGATCCTTTTTGCTCCTACTTTTTCACCTTCTTTAACGTCTGCACCTTATTTTTATGAGCAGATCACGGCTTTAGTGAATGAGAAAAAATATAATTGGCTTGTAAAATTTCATCCGAAAATGGATAAACAGTGGATAAAACTTTATTCGCAACTTGCATCAGATAATTTAAAAATAATAGAGTCATCCAATATCAACAGTTTATTACAATCTGCAGATGTCATGGTTTCAGACACATCATCGGTTATTGGTGAGTTTTCCTTATTAGGGAAACCAGTAATATCATTAAACAATAGTCAACCTGGCAATTATTTAATTAACATTACTGAAGCAGACGAACTCCCCAATGCATTAATAGTCGCATTATCACCTCCAGAAACACTTTTGTCGGCTATAAATCGATATGCTGAGGAGTTACATCCCTATAATGACGGTAAGTCATCATTACGGATATTAGAGGCTGTAGAAAATATATTGTTAAACGGTAAACAATCATTAAAACCACTACCCATGAATATTATTCGAAATTTAAAGCAACGAAAAAGACTAAATTACTGGAAGTTTTAAGCGCCTTATAATAATTATGTTAGGTATTATTCTTTTTAAATATTAATAATCAATTGACAATATTTGAGTAAATACGCTATTAATAGATGACTGTTTGCTCACAAGAGCTAAACCAACCAAATAAGATGATTTAATGACAACAATTTTTAACAATACAAATGCTATTCGCATTAACCTCCTCCTCGCATTAACGGTGCGCGGATAGGTTTTTTGTTGTTGTAAATTAAATATAAACATTAAAACCCGCGCACATTACCGCGGGTTTTTTTATGCCCGTGTTTGAGGTAAGAAACGAATCTTCAGTGCAAAAAATATTAAGGAATAAAACATGGACAGCAAAGTAATTATTTTCGATACCACTTTACGTGATGGTGAGCAGGCTTTAAATGCAAGTCTTTCAGTACATGAAAAATTACAAATTGCACTAGCTATTGAGCGTTTAGGTGTTGATGTGATGGAAGTCGGCTTTCCAGTATCTTCTCCTGGTGATTTCAAATCAGTTCAACAAATTGCTAGAACGGTTAAAAATTCACGTGTATGTGCCTTAGCCCGCGCTGTTGAAGGAGATATTCAAGCCTGTGCAGATGCGTTGAAAGTAGCAGACCAATTTCGTATTCATACGTTTATTTCAACCTCAGATGTTCATGTTCAACAGAAATTAAAAAAAGATTTTGCTGATGTAGAAGCAATGGCTATTCATGCCGTAAAGTTCGCACGAAGATTTACCGATGATGTTGAGTTTTCTTGTGAAGACGCTGGTCGGACTCCTATTGATAATTTATGCAGAATGGTTGAAAACGCAATAAAAGCAGGCGCTACAACGATAAATATCCCTGATACCGTTGGTTATACATTACCGAATGAATTCGGCGGCATAATTACTCAATTATTTAATCGAGTACCAAATATTGACCAAGCTGTTATCTCCGTTCATTGTCATAACGATTTAGGCTTAGCCGTCGCGAATTCAATGTCAGCTGTGCAAGCAGGTGCAAGACAAATTGAATGTACGATTAATGGTATTGGTGAGCGTGCGGGTAATTGTTCATTAGAAGAAGTTGCGATGATCATGAAAACCCGTCAAGACTTCTTAAATGTAAGCACCAATATTAATCATCAAGAAATTGCGCGTACGTCTAAATTAGTCAGTCAGTTATGTAATATGCCTGTACAATTAAACAAAGCAATAGTTGGCGGTAACGCTTTTAGTCACTCTTCGGGTATCCATCAAGATGGCATGTTAAAAGCCAGTAATACTTATGAAATCATGACCCCGGAAAGTGTCGGCATAAGCAAAACGAAATTAAACTTAACTTCACGAAGCGGTCGTCATGTTATTAAGCACCGTATGGCAAGCTTAGGCTATACAGAAACTGAGTTTGATTTAGAAGAACTATATAGCGACTTCTTAGCATTAGCTGATAAAAAAGGCCAAGTTTTTGATGATGACCTAGAAGCGTTGCATTTTAACATCCAGCAGCAAGGCGAAGACCAAGAGTTCTATCATTTAGAAACACTTAACGTGCAATGTGGTGGTGGAGAGTTTGCTACTTCAAGTATTAAACTATTAGCAGGTGAAGAAAGTCATATTGTTTCTGAAACCGGTAATGGCCCAGTCGATTCGCTATATCGAGCGATTAAAAAAGCGGTTGATATCGACTTTGAAGTTTCAGACTACAAAATATCAAACAAAGGTGAAGGTGAAGACGGGTTAGGTAAAGCCGATTTAGTCGTTTCTTGGCAAAATAGGAAGTTTCACGGCTATGGTTTAGCAACAGATGTTATTGAAGCATCCGCCGAAGCATTGATCCACGCATTAAATAATATTCATCGCGCTATCACCATCAATGAAATAAAAAGCGAACTTAAAAGCGATGTACAAGCTTCAATATAAATAGCATTCACAATTATAAGATTTACTTAAAGGTATAAAAAACATGTCGAACATAGCAATATTAGCCGGAGATGGTATCGGACCAGAAGTCATGGTTGAAGCTAAAAAAGTATTAGCCACTATCGCCAATAAATTTGATATTAAAATATCTACTCAAGATTACGATATTGGTGGCGCCGCTATCGATATTCACGGTAATGCCCTTCCTGATGAAACAATGAAAGGTTGTGAGCAAGCAGATGCTATTCTATTTGGCTCTGTCGGTGGTCCAAAATGGGCTAACTTACCTCCTACAGAGCAACCTGAACGTTGTGCGTTACTAGGGTTACGTAGCCGGTTTGATTTATTTTGTAATATGCGCCCTGCAACCTTACAACCTGCATTATCATCATTATCTACATTACGCAGTGATATTTCAGAACAAGGCTTTGACGTACTTGTTATTCGCGAACTAACCGGTGACATATACTTTGGCGAACCTAAAGGCCGTCGTGGAGAAGGAGAAGAAGAAACCGGGTTTGACTCTATGTTTTATTCTCGTAGAGAAGTTAAACGTATAGCCCATTTAGCCTTCCAATCCGCACAAAAACGAAACAACAAAGTAACGTCCGTTGATAAAGCAAATGTTTTAGCTACCAGCCAATTATGGCGTCAGGTTGTTGAAGAAGTCGCAGTTGAATATCCAGAAGTAGAACTAGAACATTTATATGTTGATAACGCCGCAATGCAACTGGTTCGTGACCCAAACCAATTTGACGTAATGTTATGCCCAAATTTATTTGGCGATATACTTTCTGATATCTGCGCAATGATCACAGGCTCGATGGGATTATTACCTTCTGCAAGTTTGAACAGTGAAGGCTTTGGTATGTATGAACCTGCTGGTGGCAGCGCGCCGGACATTGCTGGAAAAGGTATTGCTAACCCTATAGCACAAATTTTATCTGCTGCATTAATGCTACGTTATAGTTTAAATGAAAGTGCTGCAGCAAAAGCCATTGAAGATGCAGTATCAAGTGCATTAGATAATGGCGTTCTTACGGCTGATTTATTACCTGCTAATCAAAAACAAAATGCAAAAAACACCAGTGAAGTTGGTGATTATATTTGCCAGCAAATATCTGAACAACAAATTATAGGGGCTTAATGATGTCTACCACTTTATATGAAAAATTATGGCAACAGCATGTTGTAGAAGAAAAAGACGGTGAGACGCCTTTGCTTTATGTTGATCGTCATTTGATCCATGAGGTTACCTCACCACAAGCTTTTGCTAATTTGAAGTTTCATAATCGCCCTGTTCGTCATCCTGAGCGCACTATTGCGACGATGGATCACAATATTTCAACTCGTTCTATAGAAATTGATGCCGCCGGTGAAGGTGCTGCTAATCAATTACGTACCTTAGAAAAAAACTGTAAAGAGTTTGGTATAGAGTTATTCGGCATGGGTCATAAAAACCAAGGCATTGTACATGTAATAGGGCCAGAACTTGGCTTAACGTTACCTGGAACAACAATAGTTTGTGGTGATTCTCATACCGCAACACATGGCGCATTTGGTGCATTGGCGTTTGGTATTGGCACTTCAGAAGTTGAGCACGTTTTTGCTACACAAACGTTGCGTCAAACTAAAGCTAAAACCATGAGAATAGAAGTCAATGGACAAGTTGGTTCTGGCATTAGCGCAAAAGATATCATCTTAGCAATTATCGGAAAAACAGGCAGCGCTGGCGCTACAGGTTATGTGGTTGAATATTGCGGCAGTGCTATTGAAGCATTGAGCATGGAAGAGCGCATGACAGTGTGTAACATGAGTATTGAATTTGGTGCTAAAGCCGGTTTAATTGCCCCTGATCAGAAAACCTTCGACTATTTAGAGGGGAAAGAATACGCACCTAAAGGTGAAGTATGGGCTCAAGCAATTAGTGATTGGAAAAACTTCAAAACAGATAAAGGCGCAGAGTTCGACTCAACGTTAATCTTAAAAGCTGAAGATATTAAAGCACAAATCACTTGGGGCACAACGCCAGGACAAGTGACATCTGTAGATAATGTAGTGCCATCGCCTGATGACTTTACAGATCAAGTAGAAAAAGACTCATGTGCAGCAGCATTAACGTATATGGGCTTAACTGCCGGCACCAAAATCACTGATATTATGATTAACAAAGTATTCATTGGCTCATGTACCAACTCTCGTATTGAAGATTTACGTGCAGCAGCAGCTGTTGTTGCTAAGTATCAAGCAGCAGGTAAATCTGTTTCAACGACTGTTGACGCCATCGTTGTTCCCGGTTCATATCGCGTAAAAGAACAAGCAGAGGCTGAAGGGTTAGACAGGATCTTTAGTAATGCAGGTTTTGAATGGCGCTTACCTGGTTGTTCAATGTGTTTAGGCATGAATGATGACGTACTAACTGAAGGCGATCGCTGTGCTTCCACCAGTAATCGAAACTTTGAAGGGCGCCAAGGACGAGGTAGTCGAACTCACTTAGTCAGCCCCGAATTAGCAGCGGCTTCAGCCATTGCCGGACGTTTTGTCGACTTAACTAAAGTTAATCAAGCTAATCAAGCTAATCAAGGAGCGTAACATGGAAAAATTTACCCAACATACCGGATTAGTTGCGCCCTTGGATGCAGCAAATGTTGATACCGACCAGATCATCCCAAAACAATTTCTACAAAAAACCACCAGAATCGGCTTTGGGCAACATTTATTTCATGACTGGCGTTATTTAGATGCTACTGGTGAGAAAAGTAACCCTGAATTCATTTTGAATAGCCCACAATATCAAGGGGCAAGTATTTTACTTACCCGTGAGAACTTTGGTTGTGGTTCAAGTCGAGAGCACGCGCCTTGGGCACTACAAGAATATGGTTTTAAAGTTATTATCGCCTCAAGCTTTGCTGATATTTTTTATGCTAACTGTATTAACATCGGCATTGTGCCAATCGTATTATCTGAAGAAGTAATAGAAACATTATTTCAGAGTACAAATCATAGCTCACAACAATTCACCGTTGATTTAGCAGCATGTACCGTTAATACTGAAAGTTCTCTATATCAATTTAACCTTGCACCGTTTCATAAGTACTGCTTAGAAAAAGGTGTTGATAGTGTTGGTTGGACACTAGATAAACTGGCGAAAATTGAAAGTTACGAAGCGAAAATGCCCGCTTGGCAATAAAGAGTTTGTCATGTACCATCGGCCTTAAATACTGATGGTACATGAGTTGACCACAGACCGTTAAACCATGGAAAATAACGACATGCCGGCCAACATATTAAACATAGAAGAAACTATCAGTATTGAAAAATTAGTACTGGGTATGTATGTCAAAGCCGTTATTAAGCGTGATGGTGAAAAGGTAAATAACGAAGGTTATATTCTGACGTCAAAAAGTATTGATAACTTACGTCATGCTCAAATAGATAAAGTAGTCATCTTACCTGAAAAAACTAAAAGCATTGAAAAAGTTGATAAAGTATTTAGTGAAATCACCGTAACCCCACCTAGCAAGAAAATGCCTGCAGCAAATATATCACTAGAACAAGAGTTACCAAGCGCAAGTACGTTATATCAGAAAACCAAAAGCTTACAAGAAAAAATAATCACTAGTATAAAGCAACAAAAGCAATTAAACGTTTCAGGAATAACACCGGTAACAAACGATATTGTTACCTCCATTTTTCGTAATCAAGATGCGTTATCTTGCATTTCAAGAATAAATAGCAAAGGCAGCTACTTAATGGAACATTCAACTAATGTAGCCATTTTAATGACCATTTTTGCTAAGTACTTAGCCATCGACAAACGTGTAATAGAACAACTTGCTCTAGGCGCCTTTTTACATGACATTGGTAAAGTTTTACTACCAAAAGAATTACTAACAACAAAGCAACCTGCCAATGAAAAAGAACAGAAGCTGCTCAATAGTCATGTAAAACTAGGAATAAAAGTATTAGAAGCTACACCAAGCATTTCTCATATTGCCGTAAAACTCGTACACGAACATCATGAGCGCCTTGATGGCTCAGGATTCCCAATGGGCTTAACGGGAAAACAAATAGATTTGTATAGTCGTATGATAGCAATTGTTGATCGTTACGACGCTATGATTTCTGGAAGGCCAAATAAAAAAGCCATGTTTCCTATTAACGCATTTAAAGTTTTGGTAAGTGAAAGTCCAGATAAGTTTGATGAAGAGCTCATCGAAAAATTTATTCAATGTATTGGTGTCTACCCTGTTGGCACACTCGTTAAACTTAATAGCGGTAAAATAGGTTTAATCAGCAAACTCAATAATAAAAAACCTCTGCATCCACATGTTAAAATTTTCTATAATGCTCGTTTAAACCAAGCCGTAGCAATTGAAGAAATAGACTTAAGCCGCTGTAAATATAAAGACCAAATAGATTGCTGTATTCGACCAGAAGAATTTAACCTCGACTTACTTTCATTTTTTAAAATGGCTTTTGGCGAATAGTAAAAAGCTTCAATTAGCCTCCCCTCAATTGCTCTAAACCCTCATATAGCTAACTAATAGAGCAAGGTTTAATATTAACCTTGTTATATTAGTTCCATGAAGAAAGAGCCGCCATGGTAAATTTCTCACCGCGAAAACTCAATACAACTTCTTGTGGCCGTATTTCGCTCAGCAACAATTCCCGTCCAATATAATCACCTTCATAGCGATCTCGGCCATTTACTCGCACCCAGCCTTGACCATCACTAGCGTAAATATGCATTTCGAATTGAATTGAAGGCACACCATCTTGCACCCAAGCAGGCATTTGCGTTAATGAACTTACGCTTGAGTCGGTATTTTCATCCACTTGATTTCTGTTCTGGCTAGTTATCGGCTGTTTGGTTTCTTCTATTGCCGATTGGAAGCTCGCCAGCAACTCGTCAGAAACGCCATCAGTTGCTTCAACGACAAAATCTTTCTTTTCGACAGGTTCACTAACCTGCTCTATCGCGTTTATATCATCAAAATCGTTAACATTAGTCTTAGCGATTAAATCTGTTCTAGCAGATGTTTGATCAAACTTTTCAGCACCGTCATTATTAATAGCTTCAGAGTCAGTTATTGTTTGCTTCTCTGGCATTGCAGATGACTTATTCGTTAACGTGACCGCTTCATTAGCCATATCGTCATCAACTAAAGTATTTACTAAATCATTATTTGTTTTCTCAATTGCAGGAGGTAACAATGCTCGTTGCTTATCGAGTTCTGCCTGCAGCATTTCAATCTTGTTAAGCTGATCTGCGCTTTGCTCATTATTACTTACAGTGCTAGTCAAAGAA
>CAJWBY010000150.1 GCA_913020705.1 uncultured Colwellia sp.
GATACTTGCGTAGAGTCAACTTTATATTGTAAATAGCCACGGTCTAAATAGTAACTTTTGATCGTTTCAACATCACCTTGCAAGGTTTGTTTTTGATAACGATCTTGCGCCATAATATCCCACCAAGGAGAATCGTATGTTAGTTCTATACGCTCGAGAAGTTCTTGATCTGAAAATATCTCATTACCAACAATATTAATTTGCTCTATTGCAGCAGCATCACCTTCAGTAAAAACAAATTCGATATTTACACGATTTCGCGGCAAATTAATTATTTTTGCTTTGACGTCTGCGTTATATTTTCCAACACTATGATAGAAATCTTCTAAACCAATTTCAATACCAGAGATAATAGTCATATCGAGCGTTTCACCTACTCTAATATTACTGCCATCGAGACTTTCAACTAACTGCTCATCTTTTAAATCTTTGTTACCATCAAAAGTAATTTCACTGATCGTTGAGCGCTCTTTAACACGATATATGATGTTATTACCTTCACGATAAACAACTACATCATTAAAATGACCTGATTTATAGAGAGATTTAATTGATTGAGAAATGCGAAACTTGTTCATCGCATCTCCCGAATTAAAAGGAATATGAGTCAAAGCTGCACCCAGCGCGACTCGTTGTAACCCTTTTATTTGAATATCTTCTACTTGAAATTCTTCAGAGGCTTGAACTGTTGTACCTAAGGCACCTAATAATACCGCAAGGGCAATTTTTTTAATTATCATAAATGCTAACTTTTATTACTTCTTTTGTTATAACCGCGAAAAATCGTTAAATAATGCGATACTCATTAAGCCTAGAAGGGCCAGTGTACCAAACTTAAAACCTATTTCTTGTATTTTTTCTGGTACGGGTTTCCCTGTGACTATTTCCACAAGGTAATAAAACAAATGCCCGCCATCAAGTACTGGTAAAGGTAATAAATTTATTATGCCTAGGTTGATGCTTATTAAAGCGAGAAAACCTAGAAAATATACCAAACCATATTGTGCACTACTTCCTGCTCCTTGTGCGATAGAAATAGGTCCACTTAAATTTTTAACAGAAACATCACCTGTTATCAGTTTACCTATCATGTCAAAACTCAACACCACTAGATTCCAACTACGCTGTAAACTTTGTCCTAATGATTCGACAACACCATAACGTAGATCAAATAAGTACTCTTTTGGGTAAGGTTCAGACTTAGGAACCACACCTAAATAACCTATAGCTTTGCCAGAACGCTCAACTAAAGACGGCGTAACAGATATGTTTTGATTTTCACCACTTCTTTCGACGACTAAATTAACGTTTTGTTCCGGAAGCTGACTAATTTTTTTTGAAAACATTGTCCAGTTACCTTTTATGCTTTCATTATTTATACTAATTAATCTATCTTGAACTTTAAGGCCTGCTTTATCTGCTGGACTACCTTCTTCAATATAAGCTAACTCGGCATAAATTTTTGTTCTAAATGGGGCGATTCCTAAGCTACTAATAGCTGATTCTTTATCAGGAGAAAAGTTCCAGACAGATGTATCTAAAAGATACGTTTTAGTCGACACACTATCTTTTTCTTTTGTCTTTATCGTAAAACTGGTCTCTCCAATTTGGGAGACTAAAGCTAAATTTACATCTTGCCAATCAAGTGTTTTCTGACCGGCTATTTCTATAATTTCACTGTTACTTGTAATGTTTGCTTTTTGAGCAATTGATTCTGCCGTTATTTCTCCAACGATAGGTTTTACGCTAGGAACACCAATAAGAAACATTAAATAGAAGGCAAAAATTGCAAAAGCAAAATTAGCAAACGGTCCTGCGGCGATTATCGCGATGCGTTGATAAACCGTTTTATTATTAAAGGTCTTGTGCAAGTCTTCAGATTGAACGTCATCAACACGACCATCGAGCATTTTAACGTAACCACCCAATGGTATTAAGGCAATAACAAATTCAGTACCTTCCTTGTTGACCTTTCTCCAAAGTACTTTACCAAAACCGATTGAAAATCGTTCCACTTGAACGCCGTTTCTTTTAGCGACCCAATAATGTCCATATTCATGAATGGTGATTAATATACCTAAAGCAACAACAAAAGAAGCTAAATTCCAAAAAAAGTCAAACAACTAATTACACCCTTCTCTTTTATCTTTATTAACCACTTCATCACTCACTTGCTGATAATGGTTTTCAACTAAATCACGCGAGAATACTCGAACACTTGCATCGAGTGTTACAACATCATCAATAGATGCCACCCTTTCTGAGACAAATTTATTCACAGAAGTTTCATTTATTTTCGCAATATCAGTAAATTTAATTTTTTCGCTCAAAAAAGCATCAACAGCAACTTCATTAGCTGCATTTAAAGCTGTACATGCGCCTTGACCACTTTTACATGCTTTTATAGCCAGTTTTAAATTAGGATATTTTTCATAATCTACATCTTCAAATTCAAAAGATTTAGTGTTGAAAAAGTCTAAAGGTTCTACGCCAGAATCAATCCTATTAGGAAAGGCTAACGCGTGAGCGATAGGAGTTCTCATGTCAGGATTACCCATTTGAGCAATCACAGAACCGTCTTTATATTGCACCATTGAATGAATAGTACTTTGCGGATGTAAAACCACTTGGATATCTTCAGGGTCTATATTAAACAGCCATTTAGCCTCAATAAATTCTAGGCCTTTGTTCATCATAGTGGCAGAATCTACTGAAATTTTTCGCCCCATATCCCAGTTCGGATGAGCACATGCTTGATCTGGAGTTACGTGCTCTAATTGCTCAATGGTAAAGGTTCTAAACGGGCCACCTGATCCAGTTAGCAATATTTTACTTACACCGTTATGAGGTAAATTACATCGTCCTGGATTTTCTTGAGCATTTGGGGGTAAACACTGAAAAATTGCATTATGTTCACTGTCAATTGGCAGTAACTCAGCTCCATATTTTTCAACAGCATCTATAAATAAAGCTCCTGAGGTAACTAAGGCTTCTTTGTTTGCAAGTAGTACGCGCTTTCCAGATTTTACAGCGGCCATTGTTGGCAATAGTCCAGATGCTCCAACAATGGAAGCCATAACAGTATCGTTAGTAGTCGCTTCTGCAATATCAATAAGTCCCTGTTTACCACTAAGCACTTGAATAGTGTGAAGACCCTTGATGTGTAGTTTTTCTTTTAACTCTTGAGCTGCATTATCATCAACCATAACGACAATACTTGGATTAAATTCCTGACATTGAGCTAACATTTCATCAACACGTGTATTTGCTGATAGGCTATCAATCGAAAATAGTGTTGGGTGAAGTCTTACAACCTCTAATGTACTAACGCCAATAGAGCCAGTTGAGCCTAATACACAAAGTTTACGCATTGTAAATTTTCAACCTACTGCCAACCTAATAATGCATAACACAATGCATAAACAGGTGCAGTAGCCGTTAAACTGTCAATTCTGTCTAATATGCCACCGTGACCAGGTAAAATTGATCCACTGTCTTTTATACCAGCTTGGCGTTTAAACATGCTCTCATTTAAATCGCCTAAAACCGATACGGTAGTAATAATTCCAGTAACAATTAAAGCTAGCGTAAACTGATGAGCTTGCCATTGGAGAGAATAACCCGCAATTGCTATAAATATACAAGCACATACAACACCACCAATAAAACCTTCTAAGGTTTTACCTGGGCTAACATTTGGTAAAAGTTTATGTTTACCTATAGCTTTACCAACGAAATAGGCACCAACATCTGCGCTCCATACCATTAAAAAAAGAAACATAATAAGTTGAGCACCATTATAGGGATCTAGAACATATTCATTACTGCGAAGTACCATGAAAGCAAGCCAAGTAGGAATAAGCGTTAACCAACCAAATACACCTCGGATTGAGCGATGGCTTGACCAAAATTTACTATAACGAGGATAAAGGAAAGTGAGGGTTGCTGACAAAACCCACCAAGCAACTGCAATCCATAAGACTACCGATACACCGTAATGTAATTCGCCATCAGCTGACCATAAATGTAATAAAGGCAAGGTGTACCAGAGAGCGGAAATAAGAACAATAGTTGCAGATACAAAAGCAAGGCGACGGCGTTTATTAGCAAAGCCCATTAATGGTCCCCACTCCCATGCACCGATGGCCATAACGGCCATAAATAACAACGCAAATTTATCTAAAGGTAGATAGAAAATGGCGGATATAGCTAATGGCGCTAATATAACAGCTGTAATAATTCGTTGTTTTAACAATGGATACCCTTTTAAATGATATTTTTATAGTTATTATTAGTAATATTAAAACTTAATTTTTTATAATTTAACTTGTTCGCCAGTTTGACCAAAACGACGTTCTCTTTGGTCGTAGCAATCAATCGCGGCGTTAAATGCCTCTTCATCGAAATCTGGCCAAAGCGTATCAGTAAAATAAAGTTCTGCATAAGCTGCTTGCCATAATAGAAAGTTGCTAATACGGAAGTCACCGCCAGTACGAATAAGCAGGTCAAGTTCAGGTAAATTCGCTAAGCAAGTATGCTCATTAATAGTTTCTTCAGTAATAGCATCAACACTAAGTGTATTATTGGCTACTTTTTCAGCGACTATTTTTGCAGCATTGGCTATGTCCCAACGGCCGCCATAGTTAGCTGCAACAGACAATACCATACCTTTATTGTTTGAGGTTAAATCTTCTGAAACTTTTATTTTTTTCTGTAATTTATCGGAAAAACGAGAGACATCGCCGATGACTTGAAAACGCACATCGTTTTTATGCAATCTCTTCACTTCTCGTGTTAACACAAACATAAAAAGATCCATTAGCACACTGACTTCTTGTTCTGGTCTTTGCCAATTTTCACTACTAAAAGCGAAGAGTGTTAATGCTTTTACACCCTGTTTTATCGCTGTACTAACTGATGTACGAACAGATTCTACACCCGACTTATGACCTGCAACACGTGACTTTCCACGTTGCTGAGCCCAACGACCGTTGCCATCCATAATGATTGCAACATGTTGTGGTACTTTTATCGGGTGTTCATTAATTGCTTCAGTCATAAGTTTTCCGTTCTTCTTTTCAGCTATGTCTAAATTTTTCTATAAAAAAACCGTAGTCTCATTTAAACACTACGGCTTATTTATATCGGAAAAATGAGTTAGATTTCCATTAACTCTTTTTCTTTAATTGATAAAATGTCATCAACTTGCTTAACATAAGTATCAGTCAACTTTTGAATGTCATCTTCTGATTGATGCATTTCATCATCACTGATATCTTTTTCTTTATTCAACGATTTAACATCTGAATTAGCATCGCGTCGAATATTACGAATAGCTATTTTACCGTTTTCAGCTTCGTTTTTAACAACTTTAACCAAATCCTTACGACGTTCTTCAGTTAAAGGTGGTAAAGGAATACGAATAAGCGTGCCTTGAGATGAAGGGTTTAAGCCTAAATCAGATTTCAAAATTGCTTTTTCAACAGCGCCAATCATACCTTTATCAAAAACAGTAATCGCTAAGGTGCGTGCATCAGGTGTTGCAATATTGCCCACTTGGCTTAATGGTGTGTCCATACCGTAATAATCAACAACAATATTATCAAGTAAAGAGCGATGTGCTCGACCTGTTCTAACTTTGTTTAAATTGCTTTTTAATGATTCGATAGTTTTGCCCATACGTTCTTGAGCGTCTTGTTTTATTTCATTTATCACGTTGAATTTCCTTTAAATCAAAAAATTAAACTAAATTTTCGCTATGATCGATAGTTGTACCTTCGTCACCACCCATCACGACTTCTTTTAATGCGCCAGGCTTATTCATATTAAAAACACGAATAGTCATACTGTGATCACGAGCTAGCGTGAATGCTGCTAGATCCATTACTTTAAGTTCTTTTTCTAATACTTCGTCATAGCTTAACTGGCTGTATAACGTAGCATCTGGATTTTTAACTGGGTCATCTGAATAGATGCCGTCAACTTTTGTTGCCTTTAATACAACATCAGCTTCGATTTCAATACCACGTAAACACGCAGCAGAATCTGTAGTAAAAAAAGGATTACCTGTACCCGCACTGAATATAACAACACGGCCAGATTTTAACAAACTGATGCCTTCAGCCCAGTTATAACGGTCACAAACACCCGCTAAATCGATTGCAGACATTAATTTAGCATTCACAAATGCGCGGTGTAATGCGTCACGCATTGCCAAGCCATTCATCACGGTTGCTAACATGCCCATTTGATCACCAACAACACGATTCATGCCAGCTTCAGCAAGGCCAGCACCACGAAATAAATTACCACCACCAATAACTAAACCAACTTGAATGCCCATCTCAATAAGCTCTTTAATCTCTTGAGCCATACGATCCAAAACTTTTGGGTCAATACCGAAACCCTCTTCACCCATAAGTGCTTCACCACTAAGTTTTAATAAAATTCGACGATATATTGGTTTTGGACTGATGCTCATAAAAACATTCCTGTATTTTGTCTAAAAATAGGCGAAAAAAATAGCCGTGATCAATTTGACCGCGGCTATTTTAGTACGTTTAGCTAACTATCGAAAGTCTAAACTGAAAAAAGAACTCTATTACTGAGTTAAATGCTTAAAAATTAAGCTTTTGCAGCAGCAATTTGTGCTTCAACTTCAGCAGCAAAATCTTCTTCTTTCTTAGCAATGCCTTCACCAACTTCTAAACGAACGAAGCTAGAAACTGTAATGCCTTTCTCTTTTAGAGCAACACCAACAGTTTTCTTAGGTTCCATGATGAATGCTTGACCAGTTAAAGCAATTTCACCCGTAAATTTCTTCATACGACCGATAATGATTTTTTCAAGCAATTCAACAGGTTTTTTCTTGTTATCTTCAAGCGCATCGTTTTCAGCTTTTAAGATATCAAGTTGAATACGTTGTTCATTTTCTACTACGCTAGCAGAAACATCTTCAGGTGTTAAGAATTCAGGTTTGCTTGCAGCAACGTGCATAGCGATGTGCTTTAATGCTTCTGCATCGCCTTCACCAGCAACAACAACACCAATAGTACCGCCATGGTTATATGAAGCCAATACAGAACCTTCAACATATGAAACACGACGTATGTTGATGTTTTCACCGATTTTTGTAACAAGTGTAATACGCTTTTCTTCGAATTGAGCTTGTAACTCTTCGATAGTAGCTTTTGAAGCTAAAGCAGCATCAGCAACTTCATTAGCAAAACCTAAGAAGTTTGAATCTTTTGCAACGAAGTCTGTTTGACAGTTAACTTCAAGTAATGCAGCAACGCCATTAGCACTTTTAATTAAAATAGTACCTTCAGCAGCGATGTTACCGGCTTTTTTAGCCGCTTTTGCTTGACCGTTCTTACGCATATTTTCAATCGCAAGTTCCATGTCGCCTTCAGCTTCTTGTAAAGCTTTTTTACAATCCATCATGCCCGCAGCTGTGCGTTCACGAAGTTCTTTTACCATTGCAGCAGTAATTACCATGAGAAAATTCCTCAATTATTGTTATCCCCTAAACTATTAAAAGCAGGGCATAAATATTAATATGTTGCCACAAGCGATTAAACGCTTGTGGCAATAGCAAAAAAAGTTATGAAAAACTGAAATTATTCAGCTTCTACAAAACCGTCTTTTTCAGCTTGAACTACGATGTTCTTTTCACGACCTTCTAAAACTGCGTTAGCTGCAGAATCAGTGTATAAAGTCACGGCGCGAATTGCATCGTCGTTACCCGGGATAATGAAATCAATGTTATCTGGGTTTGAGTTTGTATCAACTACAGATATTACTGGAATACCTAAGTTTTTAGCTTCTTTAATAGAAATGTGTTCATGATCAGCATCAATGATGAATAAAACGTCAGGTAAACCACCCATGTTTTTAATTCCACCAAGACTTTTGTCAAGTTTTTCCATTTCACGAGTACGCATTAAAGCTTCTTTTTTAGTAAGCGCTTCAAAAGTACCGTCAGAGCTTTGTGCTTCAAGATCTTTTAAACGTTTGATTGATTGACGAACTGTTTTCCAGTTAGTCAACATACCACCTAACCAACGGTGATTAACGTAGAATTGGTCACATTTGATAGCAGCATCTTTAATTGCATCGCTTGCAGCGCGCTTAGTACCAACAAATAAAACTTTACCTTTCTTCGCTGAAACACCTGATAAGAAAGCAAGTGCGTCATTGAACATTGGAACAGTTTGTTCAAGGTTGATGATATGAACTTTATCGCGTGAACCAAAAATGTAAGTTTTCATTTTTGGGTTCCAGTAACGGGTTTTGTGACCGAAATGAACACCTGCTTTAAGCATATCGCGCATAGAAACGTTTGGCATGATTTTTCCTTTATTTGGTTTAGGGGGTTAAGCGTTCATACATTCAAATATACCTAACTCTTTATTGTTTGGTTCTTTGTTTAATTCAATTAAACAAATTCAAACTGAGCACCCCAGTATATCCTTAGTAAATGTATGTGAATTTATAATAAGTATTATTATTTTTAATAATACAAGTTTAGGTGCAAAACATCATCGATAACAGTGTGTTAGAAAACATTTATTAAAATGACTTAACACCATCTAAAATCATAATCAAAAAACACAATATTCAACCGATAAATTTAGCGCGCACTTTATACCATAAAAATACGTACTAAGCTAGAGTTCAAATCAAAAAGGAAAAGGTACATTGTCATTTTTTTAGAATTGTATAATTTTAGTGGGATAATTTTATCGTTCGCGCTAAAATTAGCGTCATTATATTTTGATCCAATATTTGATTTAACATTACGGCGATAAACCATCATGTCTATTGAACTTTTTTTTATTTATGACACTCACTGCCCTTGGAGCTTTGCAGCAACTTCTTTGGTGAAAGAAATTGCGAATGCTTTTCCAGATATCAATTTAAATTTATGGCACAGTGCACATTATGAAGGTGATGAAAAAGTCAATCGAAAAACAGTAGATGCTGTTGAAGATGACGCTGGCATTGAATTCACCAATGAATACATTAACACTATCAATATTGAGAAAGATTCAACATTAAGTGCCAACCTACTTGGTTGGGTTAGTCAAAAGGTACCACACCTTACTTTAGACCTTTTGCAAGCCATTCAAAAACAGCATTTTGAACAAGGTACAGCTTTCACACATGAAAGTGATTTCCAATCAATTATTGAAACACTTAAGCTATCGCCTCCTGGCAAAGTGTTTAAAGAAGGTAAAATTGCTAAGGAAGCAGAATTTACCTTGCAAGAGATTCACGATTTTCAAGAATTTATTGGTACAAAAGCAATTCCAGCATTATTAATTGCTCATAATGAAAACCTAACCTTGTTACAACATAATTTATATTTACAAGACCCCAGCGCTATTATAGAAGCTGTTGAGCTTGAAATAGCAAAAGACTAGACATTAGACAATAACTGTACTTTTAGGCAAAATAACGCCTAATGCATAAACATTAAAATAATTGAGGAATAAATGGGTATTACAATTAAAACTCAGGAAGAAATAGAAAAAATGCGAATTGCTGGGAAACTTGCGGCTGACGTATTAGAAATGGTCACACCACATGTTAAAGCAGGTGTTACAACAAATGAGTTGAATACCCTATGTGCTGAATATACCGACAAAGTACAAAATGCCATTTCAGCTCCACTCAATTATCATGGATTTCCTAAATCTATCTGTACATCTGTCAACCATGTTGTTTGTCACGGAATTCCTAACGACACACCATTAGCAGATGGTGACATTGTTAATATGGACATTACCGTTATTAAAGATGGGTACCATGGCGATACTAGTAAGATGTTTCTAATTGGTGAAGTTAGCCTTGAAGATAATCGTTTATGTCGCATTACCAGAGAAGCTTTATATGTTGGTTTGAAAAAAGTTAAACCTGGCAACACTTTTGGTGAAATTGGAACCGCGATTCAGAAATTCTTAAAAAAATCTGGTCGTTACTCAATCGTAAAAGAATATTGCGGACATGGTATAGGTAGTGTTTTTCATGAAGAACCACAAATTGTTCACTACAAAAATAACGACAAAGAAAAAATGGTTGAAGGTATGTGTTTTACAATTGAACCTATGGTCAACCTTGGCCGCGCCAACACCCTTTTAGACAAAGAAGACAATTGGACTGTTTATACTTTAGATGGTAAAAAATCGGCACAGTGGGAACATACGCTGCTCGTAACTAAGACCGGTTGTGAAATTTTGACACTTCACAACGATGATACCATTCCGAGAAATTTACATAATTAATTTCATTACTTGTTTATATAGCTAATTTTTATAAATATAATCTAAGTTATAGATAGACGTTATTTGCTTTTTCAACAAGAAATAAAGCATGATGTCTATCGTCTTCATCTAATGAGTAACACATTTAGCTATGCAAACCCTGCTCCCTATAGAATATAGCGACTCTTTAGCCGTTAGCTCTCCTTTTATTTCGACTCAAGACATTTGTGAACTTAGCCGTAACTTTCAGCAGTGGCAAAAAGACACATTCCCTAATGTGGAAGTATCCGTTTTAGTGTCTACACGAGCACAATTTGTTGACAAAATTCTCAGGAAACTTTGGAGCCAGCATCACCTAGATGAAGACCAAATTAGCCTTCTCGCTGTTGGTGGATATGGCCGGGGAGAATTGCACCCTTATTCTGATGTTGACATATTATTGTTGACACAGCCAAAAATAACAGATGATTTATCAGAGAAAATATCGGCCTTTATTACCCAACTATGGGACGTAAAACTAGATATAGGACAAAGTGTTAGAAGTATTAAAGAATGTATTAAACAAGCAAAGAATGACGTTACCGTAGCAACTAACCTTATGGAAATACGTCAAATTTGTGGAAATGAAGCATTAACGCAAAATTTATACGCTTTGCTAGAAGCTGACAGTTTTTGGACATCAAAAAAGTTCTTCATCGCAAAACGTGATGAACAGCATGAACGTCACCAGCAATATCATGGGGCATCGTATACCCTAGAACCAAATTTAAAAGCCAACCCTGGAGGCTTGCGTGATATTCAAACAATTGCTTGGGTTGCAAAACGTCATTTCTCAGCAGACTCATTAGAAGAACTCGTTGCTCATAAATACTTAACACAAAATGAATTTTTTGAATT
>CAJWBY010000151.1 GCA_913020705.1 uncultured Colwellia sp.
ACACCGGTAAAGTCTTCATCAAAATAATTAGCTTCTATAGACTCATTATATAAACCACCACCAACATAAGCTTTAAAGCCTTTTGTTGCGAGGCCTGTACCATAATAAGCTAACATTTCAAACCCTGTAAGCTCCACATCTGATAAATCTTCATGCTCAAGAGAAAATAAATTCCCTCTTATCGCAAAGTTGTCATTAAAGGCATAAGTTGCTGATAAAGCCCCTCCTCCAAAACTATCATCTTCAGAGTTATCAAAAGCTAGAGTCACAACATATGTTCCAGCTCCAACGCTCCAATGTTTCATTGGCTGGGAATTTTCTTCTGCTAATGTAATGTTTGAAAAGATTAAAGAGGAAGCTAAAATTGTTGAGGTTATTAAATTATTTTTCATTTCATTCCTTTTTTTTTAGATAATGCAAATACAAATCATTTGTATTTATTAAATTAAAACAACGAATGATGCAATTGCTTTAACTACATTAATTTAACATTTATTCAGCATTTATAAAACATATTAAATACCCATGCTGTGCGTAAAATAGCTTAAAGGGTTATTCAAATATCTACTTGTATCTAGATTAACTGTTTTGGTCGCTTCGTAGGAATTTTGAAATAGTTCGATATAATAGATTCATATCAACAGACTTAGGAATAAAATCATTCATTCCATTTGCTAAGTAGCGTTCTACATCACCTTTCATTACATTTGCGGTGAATGCAATTATGGGCTTATTAAATTGCTTATTCCTGAGTTCAATACTTGCTGTAACGCCATCCATCTCAGGCATTTGAATATCCATTAATACGATATCAGGGGTAAAATCAAAGGCAATGTCTACGGCTTCTCTACCATTATTTGCACAGTACAATAGTGCATGAGTCGGCTTTAACATGGCATAAATTATTTTTTGATTAATTCTATTATCTTCTGCAATTAATATTCTTTTATTTGACCAGTCTGGTGCTAAGTCTTTACCGGTAATTTTTGTATTGCTAGCTGCCACTAAAGTTGAGCGAATAGGTTTAGATTTAATGGTAAAAATGAATGTTGACCCTTCCCCTTTTTTACTGGTGACCGTTAAGTTACCTCCCATTAATGTTGCTAAGCGTTTTGCAATTGATAGACCTAATTCAGTTCCACCAAACTTCCTAGTAATCGATGCATCTGCTTGGCTAAAATTTTGGAAAAGATTGTTCACTTCTTCTGTGCTCATACCTATACCTGTATCAACCACTTCTGAATTTAGGTATGACTCTCCGTTGATATTCTTTTGAGTAATATAAATATTAATGGCACCAGTATCAGTAAACTTAGTTGCATTGGTTACAAGATTAAGTAATACCTGATAAAAACGAGTAGGATCACCTGTCCACAACATATTTTTACTGGTTTTATTGATGATGTTTAACGATATACCTTTCATATCTAAATCTAACTCTACGTTTGAGTAGATTGAATCTAGAATAGGCTGTAGTTCAAATTCAATATTTTCAATATCTAATTTATTTGCTTCAATTTTTGAAAAATCTAAAATATCATTCAAAATTTTTAATAAATTTTCGGCTGAAAAAATGGCGGTGTCGATTAGAACATTTTGTTTTTCGTTGGGATGTTCTAAACGCAATAACTGCATTACCCCCAATACACCATTCATAGGGGTTCTTATTTCATGAGACATATTAGCTAGAAACTGCGATTTTATCTCACTAGCTTCTTCTGCCTTAATTTTTTCATCTTCGTAAGCCTTTGTTCTGATTTTAACTTGTTTATCTAACTCAGTTAATGATTGTTGATACTGAGAGGACATAAATGTCAGCACAATATATAAATTTGTCGCGACAAAAATAGTGGTACCCAGCATAAGGAACCATGCATTAACAGAAGTGTGATACTCCTCGGCATTGACTATATAAGTAAATTGGCCGGTAATATAAGCAATGCCAATAGACGTAATAATGATAAATCCAACAGCAATACTAATTAATGCAGAAATACGATTGAAAAGTAGGCTGCATAAAGCTGTGTACATAATCATCAGTAATATCCCCGCACCAAATAAGCCAAATTGAATCATGCCGCCAATGGCTAATATTAGAAAACAACTGGTAATGAAATAAGCTTTTATTTTGTAGAAAACTTGTTTACGAAAAAAAAATATAGCTGATGAAATAAAGTACATACTAATTTGAATGCCCATTATGGGCTGGAAACCAATATCAGAAATTCTAAGAAGAGAGCTAATTAAGGCCGGAGTGGAAAACATTATAAACACTAATAGTAATCGATTAGCCAGCTGACTATTAATTTCCATACTCGGTGTATTTAACATTAATTGACAGCCTTAATAAAGAATGTTTTAGATATGTGAACTACATTAACTTAATTGTATTTGTGTATAGTCATTTAAGCAAAATTTGAAGTGATAAATAAAATAACCGTGCCTGCCATATTATCCAGAAATAATGAGAAGCCATTGCTTGTCTTCATAGCTTATTAATAACGTAAAACGAGTTTATGTAGTTATTTATCGCAAATAATTCTTAAAAATCACACAATATCCGAGTCAAACCCATACTCTAAAATAGTAAAAAGATATCGTAGCGTTAGCTCTAAAAGACAATAAAATGAAGGAAAATATCTCGCAGGACAAATTCAAAAAACGGATAAGTGCTATGACTGAATTGTTTAGTCATACCAAAGAGAGTATTCACTGGTGCAGTAAAGTTTAACAAGGAAGTTCGTAATACCTCTATTGGTCTTTCACATCCAATGAAGCGTTATGGTCTGAGAGATTTCGTGATTTAAGTTCTGCGATAACCAGGCTGTGCACATTAGCAGACTCTTCGATAATAACTGTAGATAATGTCGAAGCAGAAGTAGAATGCTTAAACAAGCATGGAACACATCAGGCCAGCAATCAACTGACAATAATTTGTATAAGTACTAATCAAAAGATCAAGTAGATAATTTGGATACCTCTAATGCTTACTAACTTAAGTATGTATTTAATACGTGCCAGCACCATAACATTATGGGAACAGCAGTTAGAGAGTTATTTTATGTTAGACGAACCTTAAGATCTCAACCGAATGACTCAAGCCACCTACAAAAAAATTTAAGTAAATATGGGCTAAAATGGGAGGATATTTCAACTAGCATTAATCTAAAATTATAAACTGTAGATATAGACATCCCCATGTTAATCCATACTTTCGTATCAATAATGCTGAGAGATTAAGACTTGAATTATAAAAAAGGCTATTCGTTATAAATCTATTATTTATATTCTAAAAATCAAAAAACCGCTAACCTTTCGATTAGCGGCTCTCTTAATATGGCGGTGAGCGAGAGATTCGAACTCTCGAAAGGGATAAACCTTTACACGCTTTCCAGGCGTGCGCCTTCAGCCACTCGGCCAGCTCACCAAATTTTGGAAACACACGTTAACTTCATTAATAATTATCAGTCAACATGTTAATACTAATTCTCTTACTAATTTATAATATTAGTCTTTATTATCTATACTGCGTTAAAGATAAAACAGCGACATAAATCAATGTGCGCCATGTTAGGTAAATTTAATAGTCAACACAACTTAATTTTAATAAAAAAAGGCTAACTGCCTATATTATAGACAAAACATAAACTTACTTAATTATTTAGCGGCTAATGCTGCATTAAACGTTAACATGCGATCTAAAGATTTTAATGCTCCATTACGAAGATTCATATCGACAAAGACTTCTTTCCCAGATGGTTCTAGTAATGCATCTTCAATTTCTTTTAAACCATTCATTGCCATCCATGGGCAATGAGCACAACTTTTACATGTTGCACCTTCACCAGCTGTTGGAGCTTCAAAGAATTCTTTATCAGGACAAAGCTGCTGCATCTTGTAAAAAATACCACGATCAGTTGCCACTATAAATTTCATATTCGACATTTCTTGTGCCGCTTTAATTAACTGACTAGTTGAACCAACAGCATCAGCAAGATCAATGATTTCTGCAGGAGACTCCGGATGAACCAAAATAGCGGCATCAGGATGTAAAGCCTTCATATCCATTAAGGCTTGAGTTTTAAACTCGTCATGAACTATACAAGCGCCCTGCCACATAAGCATGTCGGCACCTGTTTGCTTTTGTATGTAGGCACCTAGATGCTTATCAGGTCCCCAAAGAATTGTTTCTCCTTGAGAGTCGAGATGATCAACAATTTCTAAAGCGCATGAAGAAGTAACAATCCAATCAGCTCTAGCTTTTACAGCTGTAGAGGTATTCGCATAAACAACAACTGTTCGTTCAGGGTTATCATCACAAAATGCATTAAAGGCTTCAATGGGACAACCCAAATCTAAAGAACAGGTTGCTTCAAGCGTAGGCATAACTACTGTTTTTTCAGGCGTAAGTACTTTAGCCGTTTCACCCATAAAGCGAACACCCGCGATAATAAGCGTAGTTGCCGAGTGATTGTTACCAAAGCGAGCCATTTCTAAAGAGTCGGCTACACAGCCTCCTGTTTCTTCAGCTAATGCTTGAATTTCTGGGTCAGTATAATAATGAGCAATGAGGACAGCATTTTTTTCTTTCAATAAAATTTTAATACGATCTTTATATTCTTGACGTTCATTATTAGAAAGTGGTGATGGTTTTGCTGGAAATTGAAAATCAAATTCTACGGCTAAATTGCTTTGCGACATTATTTATCTCTGTTGATCTCTTTTAAAAACGCGGCAATTATACGATATAGATTAAAAGATGTGTATAAGACTTTTTACTATTACAGATTAAAAAAAGATAAGTGAATTATAAAAGGATAAAGATAAAATATTTTAAGTATTAATTAAGAACTGATCTACCTTGATGCTAGGACCTTGGAGTTAATTTTTCTTAACGGTTAACAGCATTAATTTAATATTTTGATTTGAGATATAACTGGAATGTAATCAAGAAGTGGTCGGCCGTGAAGGATTTGAACCTTCGACAAATTGGTTAAAAGCCAACTGCTCTACCAACTGAGCTAACGGCCGACATAAGTGCTAATTCACACTGCGTTGTAGTAGTGCCTCAACGCGACGCATATAATACTCATAAAAATTTTTAGTGCAACTATAAATTCAACTTTTTTATGAATAACTGCTCGCTTGCGTAAAAAGAAAGCAGTTAGCGTAAGTTATCGTCGCTTTTACTGGCTATAAATTTTCTAACCTTGGCTTTGCAAGTTGAGCAGCACTTGATTCTGGGTATTCTGACAGCACTTTCTCGTACCAAATTTTAGCTGCTGCACTATTATTTAGCTTTTGTTCAACCATAGCTAACTTTAACATTGCGTCACTTCGCTTGTTTGAGGCGATATATTGCTCAACAACCAGATTAAATTCATTCTTAGCTTTAACGTATTCAGTTTTGTTAAATAATAGTTGTCCCAACCAATAATGCGCATTAGGTGCATAACTAGAATCTGGAAAGTTAAGGTTAAACGCTTGAAACTCTGGGATCGCTTCATCGTATTTTTTATCTTTCAACACCATATTTACAGCTCGGTCGTACGCTTGGTTTTCAGTTAAATTAGTTGAATAATTTACAGAAGTATCTAGTGAAGTTGATGTAGGTGCCATAATAGCAACAGGAACGTTATTTTCAGGCTTTAAAGCCTCAGACACTCTTCGGTCAAGCTCTTGATATAATTCACGCTGTCGGCTTAAAACTTGGCTTAGCTGATGAGTATGAAGTTCAGTAACACCTCGTAGTTCATTCACTTCATTTTGAAGTTCATCAAGTTGACGCTGAACTTTTACTTGAGCACGATTACGAGCATCAAGCTTACGCTCTAAGATAGCAACTTTTTCTTCAATCGTTACCGGTAAACTGGAGGAATATTGCGAGGTACTATTTTTATTAGAACCGTTATTGGTTACATCTATAACGGGAGCAGATTCTGCCGCTACTACCACTATGGTAGTAACAGCAAAGGACATCCCGAATAAAACTTTATTCAGTTTCATTTATATCCCTGATTAGTAAACTAACACCGCACGACGGTTTTTAGCGAATGCACTTTCACTGCGATCTTTAACCATCGCCTTTTCTTCGCCATAGCTAACAACACTAAGTTGTGAAGATGAAACACCCATATTTTCTAGATAAGTAACAACGGCTTTAGCACGACGTTCACCAAGAGCAATATTGTATTCAGGAGTGCCGCGTTCATCGGCATGACCTTCAACTAAAACATTAGTATTTGTGCTGTTTAAGAATTTAGCATGTGCGTCTAAAATAGCAGAAAATTCGTTACTTACTGTAGAAGTATCAAAATCAAAATAAACAATGTGCTCAGCACGTAGTTTTTCTAACTCTTGATTTTGTTGTTCTTCAATTTCAGCGGCACGTTGCTGAGCAGTTACTTGTACATCATTCGTATTAGCTGCTACTGAAGACTGCTGAGCATTATTTGTTACAGAGCCATCCTCTTCACTCTCTTGTGAACTTGAAGTACAAGCAGATAAAGCCAAAATTGGCAAGACAATCGCTAGAGCTTTCACAGTTTTATTCAAACGCATTATATTTGTCCTTATTATTCTAAAGTTATGTTTTAAATTAATGTTTATTTATTTTTATAAAAACGGTGACCAAGCAGGTGCTTTAACTTCACCATCAACCGCGGGTAAACGCGCTTTAAATCTTCCATCGACAGATACTAAACTAAGCACTTGCCTATTATTATGTAATGTACTGTAAATTATCATGCCGCCATTTGGAGCAATACTCGGCGACTCATCTAAACGTGTTGTAGTTAGCACTTGAAAAATCCCTGACTCTAACTCTTGTTTTGCTAAATGATAATTTCCTCGCGTTCTATTAACCATAATTAGCTGTCGACCATCTGGCGTAATTGAACCTCCAAGATTCATCTCACCATCAAATGTCAAACGTTTTACGCGACCATCTATTAAATTTACGCGATATAGCTGAGGTTTACCACCCCGTTCTGAACTAAATACTAATGATTTACCGTCAGGGCTCCAACTTGGCTCTGCATCAATGGCACGATGACGTGTAATTCTACGTAATTTTCCTGTTGCTACATCCATTACATAAAGTTCTGAATTACCATCTTTTGATAGCATCATTGCCATTTTATCACCATTAGGTGACCAACGAGGTGCACTATTTATACCTTTATGATCGCTAATCATAGTACGCTTACCGGTATAAATATCAATAACATATATTTTTTGTTGGTTATTCTCAAATGTTGAATACGCTAATTGGTTACCATTTGGATGCCATGATGGCGACATTAAAGGTTCTTTTGAACTCAATAATACGTTTTCATTAACACCATCATAATCAGCAATGACTAATTGAAAAGGAAACTCACCTTCATCCCGCACAATAACGTAGGCAATTTTTGTTAGAAATGCGCCTTTACTTCCCGTTAGTTTCTCATAAATAACATTACTGATGTGATGTCCGTAACGACGAAATTGGTCTGAACTAATTTCGAACTCACCTTCAGCATGAATATGATCTGAAGTCTGAACTAATTCACCATTACTCAACATCTGTGATTGACCACCTGTTATTTGACCGCGTATCACATCAACTAACTGGTAACTTATTTTGTAACGACCAATACCTATGCCATTTATTTGCCCAACGACAACAGCTTCAACACCTTCATTTGCCCATGCTGAGTAATCAACTTCTTTGTCTGTAAAAGGAGTTTGAGGAAATCTATTTTCTTTTATTGGATTAAATTTACCGCTTCGCAGTAAATCTTCACTAATAATATTAGAGATATTATCAGTGAGTGGTTCGGTGCCAGTCCATTTAAAAGGCAAAACTGCAATAGGTCTTGCGCTATCAATGCCTTCAGTAATTACAATTTCAAGGGTTGCAAGCGCACTGTTAGATATCAGTACGATAAAGAAAATAAAAGCTATTTTAAATTTATTCATATGTTTTACTATTTTCTCATTCATTGGTTGTTGGTCATTAAATGTTAAACATTACAATTAAAACTAGGATGTCACGATTAGAACTCAGGTACCACGGTTAAACTAATAGTTCGCATTTCTTTGAACACTTCAGGATCTTTAGATACTGGTAATGTTCCTGCTTTATAAATTGCAGTTTTTGAAGCGTTACAAACAACCTTATCGCCTTTACCTATAATGACATTAGTTACAAAACCTGATGGTGCAAGACTTATCGTTAATTTACAAGACTTACCTTCCATGGTGCTGCGATCCGTTATTAATCGTCCTTGAATAGTTTGACGTATTAATGCAGTGAATCGCCCTACTTCTGTCATTGTTTGTTTATTGCGCGCTTTTTGTCTAACAGCCATTTCTTCAGCCATCTGTTGTTCTAATAATTTTTGTTGTTGTGCGCGTTCTTTCGCTTCTCTTTCTTTACGCTTTTTTTCTGCTGCTTTTTTCTTAAGTAAGTCGTCAGCCTTTTTTGCTGCCTTCTCTTCTTTCAATCGTTTAGCTTTTGCATCAGCGGCAGCATTTTCAGCAATTTTCTGTTCTTTTTCTTTCTGTGCACGTAACTTTTCTGCTGCATTTGCTTTTGCTCGGGCTTTTTTTGCCGCTGAATCCGCCGCTTTCTTTTCTATTTCTTTTTTCTTTCTTTGTTGTTCAAGTGCCTTAATACGTTTTTCTTCTTTAGCTCTTTTCTTTTTAGCAGAAGCTACTTGTTGTTCAAGCTCTCTTAGTGCTTTCGCATCGTCTAGTTTTTTCTTCTTAATTTTATTTACTTGTGCTTCGATTTTGCTTTTATCAACAATAGTCGCTTGAATCGTTTGTACTTGAACAACTTTTGGCGGCGCTTTTGGTGCATGATCAAAATTTCCCATGAGTAGCACCGCGGCTAAAGCAACATGCAGTAAAAAACTAAGCGTTAATGCTATGGTGAATTTTCGACTCATGATTTATTTAGCTCCGGGATCTGTCATTAAACCAACAGAAGGTACACCCGCTTTTTGCTGTAAAAGCACCATCAACTGAATTACAGCATCATATGACACGGCCCCATCACCGTTAACAACAACAGGCGTATCAGGATCTACTTTTAAATGTGCTGCTACTAATGTAGCAACTTGTTCAGCTGACATAGGTTCATTCTTGCTCGTACCAACCGCTAAATAATAATTACCATCTGCATCAACTGAAGCGACCAGAGGTGGTTTTGAATCTTTGTCGAGAGCTTCAGCATCAGCTTTAGGTAAATCGACTTTCACACCTTGCGTAACCAGTGGTGCAGTTACCATAAAAATAATCAGTAATACCAACATAACATCAATGTATGGCACTACGTTGATTTCAGCAACTTTACGGCGTCTTACTCTTTTATACATAAGATATTCCTCCGTTGGTGCTTATTGTTCAATTGTGCTTTGACGTTGCAAAATGCTCGAAAATTCTTCCATGAAATTACCGTAGCCATTTTCTAGCTTTTCGACATGATGACTGAATCGGTTAAAGGCCATTACAGCAGGAATAGCTGCAAACAATCCCATGGCTGTTGCAATTAAAGCTTCAGCAATACCTGGAGCAACCATAGCGAGTGTTGCTTGCTCTACAGCACCTAATGCAATAAACGAATTCATAATGCCCCAAACAGTCCCAAACAAACCAATATAAGGGCTTATAGAACCAACAGTCGCCATAAAGGGTAAATGGGTTTCAAGGTGGTCAACCTCTCGCGAAAGTGCGACACGCATAGCTCTATGAGTTCCGTCAACAATAGCTTGCGGTGAATCCTGATTACTCTTTCTCAGACGAGCAAACTCTTTAAAGCCAGAGACAAATAAACTTTCAATACCAGTTACGGGTCCTTTTGAAGAAACCTCATTATAGAGTTTGCTTAAATCAGCACCGCTCCAAAACTTATCTTCAAAATTTTTCATTTGCGCTTGAGCATCATTAAGTACTTTTCGACGTTGAAATATCATCGCCCAACAAGAAATGGAGAAACCCAATAGAATGATCATTACAGATTTGACTAATAGACTGGCTTGAAGAAATAAATCAAAGATAGAGATTTCAGCTGACACGTTTTAACGCTCCTAATATTTTTTCGGGGATGGCACAAGGTTTAGCAAGCTTTAAGTTAATACAAGCAATTCGCACAACAACAGAACAAATGATTGTGTTTTGTTGGTTACTGATTTGTTGAGTAAAAACTAGACTGGCGCGTTTAAATTCGCTGATCCATGATTTCACCATAAGTAAATCATCTAACTTGGCTGAAGCCATATTATCCATTTCAACTCTTCTGACCACCAAACCAATGTTTTGTTCTAAAAAAAATGATTGATTTGCATTCAACTCTCTAAGCCATTCAGTTCGAGCTCGTTCACAAAATTTCAAATAGTTTGCGTGATAAACAATACCGCCGGCATCTGTATCTTCATAATAGACTCGGACAGGGTAATCATATTTAATATTTGGCATGAGTTAATTGAAATAAATAGCTTAGTGCTTCAAAGTTATTAATATTTTAATTAAAAATAACAACCTAGACGCTTTTTTATAGTTAAAGCTATATTAATGATAATGCAGCCTAACGACAAGCGTTGAGTCGTAAACTAATGTAACATTTTTTATAAAACATATATTTAGTGAATAAACCCTTTACAGGTTAGATAAGAGTTAACGTTTGAGGAACTTAAATAGCATTAGTTTTTCTAATGCGAAACATCTAATTTTATTAGCTTGTTAAATTAGAGAGGTTACTCTAAAATTCACTTGTTCTTTGAGCTAGCACACAAATTATTCAAGTTTGTCTTCACTGATATAACGGGGTAGTCGATAGCCAAAGGACTTGAATTGATTTCTATCATTTCTCTCTGACATGTTTATTTGGAACCCTATTTCCTTCTATCAACTTTATTTATAAGTTGGCCCACATAATTTATGTGGGCTTTTTTTTGTCTAAAATTCAATTAATTAATGTATTGTTTGTTAAACAGGTTTGTCTAAACCGAAATGTTGGTAAGCACGTTCGGTAGCAAT
>CAJWBY010000152.1 GCA_913020705.1 uncultured Colwellia sp.
AACCGCATAAACCAAATGGTCGCTATGGGGGTTTTAAATGAATTAGGAGTATCTGCTGATGCCGTAGCGAATGGTTTAGAAGCATTAACAAGCTTAAAACTGTCATTAAAAAGCCAACCTTACACTTTGGTTATAATGGATTGTCAAATGCCTGAAATGGATGGATATGAATCCACACGGCGCATTCGCCTTGGTGAGGCTGGAAAGGAGAACACAGCAATTCCTATTATCGCGATGACAGCAAATGCCATGCAAGGTGATAAAGAAAAATGCTTAATCGCGGGTATGGATGACTACCTAACGAAACCGATAGAGCCTATTAAGGTCAATGAGAAATTAATGCAGTGGTTAGGCGTGACTGCTCAGGAAGACACCTCTGTTAATACCGAAATGTTAAATGCTGCCCCCATTACGTTGAATCAACAGGAAATAGAACAGTCAGAAAATGAAGAAGACTCACTATGGCAACAAGCTGCATTATTAAAAAGACTTGGAGGGAACCCTAAGAAAATGGCACTTTTAGTAAAGTGTTACTTAGATGATTGCGAAGAAAAAACACAAGAACTTAAAAGTGCTATACAAGATGAAGATTGGCAAAAAACAAATTACAACCTTCATTCAATTAAAGGTGCTGTAGGTAATTTAGGTGGTACTCAGGTACAGAGTTTGGTCGCTTCAATTGAAGAGTTATCTAAAGAAGAAAATGGATCGTTATTGAACGAAAACATTCCAGAATTATATGCTGCATTAGATACTTTTAATTCATTACTTGCTGAATACTTAAAAGAACATTAGAGTTTCATAAAAATTACTAGTGGGAAGTACGATGGAACTTTTACAAGGTTTGCTGTTAATCAGTTCAATTCACTTATTGGCAGCGGCTTCACCTGGGCCTGATTTTATTCTTGTTTCTCAACAAACATTAACCCACGGGAAAAAAGCAGGTTTTATGTGCAGTATCGGTATTGCATTGGGTTTATCAATACATATTATTTATTCCACCTTAGGTTTAGCTGCCATTATCGCCAACTCTTCTACTACTTTATGGGTCATTAAAGTATTGGGGGGTAGTTATTTAATATACTTGGGCATTCAAGGGATCCGATCAAAAGCTTGCACCGAAGTCACTAAAGGTACCACTGAAAAAATCGCCCCTAATATGTCAATAAAACGTTCTTCATTCAAAAATATAGGTATTGGTTTTTTATGTAATGCGTTAAACCCCAAAGCACCTATATATTTTGTCGCACTTTTTACTGTCGTTCTTTCTCCTGATTTACCCTTATTACATTTAGTTATTTATGGACTGTGGATGATGGCAATACAGCTTGCTTGGTTTTCTTCAGTAGTTCTCTTATTATCCCGTCCAAAAATCAATGAAAAGTTTCAACGTTTAGGTTACTGGATAGATCGTATTCTAGGTGGTGCAATGATATTCATCGGTTTAAAAATACTTACCAGTAAAATTAATTAGAAGAATAAAACAAGGATTTAGGGGATGACATCAAAAAAATATCAAACGTTTAAAGAGTTTTATCCATTCTATTTAAGCCAACATCAAAATATTATGTGTAGACGATTACACTTTATTGGCTCATCGCTCATATTATTACTTATTGGTTATTGTATTAGTGATAATGCTTGGCAAGGCTTATGGTTTATCCCTGTTATTGGATACGGATTTGCATGGCTTGGCCACTTCATATTTGAGAAAAATAGACCCGCAACATTTACTTACCCTGTTTATAGTTTGATAGGTGATTGGGTTATGTTTAAAGATATATTGATTCGTAAAATTAGATTTTAATAGAACCAAGGCAGAATAATGACTACTTATATTTCATTGCTCCGAGGAATTAATGTTAGCGGACAAAAACAAATAAAAATGGCTGCACTAAAAGTTGTTTATGAATCACTTAAATTTGAACGTGTGAGGACTTATATTCAAAGTGGCAATGTCGTTTTTCAAAGTTCAAATGATAAAATCACCCTAAATAAAAATATCGAAATAGCGATAAAAGAGCACTTTGATTTTGACGCACCTGTACTAATTCTTACTCAGCATCAATTAGAGAGCACGGCTAAAAACCTTCCCTTCACTTCTATCAACATTGAAGAAGAAGGAAATAAGATAATTGTATTTTTTCTGTCTGAGAGTATTTCAATTGACCAAGAAAACACCCTTGGTGCGTATCTTTCAAATTCAGAGCAGTTAGTCTTGAACCAAAATGTTATCTATCTATATTGCCCAGAAGGTTCAGGGAAAAGTAAATTAACAAACAAATTGATTGAAACAAAACTAAAGTTAACTTCGACGGCTCGCAATATTAAAACCGTTAACAAACTGCTGTTATTAGCTAACAGCTAATCTACATAATGGAATAACTTTAACTCCACGTTATATAGTTACCAGAGAACTTGGTCTATTTCATTAAGTAAGTTTTGCGCTGAATCACTGATAAGTTCGGAAGATCCCGTTTTTATATGCTTTTCTAGTTTTATGGCACTCACTGAAACAAGTGAAAAACCAAACATTTGTGACGCCCCAGCAATACGATGTGCAAGTTCCGCAAGTTTTGTTAACTCATTGTTTTTAATATGAAGTATTAAATCTTGTTGCTCTAAAACTAGGTTTGATTTAAATTCAATAACTAAGTCCGTCATATCAACCGCGTTAATTTTATTTTCAGCATCATTTTGATCAGTTGATTCACCATAATATTGAACAATAGTGGCAATAAATAACTTTCTTTCAATCGGTTTTTTTAGATGTCCATCGAAACCCAGTGCCAAATACTTATCAATTTCATGAGACATGGCATTGGCGGTCAGTGCAACAATGGGTTTTAAGCATCCTTTTTGTCTTAGTACTTTAAATGCTTCAATACCATCCATTTCAGGCATTTGAATGTCCATTAGGATAAGTTTAGGATCAGACTCTAAGCAGAGTTCGACAGCTTCTCGACCATTACTCGCGCATAACACCTCTAACCCTAATGATGTAAGTAGGCGGGCAATTAAGCGACGATTATCATCATGGTCATCTGCAAGTACAACTTGCCCACTAAAGTTAGTTTCCTGCTCTACAGAAACTAATGCTGACGCAATAATACTCGTTGGAGGAATATTAATTAACTGATTAATATTAATTTGCTTACATGGTAACGTTAACGTAAAGGTGCTCCCTTTATTTAGCACACTTGTAACCGATATTTTTCCTGACATTAATTTTGCTAACTGTTCCGATAAACACAATCCTAGACCTGAACCTCCAAATCGTCGACTAATACTACTGTCACCTTGTGTAAAACTCGTAAACACTTGTTGTAACTGAGTTTCACTCATGCCAATACCAGTATCTGTTACGGCGATAGTTAATAATGAATCTTTTACTGAAACATTAATTATTACAGACCCTTTACTGGTAAATTTAATTGCATTTGAACATAAATTTATTAGAATTTGTTTTAATCGAAAACTATCAATGGTCAGAAGGAATGAGCTTGGCAAAGTATGAATTATTTGGAAATCCAGTCCTTTTTCATTAGCTGATTTCCTAAATAGATTCGCTAAATCATGTAATATTATTTGTAAGTCTTGTTCGACTAATTCCAATTCTAACTTGTTAGCTTCGACTTTACTCAAATCTAAAATATTATTAATCAATTCTAATAAGTGCAAACTATTACCATGAATAATTTCGACTTCTTTATATAAGTATTTTTCATCGATATCACCATTAGTAATTGCCTCTGCTTGACCAATGATAGACGTTAATGGGGTTCGAATTTCATGACTCATATTGGCTAAGAATTGACTTTTAATGGCATTAGCCTTAACTAACTCATTCGTTAATAATTCTAATTCTTGTGTTCGATTTTTTACCCTTTTTGACAAGTTTAATTTTGAACGGCGTTCAATATTACGATTCAATACAAATAAAATTAAAACAATAATAAACGCGGCTACTGCAAGACTGAAAATACGGAGTTGTTCAGCTTGCTCTGATTGTAACTGTTGGAGTATTTCGTTTTGTTTTAACTGTTTGACTTCTTGTTTTAACTTTTCAGACTCAAAGTTTGCCAATCGACTATTAAGTTGATCATTCGCAACTTTTCTTGTTCTTTTTATATATTCCTGATGAGTTTTAAATGCTGCACTTTGCTTGTTTTGTGCTGAATAAATTAAAGACAGTAGCATCATGTTATTGCTAATTTGTTCTTGTTGATCATTTTTGTGAGCTACAACGTCAGATAGTAGTAAATTGTTGTAGGCTTTTTCAACATACCCTAAAGAAAATTGCGCTGCAGCCAGCTCATATAAACCGCCTAAATAGGCATCTTGATGGTCTGTAGCTTTACCAATAGTGACTGCTGTTTGTGCATGTTTCATAGCATTCACAGGCTGATTCATCATATTGTAAAGCCCTGCAGTATTATGACTAAATGCAGCCAAATAAAATTTATCGCTAGTTTTTTCAAAATATGCAAGGGCTTGTAGCAACAAATTCAAGCCTTTTTGGTGTTCTCCAGAATACTTATAAGTACTTCCTAATTCACCTCTGGCTTTAGCTAACGTTAACTTGTCTTCTGAATTGGAGAGTTCTTCAATAACATCCAAATATCGCTCTATAGCTACATCGAAACGTTTGAGGCGCAAATATAAGCCCGCAATATTATAACGAATATCAATTTGATCGTTTTTACTACCAAATTTTTCATAAATATTTTCAGCAAGTTGTAAGTTATCTATAGCACTTTGAAAATCACCCCACTTAATATAAGCCAAGCCTATATTATTATATAAATTAGCATGTTTAAGTGGTTTATCTAAACTCAAATAAAACGTTAATGATACGTTATAGGCTTCAACGGCTTCCTTTGCTTCACCTTTTAAATAATGATAAATGCCGACACTTTTGTAAGCATCGGCCTCTACATTTTCAAAGTCATTTTTAGATGCAATATACAGAATTCGTTTGGCCGTAATTAATGCAAGGCTAAGATCTCTTAGCTCATAATAACGACTTTCTTGTATTTTTAGAATTGCAATCGTTTGACGAGGAGTTAAATCCAAACGATTCAATAGTGATATCGAGTAGTCAACAGCTTCTTGATTACCCTCTATATTTTTGAGTTGCAGTATTTTTTTCGATATATTTTCATCATCAAAAAGCATTTCACTTTTTTCAGCAGCTAAAGTCGCTATAGAAAAAAGTGATATTTGAATAATAAATAAAGTGTAAATAATACGTTTAAAAGCAATCATTAACTGCATCCAAAAGACTTGAATTAAATATGATTTTTACTTTTATAACATCTTATTTAATCAAATCCCACAAGTGTTACTTAAACGGCAAAAATATTATGACTAACGTTTAACTTTTTCGATGAGAATAGCTTTAATTTCAGCCAATTCACGCTCAAGCTTTTCAATCTGTGCTCGGCTAGCAGGTTCTCCGCCTTCCCCCGTTTCACCATGTTGTTCAGCTCTATAGTTTTCGTGTTCTTTACCCATGACTTCTAATATAGTTCCCACCATCATATTCAAAAAGATAAACGCCGTTAAGAAGATAAAGGACAGATAATAAATCCAACTAAGGGGATGAACAGCCATCGTTTCGTACATTACGTCTGTCCAATCTTCAAAAGTAGCAACACGAAAAAGTGTTAACATAGAAATTGAAACATCCCCCCATAAAACATCATTAATATTATGAAAAAACATACTACCAATAGCAGCATAAATATAAAAAATTACAAACATTAACAAAGCTATATAACCCATACGAGGAATAGCTTTAATAAGAGCATTAATCAATAAACGTAATTCTGGCACCATAGAAACCAAGCGAAGAACTCGAAAGACTCTTAATAAACGGGCTAACAAAACTCCAGATCCGCCCGTTGGTATCAAACTACCAATAACAATTAACGTATCGAAAATATTCCAGCCATTTTTAAAAAAAGCTTTCTTATTAGGGAATGCCATAAAGCGTATGACTAATTCAAAGACAAAGAAAACGGTAATAGCATTATCAAGAAAAGCGAGTACCTTTAAAGATTGCGGAGACAAATCATGCGTTTTTGCACCAATTAGCAATGCTGAAATGATAATGACAGTAATAATTGACCACTGAAATAAAGGGCTTGAATCTATTTTCTTTAAACGACCTTGTGCGCGTAAAACAAAAGAACTCATAAATAAGGGTCTCTAAAAGTAAAACTAATGTGTGCTATCGCTAACATAGGGATTATTGCGACGTTCATCACCAAAGGTGCTCATCGGTCCATGTCCAGGAATGAATCTTATGTCATTACCAAGCGGAAATAAATTTTCACGAATAGAACAAATTAAGGTTGCATGATCACCTCGTGGAAAATCAGTTCGGCCGATTGATCCTTTAAATATTACATCCCCTACTTGAGCAAGTCGAGATTCTCGATGAAAAAACACTACATGACCAGGTGTATGCCCCGGACAAAAATAAACTTCTAATTCAAGGTTACCAAAAGTAACTGTATCACCTTGGTCTAACCAACGATCAGGTTTAAAAATATCACCCTTTGAAAAACCAAACATTTCTTTCTGTTTAGGCATTAAATCTATCCAGAACTGATCTTCTTTATGCGGACCTTCAATGGGTACATTAAAATGTTCTGCTAATAACTTAGTAGCTCCGGCATGATCAATATGAGCATGTGTTAAAAGCACTTTCTCTAAGGTTAAACCTTCTTCACTTATGGCGGCTAGAATTATATCCAGATCGCCTCCGGGATCAACAACAGCGGCTTTTTGGGTTTCATCACACCAAAACAAGGTGCAGTTTTGTTGGAATTTAGTCACTGGAATAATTTTAAATTGGAGCATGTCAGCGTTTCTCTTGAACCTTGGTTGTTCGATTAATTAAACTTTAACCGATATTGGGGTGATATTTTTGAAAGCAAGTTACTAATACTGTTCGCTTTAAAGTTTACAGTGTTTGTATTATTCCGATAACATATTTTTAAAAAATCGTTGCTAAATGATCTGAACTCGGTAAGCTCATCAACAAATAAAAATAATTGCATTCAATCATATATGACTACAACAAGAGACTCTTTTCATTCACGTATTGGTTTTGTCTTAGCAGCCGCTGGTTCTGCTATTGGCCTAGGTAATATTTGGGGGTTTCCAACCCAAGCAGCTAATAATGGCGGCGGTGCTTTTTTATTCGTCTATTTATTGGTAACGGTGTTATTAGCCCTACCCGCTTTATATGCCGAAATTTATATTGGTAACCAAGCTCAGAAAAACCCAGTCGCCGCTTTAAAAGAAGCCTGCCAAGACACTTTACCTAATGTAGGTAAATACGCAGGATTAATCGGCCTGTGTGGTGCGATGATGATGTTAAGCTTTTACACCATTGTTGCAGGTTGGATGCTCGCACATGCACTTTCTGCAATTACTGAGTTAGCTGGTTTTATGGAAGTTTCTCAATGGTTAGCAACCTCAAGCACTGAAAGAAATTTATTATTTACACCTATATTTATTTTATTAGGTGCCGCAATTATTCATCAAGGCGTAAATGCAGGTATTGAAAAATGGTCGGCGCGTTTAATGCCGCTATTACTCTTGATGTTACTTTGCTTAATCGTTTATATTCTTCGACAACCTGGTGCCGAAAAAGGTTTAGCACTTTATTTGATCCCTGATTTTTCACAAGTCACAAACCCTAAATTAATCATATCAGCAATGGGACAAGCATTCTTTTCATTATCTATAGGTGTAGGCGGCATGATGGTTTATGGCTCATACATGCAGAAAAACAAAGACATTGGTAAGTTAGCCATATCAATTACCGCACTTGATACCTGCATCGCTTTTATGGCGGGTCTATTAATAATTCCAGCGCTATTTGTTGCTCAAGAAGCTGGTTTAGAAGTTTTTAAAAATAAGGAGTTGATTGGTGAAGGTCAGCTGATTTTTAACATTCTTCCTGCCCTGTTCAACTCTATGGGAAGTGCAGGATTAATCGTTTCAAGTAGCTTTTTCTTACTGTTGTCGATTGCTGCCTTAACATCGACGATTTCATCTACCGAAGTTCCTGTTTCATATTTAGTTGAAGACAAAGGTTTAACGCGTTCAAAAGCCACTTGGCTAGTGTCATTTGTTGTACTTTGTGCCAGCATGTTATTAATTGCTTTCTTTGATGAATTATTTGGATTAGTTATTCGTTTATTAACCACAATAATGCAGCCATTAAGTTGTTTATTTTACTTTATAGTTGTTGGCTGGTTATGGAATCGTGGTAATAAGCTTCGTGATAAAGCATTACAAGAAGGAAGGAAGTGGCTACCCATTTGGGGTAATTATTTACGTTATGTTTGCCCATTATTACTTACGGTAGTTTTTGTAAACGTCGCAATACTGAATTAATGCTTTCCTCTAATTAAATTAGATAAATTATAATGCCGACTTACTCATCTGAGTGTCGGCATTTTTAATTACGCTACAATAAGAATTAACGTTATCTAAATGAAACCTTAAAAACTAACATTGTTTCGACCTTTCTTTTTAGCTTTGTATAACGCTTGATCAGAACATTTTAACGCCTGTTCAAAGCTTTGTTTACTTTCTCTAACAGCAGCACCAATTGAGATAGTGACACTCACTGTTTTAAAATCATTGTTCCTACTGCCCTTTTTAGGACTTCGTTCTTGTTTTGTTTTTCGTTGAGGATGGCGAATAACAATTTTATAGTCTTCAATAGCTTTGCGCACAGCTTCCAGTTCAGCTAAAGCTTGTTCAATATTTTTTCGCTTAAATACGATGGTAAATTCTTCACCGCCATAACGAAAAGCTTTTCCCCCACCTTTAACCTCACCAATTTTTTTAGCGACTAATTTTAGTACCTGATCACCAATATCATGTCCATAGGTATCATTAAACTTTTTGAAGTGGTCAATGTCTAGCATTGCCACTGTGTAGTTTCTTCCCAAAGATAATGCTAACTGGTTCAATGCACGTCGAGATGGTAACCCCGTTAAATCATCACGGTAAGCGAGAGAATAAGCATCAATAACAATAACGAGTAAATAGTACAAGCTGAGTAATAATATCGTTAGAGGTATCGGTAAGCTTATTAATTGATACTGATAAAGTACCCACACGATAAAAGAAACAAAAGTCGCAGAAACCACTAGGTCAGATTTAACAATAGCTCGCAGAAAAATAATGAGACAACATAATGCAACGGGTAACTCTACACGCATAGTTTGTTGAAGCGGCTCAATACCTGATGTAGCTTGAACAAAAGCTATAATTGTTTCACTGGTCTCTAACCAGAAAAATGCAACTATGCCGGTTAACGATAAAAATAATAATCGATAAATACCATGAATTGAAATAACGCCACGATCTTTAATCAATGACAATAGAAGTAAAGATGAACAACCAAATATCGTCACCCATTCACCTTGTTGTACTAACCAACTTGACCAAGGAAATGGAAAAGATAAACTGGTATAATAAATGAGCCATAGTAAAGATAATAAGGCTAATCGGCTCCGATTAAAGTAACTAGCAAAAACAATTACAACCACTAAAAGTACCATTAATAATGGTTCGATAATTGTCATTTGCTTTAACCAAAAGGCTTGGCTTTTCATTACAAATATATAAGTTATAACAAAACCAGCCAAACTGAAGATTAGCGTTTTTAGCCCTTTAATTCTTTGAAACAACATTAACTCCTAATTATTAACGGTTATTTAACTTACTTTTAAATATATAAACATCGTGACTGATGCAAATATTTTACGCATTATGTATTGATTTACTGCTTTCTAAATCAATTTTTTCATCATCTTTTTCTTTGTTCAAATCAACTTGTTCAATTTTATCAAAGCGCGATGATATTTTATCAGCAGATGTGTGGATTTGCTTTACATCACTCGCCGCTTGATCAATGTGTTTTGCTAAATTCGCAAAACGAGATTTAAAACGGCCAAAATCTTGAGACAAATGTGACAAATGCGCCTGAATAACATGAATTTGTTTTCGCGTAGCTTCGTCTTTTAATACAGAACGAGATGTCGTTAATATTGCCATTAGGGTTGTAGGTGATGCCAGCCAGACTCGTTTTTTATTTGCAAAATCAACTAAATCACTTTGATGAGCGTGAATTTCAGCAAATATGGCCTCAGCAGGAATAAACATAATGGCACCATCTGCTGTTTCTTTTTCTATTAAGTATTTATCACTAATATCATTAATATGTTTCTTTATATCAGCCTTAAACTGCCGTTCAGCAGCTTTACGGTCGTGTTCGCCTAGTTGGTTATCCATCATTTTTTTATAATTTTCTAGCGGGAACTTAGAGTCGATAACCACATTACCGGTAGGTTCAGGTAGAAACAAAATACAGTCGGCTATTTTTCCGTTTGATAACGTATGCTGTAAAGAAAAATGTTGTTCGGGGAGTACGTTACGAATAAGGCTATTAAGCTGTACTTCACCAAACGCGCCACGTGAACGTTTATCACTGAGCACTTCTTGAAGACTCACAACGTTTGTCGATAGTTCAGTGATCTTCTTCTGTGCGTCATCAATTAATGCTAAACGCTGTAATATATCATTAAAGGTTTTCGTCGTTTTATCAAAACCTTCTGTCAAACGTTTTTCCACTTGACCACTAATTTCTTTTAAGCGATTGTCTGTCGATTCTGTTAGGCCATCGATACGTTTAGCCATTTGCTCACTTGACGCTTGCAACGACTTAGTTAAATCTTCTCGGCTGACTTGGGTGACTTTATTCAAATGTTCGACAAGTTGGTCAACTGACTTTAATTGATTTTGATTAAAAATTATTTGATGCTCATGTAATGCTTTGTTCAGTTTGTCACTGTTGTCATGCAAATTTAAAGTTTGTTTTTCGCCTTGCTCTGCATGTTGATGTAATAACTTAATTTTAAAATCAGAAATTTGTT
>CAJWBY010000153.1 GCA_913020705.1 uncultured Colwellia sp.
AGCGCATTAGCGCAGGAGAATGGATTATGGGTATGTTTTCACGTTTTACAGATATTATTAACGCTAATTTAAACAATATGTTAGATAAAGCCGAAGACCCTGAGAAAATGGTTAAATTGATCATTCAGGAAATGGAAGAAACCTTGGTTGAAGTTCGTTCTACTGCTGCAAAAAACATTGCTGAAAAGAAAACATTAATGCGTCAAATCGCGTCATTAGAAACAAGCATTAAAAATTGGCAGGAAAAAGCAGAGTTGGCTATTAGTAAAGGTCGTGATGATCTAGCAAAATCAGCATTGAGTGAAAAACAAAAATCAATGACACAAGTTACTGAATTGCAACATGGGTTAGCACAGCTTGATGTTTTTCTCAGTGCAGTTCAAGAAGACGGTCAACGTTTACAAGAAAAATTAAAAGAAGCAAAACGTAAGCAAGAATCTTTCTCACTACGTAAAGAGTCAGCAGAAGTACGCTTAAAGGTTCGTGAAAGAGCAGTTGTGTACAATATTGATGAAGCAATTAGTAAATTTGAACGTTACCAGCAAAAAATTGACCGCGTTGAAGCTGAGATTGAGTCTTACGATTTAACGGCGAATAAAGATCTTGATAGCCAGTTCCGTGACTTAGAAGCTGATGAAACCGTAGAAAAAGAATTAGCTGAGTTAAAAAAGCAAGTTGTTAATGGTTAAGTGAGAACTGCAATAATAATTAAGGAGCAACACATGATTGAAGAGAATAACTATTTATTAATGATCATGTGCTTAGCTCCATTATTTAGTTTATTTGCAGGAGCAGGGTTATTAACAATTTTACAAAATTTTAATCGGAATTGAGGAATAAATGATGAGCTATCAACGTGAATATTCAGTGAAAAAAACATTAAAGAAAGATGTTGTTTACAAAAAATTATCAGGAGTGTGTGCTGGTATTGCAAAGCATTATGAATTACCAAGAATAGCAGTGCGTATTGCCGCTATTGGTGCATTGTTCATCTTTCCTGTAGCGACAGGTGTCGCTTATGTAGTTGCAGCAATATTACTACCAACCAAAGATTAACGTGAAATTTTTGCATTTGATACAAGTGTGAAGAATAACCTTTTACGGTTACCGTAACCATGAATTAAAAGCCGGAGTCACTATGTCATTTACAAAATCATTGATCCTAGCAATTTTTGCGACATTCTTTTTAACTTATGTCTTAGGTATTAGCTTTACAGAGATGTTCAATGTTGATCTCTATGTGGGTGATAAACTGATAGAGCCTTTAAAAGCAATTAGCGTGTCAGCACTAATTATGGTTATTTTAATTATTCTGGCTTTCGCTATAGTTCTGAGTGTTTTTGGTTCACTCATCTTTATTGGGATTATGATCTTTGGCGCACTAGCTATGGTAATGATTGGTATTTTTTGGCCAGTTATTTTTATTGCTTTAGTCATTTGGTTAATGGTTCGTGATAAAAGCCAAATGGCTTAATAACAAAGTGGTTAGGATATGCTTAAGATGACTATTTCAAAATTTGCTTATTTTAGTGATGAAATTTTAGAAGATTTCTACTGAAATATTTTTCATTTTAGTTTTCAATATACACTTAAAGTCTCGAATATATTGTTGCATCGCTATCCACTTTTTATAACAAAACAGCGGTAATTTAATGATGGTCTAACAACCTTGTTGTAGAGCCATTATAGATATTTGATTGAAACCCGCCAATAATGATTTCATATCAAATCTCTGTATTGTATGAATAATTCATCTGGAATTAGTATGCGTATTACAGAAGGCACTACAGTCGTTTTAGACAAAAATCAGTTAGTATCATGTTATATGAGAACAATAGTTGATGTTTGAGCTTTCGCTTGCATGATTCTAAACTTTACATGAATTTAAATAAATAACGTTGTTCAAAAGCTCTTCAATTTGTACATTTGAAGGTTATCGTAAAATATGATTTCTTTTATGAGTAATAATTAAATTATCCATTTTGCTTAAGCTTAGTTACAATGTCTATGTAGCAAGTGTATTCGGTCTAAAAGGAAGTATAACGATAAATGAATAAAATAAGTTTAATAGCAATTGTATTATTTTTTACTTTACTGAATATCAGTGGAGATATTTTCGCTAACGAAAATAACAGCGATATTATTATTGAAGCGCCTTATATAAGGGCCAATATACCGGGAACAATTATAACTTCAGCATATATGTCTATTGAGAATGTGAATGATGGGACCGTGACTTTAACAGGTGTAAGTGGTTTATTCTCCGATAGAATTGAAATTCATCAGCATATGATGAGTGATGGTATGATGAAAATGAGAAAAGTTGAGGAACTGGCGATTAAAGGGCGAGAAACAGTGATTCTACAGCCTATGGGTTATCATTTAATGATATTCGATGTAAAAAAACCTTTAATACCAGATGAAAAAGTTTCATTAACATTGCACTTCAAACAGCAAAAGGATCTTGTAATAACTGTTCCTGTGAGAAGTATTAAGCAAGAAAGACAATCTAAAAAACAGCATCACCATCATTAGGAGTTCAGTATGACATCTAAATTTTCAAGTAAAATTATTGTGGCTATATTTCTTGCCATTTTTTTCATATTTTATTTTCTAGGAGTGTATTGGAGTTTTGAGCCAGACCAGCTTAATATCAGAACTGAGGTTACTCAAGACGCTAAAGCTGACGGTGTAAATCCTGTTGTCGGTTATACAACCACTACAGCCTTGATTAGAGTTACTGAAACATTATTAAATAAACCTGGTGGATACCTTTCGAATGATGCTTTACCGCCTTCTGTGTTTTTAGATAATATTCCAGCTTGGGAATTAGGAGCACTAGAAATGTCTCGTGATATGGCGCTTGTTATGCGTCAAGAATTTAGCCGATCCCAGTCACAGTCTGTAGAAAATAATCACTTAAAAGTTGCTCAGCCGCAGTACAACATTGACCATAAGAGTTGGGCTATGCCGAGCACTGAAAGCGAATACAATAAAGCGGTTAATGAATTGTATGCTTATCGTAAAGCGTTAACTGAGGTTAACAGTCAATCAGCCCAGTTTTATGCGCGTTCAGACAATTTACAGGACTGGATACAAGAAGTAACTAAGCGTTTAGGCAGTTACTCGCAAAGATTGAGTGCGAGTGTAGGCCGTGAACAGTTAAATACTGATTTAGCGGGTGACAGCGAGGCTCAGCAATCAACTTATACACAATCGAGCGTAGTGCTGAAGACTAGCTGGTGGAAAATTGATGATGAGTTCTACGAAGCTCGAGGAGCTTGTTGGGCATTATTACACTTTTTACGTGCAGTCGAAATTGATTTTAATGATGTTTTAGAGAAGAAAAATGCTAAAGTAAGTGTACAGCAAATTATTCGAGAACTTGAAGCGAGTCAAGAGTCTATATGGAGTCCAATGATTCTTAATGGAGATGGTTTTGGTTTGTTAGCAAATCATTCTTTAGTAATGGCGAATTATATTTCACGTGCTAACGCAGCACTTATTGATTTAAATGACTTGTTAAGTCAAGGATAATAAAGGGATTAAACATGAAAAAAGCAGCATTAGCAGTATTAGTTACGGGCATACTTTCAACGTCATCAATGGCTGATACCATTGCTGGTCTTTATATTGGTGGTTCAATATGGAGCAATGAAGCAACAGGTACTTTTGGTGAACAAGGTAATTTAGTTGATTTTAACTTAAAAGATAAAGAGCAAGGGTCATTTTATGTTGCTTTGGAACACCCTTTACCACTCGTTCCAAATATTTTAATCTCTTCCACAACTTTAGATACTGATGGTTCAACTATACTTTCGGAAAGCTTTGAATTTGAAGGTACTACGTTTGATATTGAAACTCCTGTTGATACCACGTTTGATGTTAGCTATGTAGACTACACGTTATACTACGAAATTTTTGATAATGGTCTTTTTTCTTTTGATTTAGGATTAACTGCACGTGATTTCGACGGAGATATAACGGTTGAATCCGAAATTGAGAATGCGAGTTTATCGGTAAGTGAAATGATTCCTATGTTATATGCTTCAGCTATTGTAGCTTTACCTGGTACAGGTTTGGATCTTTTTGCAAACGGAAATTTGTTATCGATAGATAGCCATACTTTGTACGATTATCAAATGGGCATAAGTTATGAATTAATAGATAACTTAGCGATAGATGTGAATTTAACTGCCGGTTACAGAGCCGTAAAGCTTCAACTTGAAGATATAGATGATTTATATACCGATATTGAATTTAAAGGTGTATTTGCTGGTGTAGTTGTTCATTTTTAGATTTATCCTGTAATAGAATCTGTGTAACTGCCTATCATTAATAACCATATAGGGTTTAGGATAGGCAGACTATGAACAAGAAAGAACTATGAGTATTTGCTAAATAAGTAGTCAAAGGTATTAAGTCCGAACAATGCTTAACAGGTTATTGAATTATCTCAACTAAGATAACCGTTTAAGCCCCTTAAACGTAGCCTGAAGGATATTTGGGCTATGCACTTCATGAATCTTCACCACGAACAATAGCCAAAATTGCTACTCATCTAAATCCATTTCCATTCGCACCGAAGACGGGCAAGTTGGCCTTGAAATACTAGGCGTTTGAAAAAGGACGTTTAGAGCCTAAAGCAGTAAAAAATCACCAAACGCGGTTTTCTTTAATAAACGATAAAATATAATACCTGCTCGAAGCCGTTCCTAGCCTAACTTAAACAAGCTATTGAAGTACTCTCACGGCAATTGCAAAGCCATATACATATAGAATGCGATATAGTCACCGAGCACTGTCATTCGAAAGGATATGAAGCAATGTAAGTTATTCCATATGATGATTTTTTGAGAAAAGTAACTTGTCTTACTATAAAGTTGGTATCTAAGAAATGGACGGTGCGGTAATAAAAGGAAAGCGGCTTTGAATCGATTTATGATTGAATTCTAATACGGTATGTTATCGGACTTTATGTAAAGAAGGCCGTTGCACAAAATTTTTACAAGGTCTATAAATATAAAAAAGGGTGTTGATACTAATCAACACCCTTTTTTCTTTATATTATTCGATTACTCAATTACTTTTTCTTACGACGTAACCAAAGTGATGGAAGTAATAAAAGTGATACCCAACCAAATGAACCACCAGAGATGTCTTCTTTAGGCTTAGGTATTGTTGGCATAGGTTGTTCTGATGCTTCATCCGCTAGGTTATTAATGCTAACCATAACAGTTTCAACTTCAGAAACATTACCAACACTATCTATTGCTGTGACTTCTAATTCAATAGAAGTAAGACCCGCATCGTAATCAAGTAATGTAGAGTCAGCAACTTTAATTGTTCCATCTCTATCCATCATTACAGCAACAGATGATGATGATTGAATAAAGTACTCAGAAACTGGGCTTGTATATAAGTCAGGGTCAGTTGCCATTACCATACCTATTACTGTACCGTTTGCAGTATTTTCATCTACAGAGAACATTTGTCCTTCAGTTACTGTTGGAGCAACGCCTGCTTCTTGCATTGGCGCAGCTACTAATGCTTGTGAACCAGAGTCAGATAGCATAACAAAATCGTCGCCACTCATTAGTAGTTGTGCTCTTTCGCCAACCGCTAAAGTTTCAACTTCAGCGCCTTCATCATCAACTAACATCGTTAGCTCATTTGAAATAGCAAAATCAACACCAGTTACGGTTGCTGTATCAATACCTACACCTGGAACCCACTCCCATTGAGACTCACCAATACGGAATGTAACCGTTGCATCAACGTTGCCTAAATCTGCAGCAGTTAAACCAATTTCTTCGATACAGGTTTGTAACGTTGTAAAGTTGTTACCTGAAGTAAAATACAAGTTACCAATATATCCTCCTCCAAGATGTCCATATGTATATGTAACAGTTTCACCTGGCGCATCATAACCAAATGCATCTAACGGAAGAGCCTGTGTTGTGTGATCATAAATACCATCACTATCAACATCAATATCAGCGAAAAAGCCACCAATATTTGTCGATACAAAACCGCTTGCCATTGTAAATGTAGTGAAGATTGAGTAACCCGATGCACAGAAACCAGTAGGTACTTCAAGGACTTCAATAGACCCCGCTTGGAAATCTAAATAAGGACTATCGCCTACTTCATCTTCAACGGTTAATGGAACAGCAAAAGATTCTAAATCAACAACACCATTATTGGTGACATAACGTTTTACGCCTTCATCAGTAATAACTGCAGCTACTTCAGCAGAAGCTGAAGCTTTAGGCAATAAATGATAAACGATATGGAAACTCTCATCACCATCAGTAAACATTAATGCACCATCAAATTCCAAAGTCGTTAGATGGTCACTACCTGAAGTTGAAGCAAGTTGCCCTGAATCTAAAGTCCACTCTTGCAACTTAGCAGGATCAACAGCCAATGTTACGTCAAAGTCCATAGATCCGCCAGCAGGCACTGTTACAGAAGATGGGTAGTTAAAGCTAACTGCACCTGTTTCTGTATCATCCATGTAACGTTCATCTAAAGAAAGTGAATATGTCTTAGCACTTGATGAAAAGTTCTTAATGGTAACTGTTTTAGTTACTTCGTCACTCGCAGATAAGTTCATCAAGCCATAAGCAAGAGCAGCTTGTTTAGTATCTTTATCCCATGCAGCAACAGGCAACATTGATGCTTTTTCAACATCAACTAAACCAGCACCAATATAGCTAATAGGCGCTAAAGCAGCATCAGGATTAAGTGTACGTGCTTCCATAGTAACATCAAGATTAGCTGAGTTCATTAAGGTTGCTTTAAGCTCAAGTGCAGTACGATTTGGTAATGCCTCTTTAAGCAGTGCCATTGCACCAGCAGTCATAGGGCTTGAGAATGAAGTACCGCTAATAGGTGATGTTAGTTCGCCGCCACCAGGGTATGCAGTTTCGATAGCAACACCAGGTGCCGTAATTTCAGGTTTCAACCAACCGTCAGACGATGGGCCACGTGAAGTAAATGAAGCAATTGCACCTGGAGTTTTAACTAGTTCAGAAGAAAAAGTATATGCATCGGCACTAGCTAATGCATCTTTAATTATTTGACCATCTTCCATTGAAATACCAACAGAAGGAATCGCGACAGCATCATCAGCACCGCCTAGTCCTGGGGCGCCGCCGCCAGCAACGTTATTAACGATAATTACAGATTTAGCACCTCTGGTCTGAGCATTTATCACTTTGCTAGTGAATGAACAGGCACCGCGATCGATAAGAACGATCATATCAGTAAAATCTAAAGCTTCATCAAAAGCTTCACAACCATTTTGATTAGCTTCAGGGTAAACTAGTGAAGAGGTTTCATCGACAAATACTAATTCTGCAGGGCCGAAACTAGCTGCAGCAGTTAAAATAGTTGAATCATTAAATAAGTAAGCTGAACTTTCAACTGTTGGGTGAGTCATTGCACCAACAGACATAACACTCTTAGTTGTGCTCGGACCACCGACAATAAATGGTGTAGCACCATCGTTACCTGCTGAGATTGCAGATATTACACCTAATAAGGCAGCTTTATCTAACAACTCTTGCACTGCACCGCCATTAGTTGTACCAAAGTTACCACCGAGTGACATATTTATAACATCTACACGGTCTGCAATATCACCGTCACCATTTGGATCCATTGCGGCTTCTAGAGCCATTAATTGTGCAATACCAGGACAACCACTATTACATACTGAGTATACGTATAATTCAGCATCTGGAGCTAAGCCAAGTACCGAGTGAGATACGTGAGTACCATGGCTTGTGCCAAAATCAATAGGATCAGGATCTCCATTAACGAAATCATAACCGCCGATAACTTTACCTTGCGGCCAAACTGGTGTATCGGTAACGTCTGCTGTTGCTTCATCATAAGCTTCAACTGTTCCCGCGCCACCCATAGCTGCATGAGTATAATCAACACCTGTATCTAATACAGCTACTCTTATGCCTTTACCTGATGCAACTCCGCTAGTTACAAGCGCTGTACCTTTCATGTATTCAGCACTGTCTACCACATCAAGTTCATAATCATAAATAGGTAAAATATCTAATACTGAAGCATTACCCAATAATGAAGTTAATAGTTTGCCTTCAGCTTTTACAATAATACCGTTTGTTAGATTTTTTGTTTGAGCGACAATTTGAATATCACTTGATAAAGCCTGAATAGCTGAAATCACACTTGTTTGAGTTTTATTGATATTAAGAGCAGCTTGTGTAGAAGCTGTTCTTGATAGCTTACCATTAACAGCACTTTCAGCTAAAGATGGAGCGCTTAACTTAACTAACCACGCACTTGGCGTGTTGATGTTTTTATCGAAATCAACAGAACCTATCTTAGTAGTAACAGGCGCTTGATTAGTGAAATTGTATTTCTGATACTTGTCAGCGGCGAAAGCTGAGACTGATAAGCTTGATGTAATAGCAAGCGCTAAGATTGTTTTATTTAACATGGTTTTCCCTAGATATAAGTTTATTAATTACTAATTATTATGTTAATTTATTGTAGTTTAGAGTCGTTAATATATTGACATATATTTAACTTGTCTAGCCTAATGTTTTAGTTTTTGGATTTTAGTTTGCTGTTACGTACAATTATCTATACATTTTCGTAAAAAGTGCCGGCAATAATATTAATAATGAGAAGTAAAAGTTTACAATGATCAAGGAAGTAAGTGACTTTTAGGGACTAATCAACGCTCATGAGAAATATTTACTTAATTTATTTAAGAATTAATTCATAGTAGAATCATATAAATAATAAAACTGACAGTAACTCACGAAGAAGCATTAGAAACGCAAAACAAAAATAATTTGGTAAACGTGGAAGTGGGCATATTTAAATTAATGGTATTTAAGCGCTACAAATATGTGAAATAAATGATTATCCCGCACAACTTTCGTTATAAGAAATCTAAATATGTCTCTCATAAGTTAGAGAAACAAAGTCGTATTTATTTTGTATTAGAAGGAACCAAATCAACATTATTGCCTAGTAAGCTTTTATTATTTATCGTTCAAGTTTATCAAGCCCAGATAAGCAAGAAAAAATCTGGCTTGATAATCAAAGATTGCAGTCAATCACTATTTTACTAAACAACAGATACCAACCCTGCTAAATTAATGACCACTTTCAGATTGTAAAACCCAATTTCAAACGGTTGTGGTTCTGGTTTGCGAAGTAGGTTACATAAAAGTTTCCAAGCTTTTTTCATCAAATTTATAAGTTGTTAAGCAATAATCGCACGTCATCGATACGCAACCTTGCTCTTCAATAATACTTTTCAATTCGCTAGGTGCAACTTGAGCAATAGCCGTTAAGCATTTTTCTTCAGAACAGCTACATTGATAACTTATCGATTGAGGATCAAATAAACGAACATCTTCTTGGTGATACAAGCGGTAAAGTAAAGTTTCAGCGTCTAAGGTGAAAATTTCATCGGCTTTTATGGTATTTGTTAACTGGCATAAGTGTTCAAAGTCGCTTTGCTGTTTTTCTTTGTCATCACCATCAGGCAGAAGCTGTATTAAACTTCCAGCTACTTGAGTATTGTCTGCCTTACTAAATAACCATATTTTTGTCGGTATCTGTTCTGAAACCTCAAAGTAGTGTCCTAAACAATCTGCTAAATTATCTTCATCAAGCGCAACAACACCTTGGTAAGCTTCACCTTTTTCAGGACGAATTGTTATTACCATTGTACCTTTACCAATTAAATCTCTTAAGCAATCGCCCTCAGTTGGTTCAGTTAAACGGGCGATACCACGCATGTTTTGATTATGATCACCGTTAACTGACATGTAGCCAATAGGTCCATCGCCTTGTAGTTGAACAGTAATTTCGCCTTGAAATTTTAAAGTAGCAGTCAGTAAACAAGTTGCTGCAACCAATTCACCTAACAGCGTTTGAACGCCCGAAGGATAATTGTGTAAGTCCATTATTTCTTGATAAGTTTTGGTTAATTGCACCAGCTCTCCACGAGCATGTTTACCATCAAATAAGTAGCGATTTAACACATCAGTTTTAACAGTCACAGTTACATCCTTTCTTTAAATTGTATAAGTTTTCGACGTTGTTTTTTGTCAGGCTTAGTATCACTAGCTGGGCTGAGTAAAGTACCTTGTTTTCGTGCAAAGGCATTCTTCTCTCGCGTAGCAATACTGTTTTCTGTTTCTTGGAAAAGTGTTTGAGCAAAGTTTGCATCTCTGCGTTTATCGGCAAGCGCAATTACAATGACTTCTTTTTCTTCATAACTTTGGCGAAGCATTATTTTATCGCCAAGAAATACTGCTTTTCCTGATTTTGTACGTTGACCATTATAGAACACTTTACCGCCATCGATCATTTGTTTGGCAATAGCGCGAGTTTTATAAAAACGAGCAGCCCATAACCATTTGTCGAGGCGAATTGAGGTGTTCTCTGTTGGAGGCTGACTTTGTTTCATTTGTTTGTCAAATTCCTATAAATATGTGTCGCGGCGAAAATATCATAATTTATTATAATGTCTAGTTATTTAAAGGCACAAACAACAGCAATGGCAATTTTAGTTTGCATATTCAGAGTCTAAATTGTTAATAAATATTAACAATTACCACTCTCCTCTTGTTGATAGTGCTTAGCTCAAGTATTATCAGTTGATAATAATAATATTCAAC
>CAJWBY010000154.1 GCA_913020705.1 uncultured Colwellia sp.
TAAACTCAAGATGCTGACAGGACGAAAATATTATTGGAAGAATATGGTTACCGAAATTGAGCTTAAGTATTTTGTTATAAGTGATAATACTCAAGAAAATATTACACAGTTATTTACTGAACAACAGTTACCATTTAGTTGTGTAAAAAAGAACCTGTCAAATTGCTATTATGACACGATAAATATGGATTTTCGCCATCATGATATGGGGCTAAGAATTCGAGGTTGTGACGGTGAACTCGAGCAAACCATAAAAACTGCCGGGGTTGTTATTGCTGGGTTACATCAACGACCAGAATATAACATTGATATAGAAAATAACTTTCCAGAATTGGCTTTGTTTCCTTCTGAAATATGGCAAGCAAATCAAAATGTAGCGCAACTACAAGAAGCATTAATCCCTCTTTTTTCAACTGATTTTACCCGAATTACTTGGTTGATTACTTTACCTTCAGGCTCTGTAGTAGAGGTTGCCTTTGATGAAGGGAATATAAGTAGCGATGGTCGGAGTGTTAGTATTTGCGAGGTTGAGTTAGAGCTGGTCAGTGGCGCAACGTCAGATTTACTCTTTCTTGCTAAGAAAATCTTTTCAGTTGTCTCGGTAAGACCAAGTAGTCAAAGTAAGGCTGCTAGGGGGTATCGTTTATGGAAGAACACCCCCGTTAATTATGAAAAGCCTATCACTGATTTGTTACCTATTGATCGCAGCCTGTCTATTGCCAAAGCCTTCTCTACCGGTATAAATCATTGTTTAGTGCATTTACACGATCATATTGAACATTATATAACATCGCCAAGTTTAGTTGAGTTGGAAAAAGTCACAGAAACCTTAGCGTTAATGCGTCATGGCTTTTGGCTTTTTTCTGATTACCTTCCTGAAAACGCAGTGACAATTCGAAATGAACTGAGTCATTTTATCCATTTACTTTCGTGGGTTGATAACGCGGTTAACTTACAAGAACTCACTAATAAAACAGGTAATTATCGACATAAATTAAATTACAGCGAACAATTAGTTGAGCAATTAAGAATCGAAAAACGTCGTTTACCTACCAGCGATGATGTTTTCGAATTGCTGCATGGGAAACGCTTTAACATCCTTCAGGCAGATTTATTGGCAATGCTTTTAACTGAACAGCCCGACTCGAGTGATTTGTTATTAACTTTTGCCCAGCGAAGTTTAACCGAAAACATGTCAATTTTATTTGCCGATAATACAAAAGCAGAGAACCTCACCAGCGAACAGTATTTGTCGCAAGCCAAGTTATTAAATCGAAGTTTATTAACAGGCACTTGGTTTGGCTTATTGTTCGATCAAGAAGAAAGAAAGCAATATCGAGCACCTTGGTTAGATATTCAACAAGGAATAAGCGAGTTGCAAACATTGTGGATTATTCATCAGCAGTTACAAACCTTAGATGAAAAGCCTACAAAGCTAGTTTCATGGCAAGGGAGTAAAGTTGAAGGGCTATTAATTGCTTTAGATAGTTCGAGGAAAATAGCGCTGATGATGGAACCTTATTGGCTAGACACATAGTTCTATGAAGTTACACCTAGCATTAAGTCTTTTGTTGAATTGCTCTGTTTCGTGTATGACTCTGGCCAGTGTTTATAATCTGCCAGCGTCTGACTCAAGGCTTATCGGCGAACAAACCATACATAAAACGATTAAAGGGGATTACTTTCAAGCGTTAGCTGAAAACTACAATGTCGGCTTTTTTGCATTGTTAGCTGCTAATCCAAATGTAGATCCTTTTTTATTGGAGCCGGGCAGTAATATTGTTATCCCAAAACAAATGCTTTTACCTTATGGTAAGCGTGAAGGCCTTGTTATTAATCTTGCAGAACTGCGTCTATATTATTACCCAAAAGGGGAAAAGTTAGTTTATGTTTTCCCTGTTGGTATTGGTCGACAAGGACTCGAAACGCCCAATTTAACCAGTGTTATTGGTGATAAACGTAAAGATCCTGTTTGGCGTCCTACTAAAGCGATGCAAGAACGTTATTTTATCGAACATGGTAAAGTAATGGCTAAAGAAGTTCCTGCTGGGCCAGATAACCCGTTTGGAAAATATGCACTACGTATTGGCACTAGTGAGTATTTACTTCATGGTACGAATAAACGTTTTGGTATTGGCATGCGAGCAAGTTCTGGCTGTATTCGGATGTATGATCATGATATTGAATGGCTCTATAATAATATTGCTGTTGGCACGTCTATTCGAATTTTGGATCAACCTATAAAGATGTCTTATGAGCATGAAGGGAAAATGATGGAACTTCATAGCCCATTAACACCATATGGAATGTCAGAAGCTAAATTAACCATGACGAGTGCAGTAAAAAACTTTATTGGAAGTAATAATGAAATGCTAGAGCAAGTTGTTCAGTTACTTGATAAACCAGAAGGCATTGTCATTTCTTTAAAGTAAATATTGAATGGTTTATCACTATTTTTTGAAATATTTTCTGCATGATTAAACAGTTAATGTTGATACCTTACTTATAAAAAACGAGACTTAAAAGTCTCGCTATTTTATTTCAAATTCAGCTTATAAGTTTATTTTATTAATGAAGTATACGTGCTCGTATTGTACCGTCTATCTGCTTTAATTCACGTAATGCTATTTCACTATCTTGCGCTTCAATATCAATAACCACGTAACCTATTTGATCATCTGTCTGCAAATATTGCGCAGCAATATTGATGTTATGTTGAGCAAAGGTTTGGTTGATTTGTGTTAAAACACCAGGTTGGTTATGGTGAATATGCAATAAACGACTTGTACCTGTATGTCCTGGTAAAGAAACTTCAGGAAAGTTTACCGCTGAAAGCGTTGAGCCATTATCTGAATATTTCGCCATTTTACTCGCTACTTCTAAACCAATATTAGATTGAGCTTCTTTAGTACTACCACCAATGTGTGGTGTTAAAATCACATTGTCAAATTCACGTAATGGTGAAACAAATTCTTCATCATTTCCTTTTGGCTCTACAGGAAAAACGTCAATTGCTGCACCTGCCACTTTTTTACTTGCTAATGCTGCAGCTAAAGCATCTATATCAACAACAGTCCCACGAGAAGCATTAATAAAAATAACGCCATCTTTCATCATTGAGAATTCATCTGGTCCCATCATGTTTTGAGTTTGAACGGTTTCAGGTACATGTAAACTAACAACATCTGCTTCTTTCAATAAAGCAGGTAGACTAGATGCTTGGCTTGCATTGCCTAACGGAAGTTTAGTTTCAACATCGTAAAAGCGTACACGCATACCTAAGGTTTCAGCCAAAATACCTAACTGCATACCTATATGACCGTAACCCACAATACCTAATGTTTTCCCACGAGCTTCTACAGAGCCTGCGGCAGATTTATTCCATTCGCCACGATGAGCTTTTGCGCTTTTTTCAGGGATACCACGTAACAATAGTAATGTTTCGCCTAATACTAATTCAGCCACTGAACGAGTATTTGAAAACGGTGCGTTAAACACCGGAATGCCACGTTTTTGTGCTGCTTTAATATCAACTTGGTTGGTACCAATACAAAAACAACCAATTGCTGCTAGTTTTTTTGCATGACTCAATACATGATCCGTTAATTGAGTACGAGAACGAATACCAATAAAGTGAACATTAGCAATTTTTTTGATCAAATCTTCTTCAGCAAGCGATGTACTTATACATTCGATATTGCTGTAGCCTTTCATTTTTAATTCTTCAATAGCGCTCGGGTGAACACCTTCAAGTAATAAAATCTTAATTTTTTCTTTTGCTAATGAATTATTGATCATTTTCTCATATCTCATGTAGGACTGAATAGGTCATTGCCTTAACCAAATAAAAGCATTTAGATGGCTAGATATCTAAATTAGCATATAGTGTATAAACTCTAAAGAATTATTTTACGAGTTTTGCACCATCTTGAGTGCCTAAAATTAAAACGTCGGCACCGCGTTGAGCAAACAAACCATTAGTAACAACACCTACGATGGCATTGATATCATTTTCAAGTTTCTTAGGATCAATTATCTCTAAGTTATGCACATCGAGAATTACGCAACCGTTATCCGTAATAACGCCCTGACGATAGACTGGATCTCCTCCTAACTTCACTAATTCACGCGCTACATAGCTGCGCGCCATTGGAATGACTTCTACAGGAAGTGGAAAGCTCCCGAGTAATTTCACTTGCTTACTTTCATCAGCGATACAAACAAAAGTTTTGGCAACAGCAGCAACTATTTTTTCTCGGGTTAGCGCAGCACCGCCACCTTTTATCATTGCCATATGCTCAGTAATTTCATCGGCGCCATCAACATAAACATCTATGCCATCAACATTGTTTAGCTCGAAAACTTCTATGCCATGATCTTTCAATTTTTGAGTTGACACTTCAGAGCTAGAAACAGCACCTTCAATTCTGTTTTTAATTGTCGCTAAGGCATCGATAAAGTGATTAACCGTAGAGCCAGTGCCAACTCCAACAATCGTATCGTCCTTAATAAATTCAAGAGCTTTTATGGCTGCAGCTTTTTTCATTTCGTCTTGTGTCATGTTTATCCTAATTTACTAGAGATTAATTAGGCAGGAGTATATCAGGACATGATTAAATATCGAAGTTATAGCGAGTACTAGGTGTAATAATTATAGGTAAGGGGATATCCCAACTTTCGAACGGGATATTTTTAACTTTTTGACAATCGTGAGCTAAGCCAATGGGCAAAAGTTTAGTTTGTTTGCTTTGTTGATATTGAACATGCCAAGTAGCAAGGGTTCTATCATAAAATCCACCACCCATACCCAGTCTATTACCTCGTACATCGAAAGCGACTAATGGAGTGAAAATTATATCAAGGTTATCAACGGTAATTATATCTCTAACATCAAGCTTAGGCTCTAAAATTCCATACTTATTTTTTATGAGAATTGATGTTTCAGTATATTTTAAAAAAAGTAAATTTCCTTTACTAAAAGGGTGTATAACAGGCAAGTAAACAGATATATTATTCTTAAAACACCAGTTAATAAAAGGCTGCGTATTTAATTCTCCATCATTAGCAAGATAGATGGCTATTTTGTTAGCATTTACTATTTCTGTTTGTCTAGTGAGTTTTTCAAGTAATAATACTCCCTGCTCTTTTTGGCGAATATCATTAAGCTTGCTACGTTTATGCCTCACTTCTTGGCGTATATCTTCTCTATTTTTCATAATATTTAATTACCTTAATATAAATTCTAATGGCAAAGCCGAAATTACCACTCATAAAAAAGCCAACAATAAATGTTGGCTTTTGAGTTTATATATCAATATTAACTTTACGGTGAATTAAGCTGTAGCTTTCACCGATGAATCATCAGGGTTATCGGAAGGTAAATTTTCCCAAAACCTAGACTTGAAACCAACCAATAAAATGATTATGCCAATGCCTATACTAAATAAGCTAACTTGAATGTAAAGAGAAGGGATTTGAGCAACGTTGTTTGGATCATAATTACCGGCCAATAAACCAGAAATAATATTACCAATAGAATAAGTTAACACAAATACACCCATCATTTGGCCAGCAAAGCGTTTAGGTGATAATTTACTTACCGCACTAAGTGCTACAGGGCTTAAACAAAGTTCGCCTACTGTATGTAAAAAGTATGTTGCGACTAACCAGTATGGAGCAACTTTCATTCCTGAAGCAGCATATTGAGCAGCAAAAAACATCACGATAAAACCACTCGCCATGATGATTAAACCAAAAGCACATTTTATGCCGTAAGAAGGGCTAACAAGTCTTTTACCTAAATTAATCCATATAGCAGCAAAAAATGGCGAGAGTAAAACAATAAAAAAGGAGTTTGTCATTTGAAACCAACCAGTAGGTATTTCAAATGAGCCAATCATACGGTCAGTATAGTCACGCGCAAATAAGTTGAGTGAAGAACCTGCTTGTTCAAAGCCCGACCAAAAACAAGCTGACGCAATACAAATAAGTAATAATGCCCATAGCTTTTTCTTCTCATTAGGCGTTATCGAACTACCAAAGTATATTACTGAGTAATAAACAACGAAGATTAGAGAGAAAGCTATCGCAACATATTGTGCAACAGTTACAGGCTTGATAGTAACAAGCCCCTGAAAAACAGCAAAAGTTACTAATGCGATAACCGCTAAAACGACGCCTATAATAGTCCAGCTAGTTTTCTGTGCTTTTTCTGATAACGGATATACTGGTTGTTCACCAACACCTTGAAGTTTAGGCGCTGTGATTTTGTATTGAATTAAACCTAATGCCATACCTACTGCAGCAGCACCAAACGCCCAGTGCCAACCAACATTTTCCATTAAATAGCCACAAACACCATAGCCAATAACAGAACCTATGTTGATACCCATATAATAAATGGCATAACCACTATCACGACGAACATCTTCGTCTGAGTATAATTGACCAACCATAGCGCCAATATTAGGTTTTAATAAACCAGTACCTAAAATAACGACAATTAAACCAATAAAAAAGGTCGTGTCATTAGGAATAGCTAAAATAATATGTCCAATCATTATGATAATTGCGCCATACCAAACTGCTTTTTGACCGCCAATTAATCTGTCAGCTATCCAGCCGCCAGGTAAACCCATAAAATAAACACTACCTGTATATAAACCATATATTGCAGCTGCAGAAGCAACGGTTAAACCTAAACCGCCTTCTTGTAAGGTCGCTGTCATAAATAAGACAAGCAACATACGCATACCGTAATAACTCATGCGTTCCCACATCTCTGTAATAAAGAGTGTTTGTAGTCCTCCCGGATGACCGAAAAAAGAACCAGTATCAGGTTTACTCATAAAAAAAATCCTCTAGATAAGTGTTAATTACAGTTAAATATTATTATTTTAATTCGCTAAAAACATCGAATATGTTCTTTACGCTGTAATTATTGGCAAATTTAATTGCGAAAGTCAGCGTGTGTTATACCTGTGCTTGCAATGAAAGGCAATAGTTGTGCAATGAGATTTGATTTAGTCTATGTAAGGTTTTAGTTACCCATACGCATGTTTATTATAATTTGAAGATAAATGATTCTTTAATTCTTATGTATAATTCTGTATGAGTTTGCTTCTTAAATGATAAAAGTTACTTTATTCGTTTGTATGTTGCTGGTAAACTCCGCGGGTTATTTTTTTAAGCTTTCAAGTGAATTTTTTAAATTTTTAATTTACTTTTTATTGAGCACTAAAAATACATCTGGTTTACGTTACACCTCGTATTAATAGGAAATTTATTACGCCAATGATGAACATTATTCGCTATGTTATAGCAGCCATATTACTTTCAATATTATCTTTAAACGTGTCTGCCCAACAAGTTTCTGCGCAGCAAATAGAGCAATTTAAAAAATTACCCAAATCTCAACAGCAAGCTTTAGCTAAGAGTATGGGTGTTGATTTAAATGCAATTGAAGCACAACTGTCTGGAAGTAGTGAAAAAACATCTCCTGTCAATACCCCGATAGTAACTCGTGAAGTCAATGAATTAAAAGCTAAGGGTGAAGAGGAAACAGAAAAAGCAGAAGCTATTTTTAAGGCGTTGCCTCGTTTTGGCTTAGACGTATTTGCGAATGAACCAGCAACTTTTTCTCCTGTTATGGATATCGCCATTCCTGAAGGTTACATTTTAGGCACGGGAGATTCCGTATCAATACAGATTTTTGGTAAAGAAAATAGTGAAATGCAATTGACGATAAATCGTGAAGGGCAATTAGTTTTTCCTAATCTAGGACCCATTCGTGTTGCAGGGTTAACTTTTTCTGAATTAAAATCTTACGTCGTAAATAAGATCAAACAAAAAATCATTGGTGTTGATGTTGTTGTTAGTTTAGCTGAACTTCGTTCAATGCGTATTTTTGTTTTAGGTGCTGCATATAAGCCAGGGCCTTATACCCTGAGTTCTCTTTCATCTGTTACACATGCTATTTTTGCTGCAGGTGGTATTAGTGATATTGGTTCCTTGAGAAATATTGAGATTAAACGAAGTGGCAAATTAGTTCAAAAAGTAGATTTGTATGAGTTGTTGATCGAAGGTGACTCTTCAAATGATATTTTATTGCAATCTGGTGATGTGGTATTTGTTCCACCTCAAGGCCCTAGCGTCTCAATTTCAGGTGAAGTTCGTCGCCCTGCAATTTATGAATTAACAGAAAATGATAATTTTGATTCAGTAATAACAATGGCAGGTGGGTTACTTCCTTCAGCATTCTCTAAGTCTGCAACGGTTGAGCGATATAACGAAAGTAACTTGCGAAGAGTTATTAATGTAGATTTATCAAATGCTGCTGAAAGTCGTAAAATGGTCAAGTCTGGGGATTACATTCGAATTTTAAAAAGCTCAGATATGTATGAACAATCCATTACGTTAATTGGTGCTGTTGTTCGCCCAGGCAAATATCAATGGCAACAAGGCATGCAGATATCTGATTTGATTCATAATGCCGATTCTCATTTATTGCCATACGCAGATCTCAATTACGGTATTGTCGTAAGGGAAATTGACACTGCTCGAAATATAGAAATTTTGCAGTTTAATCTGGCGGATGTATTTGAAGATAAAACTTCAATTAAAAATATATTGTTAGGAGCAAATGACAAAGTCATCGTTTTTTCAAGTGAAGTAAGGTTATCTGATGAACAATTTTTATTAGACGAACTTGCTTATACACAAGAAGAGTTACTTGCAAAAGAAAGAAATTTAGCAATTAAAAGTAACAAGCAAAAAGAATTTTGGACTAAATATGGAAAACAGAGTCTGATTGCTGAGAATAAAGCGAGCAAAGTTCTTCAATCTATTGATGAAGTCAGTGGAAGTAAAGTTCAAAAGAATCTTAGCCTTCGCGAAATGGCATTGTTCTCTCGACAGCGTTTACTTGTGCCCATTGTTAATAAACTTCGTCAACAATCAGGGTTAGGAAATGCTATTCAACTCGTTGAAGTTGATGGGGAAGTTAAGTTCCCTGGTATTTACCCCTTAGGAAAGTCAGCAAGAATAAGTGACTTAATCGTGGCCGCTGGTGGTGTTAAAGAATCGGCTTACTTATCTCGTGCGGAACTTACCCGTAATGAAATGAATGGTATCAGCGCTGTAAAAACTGCTAAAAATATACATTTAGCTAATGCATTGAAAAACATCGATGATGATAATATTTTATTGACTAGTAAAGATCGCTTAAATGTACATCGTATTCCTTCATGGAGTGAAAACCATGTTATTGAATTACGTGGGGAAGTTGTTTTTCCAGGTAAATATACGGTACGCCGTGGCGACAGTTTATCAAGCATTATTCATAAAGCGGGAGGGTTAACTCCTTTTGCAGATCCTAATGGTTCTGTGTTTTCTAGAGCAAAGTTAAAACAGCTTGAAAAACAAAACTTAATTAAAGTCAGTGCTGACTTACGTATTGAGATGGTAACCAAATCTTTATCAAGTGAAGGTAATGTAACTTCTTATAGCGAAATTCAATCTTTGTTAAAAGATTTGTCTAAGGTAGAGCCTTTAGGTCGGTTAGTGATTAATTTACCGCAAGTTATTGCGAGCAATGATTATGATGTAGCGATTGAGGGGGGCGATGTGCTCTATATACCGACTAAAAATAATTCTATTAATGTAATGGGGCAAGTTCAAGTGAACAGCTCTCATATGTTTGACGCATCAATAAGTGTTGAAGATTATATTACTCAAAGTGGTGGCTTAAAGAAACGCGCCGATGATGAACGCATTTATATTATCTCATCAAATGGAAGTATTAAAATGGTTAAAGGAAGTAATTGGTTTTCTGGTGCGGGGAGTTCATCACTTAAAGCTGGGGATTCAATTGTTGTACCGCTTGATTCTGAATACATGAACAATTTAACGCTTTGGACTACTGCTACAACTATTATGTATAACACGGCAGTTGCTGTTGCTGCTATTAGTGGACTTTAAAGTAATTCGCTAATCAATGTTGATTGCTTATCATTATTTAAATTTATTGTAATGATAAGCAAAGTTGCTTTCCTATCTAAAGTAAATCCTGTAGTTCATTTAACTAATAACGACTTGCTCAAAAAATTCATATTTAATTAATAGATTGATATCAAAACGTATTCTAAAACTTTAAAATTAAACTGGAAAAGTATATAAGTTCAACTACAATATTTTCATGTAAAAAAAATGTTAATGTATAGGTTGTTATGAATTTTTTAGTTTATGTTTATATAATACAATCAATGGATGGCCACTATCATACGGGTTGTTGTGATGAACTTGCTATTGTGTTGGCAAAATACGATAAATACAAAAGTTTACTGAAAAATAATGATATTAACTTACCAGTTAAACTTGTTCATCAACAAAAATTTAAAACAGATCTAGAAGCTTCAACCATTGAACATGAAATCAGAAAGTGGACAAAACAGGAGAAGCAGTTCCTTATTAATAATGACTGGCCTGAAATATCAAAACTCGCTAAGAGATTTAACAAAATGCACTGAAATACATAATAGACACTCTGCAAGTTACAAGTTTGAATTGATGAAGTATGTACATTAAAATGTCAATTATAAAAGTGAGAGGAATATAAAAGCAACAACCAATGTAG
>CAJWBY010000155.1 GCA_913020705.1 uncultured Colwellia sp.
CAGTTCATATTGCAAAACTTGAAGATAATGAGCACAAAATTATAGTTAGCTTAGCGGTAACTGAGTGTTCTCAAATGTCTTGGACAATAGTAACTGAACAAGGTGAAACGTTAACAGGTGAAGTGCTTTTAAATGAGCTTCACGTTCACGAAGAACATTATTTATCTGATGTAAAACATCAAAAATTCATTTTAACGCTGCCTACTCTACCTCAAGGTTATCATGACTTTACAATTTGTTATGATCAAAATAAAGAAAACTGTCATCTGATTTACGCGCCCAAAACGTGCTACAGCCCACAAGAAGCATCAACGGATAAAATGTGGGGATATGCTGCACAATTGTATTCCCTTAAAAGTGAAGAAAACTGGGGCATGGGGGACTTTGGTGATTTAAAGTCGCTTGTTAAAAAGTCTGCCGAGCAAGGTGCTTCTGCGATTGGATTAAATCCACTACACCCTTTGTATCAAAACAATCCGGCGCATCGCAGTCCTTATTCGCCGACAAGTCGTTGTTTTCTTAATAGCTTGTACATTGATGTAACACAAGTGCCTAATTTCAAAACGTGTAAAGCCGCTCAAAAGCGATTTAATAGTGATGAATTTCAAGCCAAAGTAACATTCGCTCGAAATACCGAGCTGATTGACTACCCAGCAGTTGCTGATGTTAAATTTGAAATTATTGAAATACTTTTTGAAAACTTTTTGTCTGAAAATATAAGTAAAAAAGTTAGCTCACAATACCAAGAATTCCTTGATTTCAAAGTAGAGCAAGGTAACGACTTATTACTTTTAACAACATTTGACGCTTTATACGAACATTTTAGAAAAACAGATTTTAATGCTTATGGCTGGAAAATGTGGCCCGAAGAGTTTCAAAGCCCGCATACTCAACAAGTAGCAGAATTTCAAAAACAAGAATCTAAGCGAATAGATTACTTTGCCTTTTTACAGTGGCTGGCTCATCGCCAGTTGAGTGATATAGCTTCGATAGCTCAAACATCAGGCATGCCAGTTGGCTTATATTTAGATCTTGCAGTAGGTTGTGATGGTTCAGGTGTTGATGTTTGGTCTGACAAAGATGTTTATGTTTCAGGTGCTGCTGTTGGCGCACCGCCTGATGCAATGAATACACTCGGCCAAGATTGGGGCTTAACACCTATTAACCCTGTTGCCCTTCAGCAACAAGGTTATTTACCCTTGATTAAAGCACTTCGTAGCAATATGCAATATGCCGGAGCTCTGCGTATTGACCATATTTTAGGCCTAATGCGTCAATATTGGGTTGCACCAGGTATGAAAGCCAACGAAGGTATTTACATTACTTTTCCTTTTAAAGATATTCTACGCATTATTGCCCTCGAATCACGTCGAAATGATTGTGTGGTGATTGGCGAAGACTTAGGTACTGTACCTGACGGCTTTAGTGAAATAATGGAAGCTGCTGGATTACTTTCATACAAAGTATTATTTTTTGAACGTTGGGAGTCAGGCCTATTCAAAAGACCTGAATTGTACCCTGAACAATCAATGGTAACCGTTTCAACGCACGATTTACCTACACTTACTGGTTGGTGGAAAGGCCGTGACTTACAATGGCGACAAACATTAAACCTATATCCAAATGAAGAAATGGGCCAACAAGAGCGCAGTGCTCGTATTGAAGACCGTAACTTACTCATTGCCGCATTAGCTGACTTAGATGTTATCGACTTAGAAAAGGCACCGCAAGAAACGCCAGCAGAAATGAATACTGAATTATCGATGGCTGTTCAAAAATACATGGCAAAAGCGCCTAGTCACATACAGCTTATTCCTTTAGAAGACGGGTTAGAAATTATTGAGCAAGTAAACATTCCCGGCACTATTGATGAACATCCGAACTGGCGTCAAAAACTGCCGGTGACAATGAATGAATTCTGGAAAGAAAACTCAGTAATATCTATTGCACAAGCGATGAAGCAAGCTAGGCCGAAAACATAACATGTAGTGAAGACCATAATAGAAGTCTAAATATACATATTAATGATCACGATAATGAATGAGAATATAATGATAAAAAATAAGAGTACATTCAAATTGAAAATGTCAAAAATAGCATTAGTTGTCTTAAGCGGCCTTATTCTAAGCGCTTGTAATGAAACTCAACAAGTTACAACAAATAGTGATAAACATTCAGTTAGCGCTGTAAAATCATCACTTAAAAATTCTGACGATTTACCCCATTATTTGAATCGTAATATACAAGATGAAGTATTTTATTTTGTAATGCCTGACCGTTTTTATAATGGAGACACTGAAAATGATCAGGGCTCTAAAACTGACGAAATATCTGCTGGTGGTTTTGACAAAGCCGACAAAGGTATGTACCACGGTGGCGATATTCAAGGCCTACAAGCTAAACTTCCCTATCTAAAAGAGTTGGGCATTAGTGCAATTTGGCTAACACCTATTATGCGTAATCAAGCCTTGCAAGGTGACTCTTCTGGCTATCATGGTTACTGGATTTTAGATTTTAACGAAATTGACCCACATTTAGGTAGCAATAATGATTTAAAAAACTTTATTGACGCTGCTCACAAAGAAAACATAAAAGTATTTTTCGACATTATTACTAATCATACCGCTGACGTAATCAAATACGTAGAATGCCACGGTGAAGATGGACTGCAGTATTTGATGGAAGGAAATGATGGGTGTGTTTATAAGTCTCTCGCGCAAGTTGCTGCTGGAGATACCTATCAGCCTGTTATTCCTAAAGGGCATGAAAATCTTAAATCGCCGGCATGGTTAAATGATAAAAAATATTATCATAACCAAGGTGATACGACATATGAAGGCGAAAACTCAATATACGGTGACTTTAGTGGATTAGACGATATTGACACTAACTCACCTGAAGTTGTGAAAGGTATGACTGAAATATTCAAAAACGTGATCAGTGAATTCAAACCTGACGGATTTAGAATTGATACGGTAAAACACGTAAATATGGAGTTTTGGGCTGAGTTTTCACCTGCACTTGTTAGCCATGCAAAAGAGATTGGTATCCCAGAATTTTTCATGTTTGGTGAAGTTTATAGTGGCGACAGTAAAGAACTAAGTTCGTTTACTACTGAAGGTAAAATGCAGTCTGTACTTGATTTTTCAATGCAATTTGCCCTGCAAGACACGCTAATCAAACAGCAAGGAACAAATAAACTCGCTGAGCTTTTTGAACGCGACCATTATTATAATGACAGCGACAGTAATGCAAACCAGTTACTTAACTTTACCGGTAATCATGATATGGGACGTTTTGCTGGCATGTTAAAGCAAAGTAAACTTAATTACACTGAAGAAGAGATGATTGAACGTACGTTGTTAGCGCATGCAATGGTTTACTTTATGCGTGGTGTACCGATTGTATATTATGGAGATGAACAAGGTTTTGTTGGTGATGGTGGTGATAAAGGATCGCGCCAAGACATGATGCCTTCATTTGTTGATACCTACAACGACGATGATTTACTCGCTAATGCTGAAACAACAGCCGCAGATAATTTTGATACGAATCATCCCTTCTATCAAGAATTTGCAAAGTACGCTGATATTTTTTATCAATACCCTGCTCTCAGATTCGGCCAGCAAGAAACATTATATTCTCAAGATAAACCAGGTGTTTTTGCTATTTCTCGAACAGTTAAAGATGGTGCTAAAATGATCGTTGTTTTCAATACGGCAAAAACAGCACAGTCTATTGATCTGGAAATGCAACTTTCGACTAAGCAGAGAGTATATCCAGTACCTAAATCTGATGATTTAGTATCTGATAAATTGAGTGTTCCCGCTCTAAGCTTCGCTATTTACCAAGTGAAATAAGTATTTGAATTAATTTCTCATTGAAGAGCTCTCGTATAGATAGCTCTTGAATAGAGAATTCAAGACAAGGTCTATTGCGTGTATTTAATATGCACATAAAGAAAAACCAAGGAGGCATGGGAGTGTCCTTGGTTTTTATGCTTTATACCTTTAATACTATCCAAATATTTTCTGTTTCACCTCCTTATATAAACTCAATAACCTACAAACCTAAAACAACAACTCTATAACTACACTTAGTAATTATTAGCCACTTGTTCAGTATTACTATGAAGCTTTATAACGACACGTCTGTCATAAAAGCTCACTTCCTGTTTACTATTCGCAACAACAGGGGCTTGTTCACCGAAAGCAAATAACTGAATGCGTTCAGCTTCAACACCTTGGTCTATCAAAGCATTTTTAACCGTATTCACACGCGCAATAGAGAGCGCTTGATTCAATTTTTTCTTACCTTGTTTATCGGTATAACCTGACAAATCGATGAATAGATTGGGGGATTGCTTTAACATTTCAGACAGCGCTGCGATTTGATCATTATAATGTGGCTGTAAATCACTAGAGCCTGTAGGAAACTGTAAACTCATTAATAAATTTTCAGCTTGTAACTGACTGGCATGTTGATATTTTTTATCAAAATTTTGCTCTAAAGCAGATAGCTCTAATTGATGATTTTGTTCAGAGCGCTGTAACTTACGACGAAACTGCTGCACAGCAACTGAATATTCATTTTCCTGCTTACTTAATGATGCCTTTAGTTCAAGAATGTTATCTGTATCTATTTCAGTTTTTGCTATGAGAGCGCCAGTAGCACCAACGAGAATAGCGCCGAGTGGTCCTCCAAAAATAGCGCCAATAATCACTCCAGCTCCTAAGCCAATACTTTCCTTATCTTTATCAGTAAGCTGCTGTGTTTCATTTTCAGCATGGATTACATTTTCGAAAGCATAAGCTGATTGGCTTAATGTAGGTGCCGCCATTAAAGAAGCGATTAAAAATAATTTTGCTGGGCTTAATTTACTGTTAAATGTTTTAAAGGTATTTTTTTTAAAGGTATAAGTTTTCATGTGAGTTCCTAAAGTTATAAGTTATTTTGTTGTTAACGAGGTAATTTAAACAAGAAAAATAGGCTTTGAAACGACACAAAAAAGGCAATGTACTGAACAAATGTGGCAACAATATGGCAATTACAACTATTGCGCGCAATTATAAAAAAACTCTTATATAGTGCCTAAATAAATCAATAATCAGAGTTGATATCATATTGTTAAAACGAATTGCTATAGTTGAAGATGAAGCCGCTATCAGAGAAAACTATGCCGATGTTTTACGCGCGCAAGGCTATCAGGTTCAGACTTTTGCTAACCGAGAAAGCGCCTGCGAAGCCTTTGCCATAAGCTTGCCGCATTTAGTTATTCTAGATATAGGTTTAGAGCTAGAATACGATGGTGGTTTTACCCTTTGCCAATGGCTGAGAAATATATCAACGACCTTACCCATTATTTTTTTAACCGCTCGAGATAATGATGTTGATACTGTGTCTGGCTTACGCATAGGCGCAGATGACTATTTAACTAAAGATATTAGTCTGCCGCATTTGTCTGCCCGTATTGCTGCGCTATTTAGTCGCCAAGAAGCCCTTAAAAAGCCAACACCAGAAAGTAGTCTATTAACTTTAGGGCCATTAACTATCGACAATCAGCGAATGAGCATTGTTTGGCAACAACAAAGTGTTGATTTAACCATTACTGAATTTTGGATGGTATTTGCCTTAGCTAAACATCCAGGCCATGTTAAAAATCGTCAACAACTCATGAAAGATTCAAACATCTACGTGGATGACAGTACAATTACATCTCACGTAAAGCGTATTCGAAAAAAATTCAACCAAATCGATAAAAGCTTTAATTGCATAGAAACTGTTTATGGCATGGGATACCGTTGGAATGAAGATGAAAAATAAGCTTCATTTTCGTTTTGGTTTACGGACAAAATTATTACTACTTTCAAGTTTTTTATTTGCGATCCCATGGTTTGGTTATCAATATGTATGGGAAATGGAAAAGTATTTACGGTTTGGTCAAGAGCAAACAATCATAGGAACCGCGAGAGCCCTTGCGACATCTTTACATGAGCGCCCTAACCTGTTTAATAACCAAGCCAGTTTTTTACCTGATGTTGAAAAAGGTAAAGATTTATATGGCTACCAACTTTCTCAAGCAATAAATCTTGACGGTTTACCCAATGACTGGCCAAGTTTTCAAGAAAAATCCCATTATTACGGTGTTAATAATCAATTAGGTGAAAAATTAACAGTTGATAAACTAACGAATCATTTCAGTGCGGCGGTAGGTAAATATGACAAATACCTCTACTTTTTCATACAAGTCGTAGACGATAAAGTAATTTATCGAAATAAAAATGCTCGTGCGATCAATAAAAATGATCACCTAGAATTATCATTCAACGATGTTAATGGCGATTTTCAACGATTTATTCTCAGTAACAAAGATCAGGGGTGGCTTTCGGCTTATCGTATTAATGATCTTGAAAGTAATGAAATACTGGAATTTCCCACAGCAATAAGTTTTATTCAGGGGCAATGGCTGAATACAGAACAAGGTTATAATATTGAGCTTCGTATACCATTAACTAAAATTAGCGACCGACTAGCTTTTGCTATTCATGATGTTGATACACCATTAAGCGCTGCAACTTCATCTATCGGCAGTGCGGATCCAAGTAGTGCTGACACATTAGGTACTATCTTAGTGCCATCGCCAGAGATTGAACGCATCGTAAAAGGCATGAGTTACACACAGTCACGCATTTGGGTCGTTGACCAACATCATCGTGTATTAGCCAAAAGCGGTGACATAAAAAAAGCCAGTGGTTTATGGCAGAAAAACATCAATAACCCTGACAATAATAACTCTTGGTATGCTTGGATACAAAAGTACTTAGAACCCTTGTTTCAACACTTGCTGAACAAACCACAAAACGATTTCATTGATCGATTATATGATACTCAAAACCTGACAGGAGAACATATTGAATCCGCACTAGCGGGAAAACCTAAATCACAATGGCGGTTAACGACAGATAAAAAAGCGGTAATTATTTCAGCGGCTTACCCTATATATATTAGCGATAAAGTTAACGGTGCTGTAATTGTTGAAGAAACAACTAATGGCATTCTTAGCGTTAGAAATAAAGCGTTAGAAAAGCTTTTTACATCAATATTAGCCATTATGTTACTGGGTGCCTTAGCCTTTTTCTTTTTCGCTACTCGAATATCTAACCGCATTCGCCAACTTCGTAATCAGGCCGAGGTGGCCATTGATGAGCACGGCAGAATAAATAATGATATTGCCCAACGCATGCAAACATCAAAAGCAAATGATGAGATTGGGGATTTATCACGAAGCTTTTCAACGGCAGTAAATCGTTTAAGCCAGTACAACCATTACCTAGAAAATATGTCGTCACGCTTGTCACATGAATTACGTACACCGATAGCGATTGTAAGAACGTCTCTTGAGAATTTATCTTTACAGGCACTCCCTGAAAATAGCTCTGCGTATATTGACCGTGCCCAAAGTGGCATCAACCGATTAAACAATATTTTAACCAATATGAGTGAAGCGACTCGCCTTGAACAAATGCTCAACCAAACTGACAAAGTTAGCTTTAATATATTTGACGTACTTAATGGTTGCATTCAAGGCTATCAGCAAATTTATCCGACCTTTGATATAGCGTATGAGGCGTCAAATAAAAAAGTTATTCTGGAAGGTTCTCCTGAACATATTGCACAATTACTTGATAAAGTTGTTACCAATGCGGTGGAATTTAGCCAAGACAGTAAGCTTTTTGTAACTGCTGAGTTGAAGAGTAAAGATATTACTATTCACATTAGTAATAACGGCATTTTATTACCTGAAACGATGGAACAACGTTTATTCGATTCAATGGTTTCAATGCGAAACACACCTCAAACTAAAGAAGATAAAACACCACATTTAGGCTTGGGGTTATATATAGCACGGTTAATTTCGGAATTTCATCAAGGCAAAATAGTGGCAAGTAATCATCATAATCCACAAGGTGTGACTGTTTCGATTACTTTGCCGTTACAAGCAAGATAGAGATTACTCAATACCAAGATATTTATGAACCTGAACGGATAAACGCCAGTTATTTTCAATACATGTTTTGATGGCTAACGCTGTAGCACGTTCTTTTTGACTGATCGGTTGCAGATAAACTTGGGTATTCGTAATTTTATGTTCAACTAATAGCGCTTTTAAATCATCAACATGTTGTTCAGTAGCAACAGGGTGTTTGATTTCATTAGCACGTAACATAGCTGAGTTTAATATCTTGTAACCGCCTTTCATATTCACTTTAGGTGAAACAGTTACCCAACACTTATCAGAAACATGAAGTTCAAAAGTACCAGAGGTTTCTAATTGGCAACTTAACCCTTGTTGTTCAAGTGCTTCACATAGTGGAAGTAAATCTACCATTGCTGGTTCTCCACCTGTTATAACAATGTGCTTTGCTTGATAACCTTGTGCTGTTATCACCGCTAAGACATCTGTTACTGATAGAGCGGACCAAGTTTGGGACTCTTCTTTTTTTGTTAACATTGCAGAAGTATTCACTTCATCTTCAAGATTTATGTCCCAAGTATGTTTCGTATCACACCACGAGCAGGCAACAGGACAACCTTGTAAACGGATAAAAATTGAAGGTTGACCCGTAAAAGCGCCTTCTCCTTGAATAGTTTCAAATAATTCATTAATTTTATATTTTACGGTCATCGTGATCTTTGCCTGTTTATTGCTGGTGTAAATTGAAGTAAAATGCGCACCATTAATTATACCCTAAGAGACTTTACAAATGACAAAAAAAGTTGTTGTTATTTATTCCGGTGGCATGGATTCATTCACAGTACTTAACCGCGCCTTACATGATGGCAAAGAAGTATATGCGTTAACATTTGATTATGGCCAACGTCATGTGAAAGAAATTGAGTATGCAAGTACCGTTTGTAAGTCGCTTGATGTTAACCATAAAGTCATCGACATATCCGCTATTAATCAAATTCTTGCGGGTTCATCATTAACTGATGACATCGATATTCCTGAAGGACATTACGAAGCTGAAAGTATGAAATCTACGGTTGTTCCTAACCGTAATATGATTTTATTATCACTTGCAGTGGGTTATGCCGTTTCTGTAGGTGCTAGCCAAGTTTATTATGGTGCACATTCTGGCGACCATGCAATATATCCTGATTGCCGCCCGGAATTTGTCATGAAAATGAATGACGTCTGTAAAATAGCCAACTACGAATCGGTAGAAATATTCAGCCCTTATTTAAAGGAAACTAAAAGTGATATCTTAACTGACGGGCTAAAAATGGGTTTGAAATATGACAATACTTGGACCTGTTATAACGGGCGTGAAAAAGCCTGTGGACAATGTGGTGCTTGCCAAGAACGTTTAGAAGCATTCAAAGATAATAATGTGACCGATCCGCTAAATTACGAATAACCAAAATGCCTCAAACGTAATTGCTCGGATGTGGCTGCTGCCCTAAAGTATTATACTTTAGGGTTTCGAAATCTGTAAGTCCGTCAATATTTAAGAAACTTGTTACAATAATATTTCTGATAGTAGGTAGAGTATGAATAAAACTAATGATCCACTTCACGGCGTGAAACTTGAACAGATCCTAATCGAACTAGAGAAAAAAATTGGTTGGGATAAGATGGGTGAGTTACTTAATATACGTTGTTTCACCAATAAACCGCGTCTTAAATCAAGTTTGAAATTTTTGCGTACAACCCCTTAGGCACGAAGTAGAGTTGAAATTTTATACTTAAAAACATTTTGTAGTAAGCATAAAGAAACGGGAAAATTAATCAGGGCGATACTTGCCCAGAATTCAGAAGTAGCACAAACGACTTCCACCAAGCCAGCTCCCTTTGTTTGGCCAGCACCGAAAAACAAATAGACTTAAGTCAGTATGAAGCCATTAGTGTTTTAAAATTTATACTGAAAATTTTTTATACCCTTTGATCTATAGTGGATATTGCTCAACAACCATATAACGCTGCCGTTTCCTGATTGCGGACGCTCTATTTAGAAAAGATCATATGTATCTTAATGATTATTTTTGGCCAATAACCAGTTAACTTGAGGATGAATAAAGCCACCATTACCACCAGCCAGATAGTCGCATTGGCATAACTTAAAATTGTGCGAAGTGTAAATTAGAATAGTTATGTTTTTTACCATCAAATTTATCACAATAGTTGACCCTCCCTGCTATATCCCTAATTCAAAAAACTATATTTCTTACTAGGTTTTACTTCTTGATACTGGTTGTTATTTTAAAACCTTTATTTATAAAGGCTAAACATATACGATTATATTCGTAATTGGTGATGTATGACTGGACACTTTTATAATAGGAAGATAACAAATATGTTGAAAATAAAAATATTATTAGTGAATTATAAAATTTTAATGCTTGCTCTTTTGATAAGTATTAACAGTAGTTATGCAGACGAATTAAACAAAAATATTAACGGTAAATTTGATGCTGGTGGTATAAATCTTCATCTTGAATGCTACGGTTC
>CAJWBY010000156.1 GCA_913020705.1 uncultured Colwellia sp.
ACGTTTAAAGAGCTCAACATAGATGAACTATACGAAATATTAAAACTTCGTATTGATGTATTTGTCGTAGAACAAACGTGTTTTTATCCTGATTTGGATGATATTGACCGACATAAAGAAACCATACATCTTTTTTGTTATACAGAAGGTAAGATTGCAGGTTATCTACGTATTTTAGCAAAAGGTCAAAGTTATGATGAATACATAGCTATTGGCCGTGTAATCATTGCTGTTCATGCAAGGGGAACTGGCTTAGGACATCAATTAATGGCTGAAGCGTTAACCCTTTGCAAGCAGAATTTTCCTGAACAAAAAGTTAAAATATCAGCACAGGAGCATCTTGAAGGTTTTTATAATCGACATGGCTTTGAGCGGGTATCTGATATGTACTTGGAAGATAACATTCCACACATCGCCATGTTACAAAAAACACTTTAAATTACGGTTAACTGATAAATAAACGTATATTTTCAACCGCTAAAACTATAATAACAAGAAAAATCGATAACATTCCTATTTGACGCTGTTTAGAAGTTCCTGTTGTTTTGGATAATCCTATGGCATGGAGAACACGTCCAATAAATAAAGTAGCTCCCAAACCATGCAACCATATTGGACTTGCTCCATTGATTTCATAAGCTGCTAACATCAATAATGCAATAGGAATATATTCAGCGAAATTTCCATGCACACGAATAGCTTTTCCTAAGGCTTCATTGCCGCCATCACCAATACCTACTTTAAATTGCAAACGCAGACGTATAATATTAATTGCTAAACCAACAAACAAAAGCCCTAACAAACTAGCATAAAGGCCTGTTATAGATAAATTGAATTCCATTAAATTTCTCTTATATTTATATATGAGGGTAATAGTTTACTGTTAATAATAAATTTTAATAGTGTCGAAAAGGTAATTATTTAGGGAAAAGAGTCAAAGAAGGTTATTTAAAGGGGGGTAAACAAAAAAGTTCGCCTAAGCGAACTTTATAATATTATTTATGAAATTAAACAAAGTGCTATAGCACTTAACTCAATTCTTGTTCTATTAATGCACTAACTTCTTCAACTGGCTTAGTACCATCAATTGTTAAGTATGAACATGCGCCTGCTTTCGCTTCATTTTGGTAATATGAAACTAATGGCTTAGTTTGTTCGTGATAAATTCCTAAACGCTTACGAACTGTTGCTTCTTCGTCATCAGGACGAATTGATAGGTTATCACCGGTATCGTCATCTTTACCTTCAACTTTAGGCGGGTTATAAACTAAGTGATATACACGACCTGATCCAGCATGAACACGACGACCACTCATACGATTAACAATAACTTCATCAGGTACATCAAATTCAATAACACTATCAACAGATACTTTGTTATCTTTCATCGCATCAGCTTGTGGGATTGTACGAGGAAAGCCGTCAAGTAAGAAACCTGCTTTACAGTCATCTTGAGCAATACGTTCTTTCACTAAGCCAATAATTAAATCATCAGAAACCAATTGCCCTGCATCCATAACCGCTTTAGCTTTGTTACCGAGTTCAGTACCAGCTTTGATCGCTGCACGTAACATATCGCCTGTTGAAATTTGTGGAATACCAAATTTCGCCATTAGAAACTGTGCTTGAGTGCCTTTGCCAGCGCCTGGGGCACCTAATAAAATAATGCGCATAAAAATATTGCCTTATATGATTAATATACTAATTGGGCTGTTGTACTTGTTAACAACATACCGTCAATATAACAGCCAAATGAGTATTTATTTGAGTGTGCAACACTATACAAGTTCAGTTGTAGTCAAACAAGTAGCATTACCACTCAATCAACAAAAAATGGGCTTAAAATGTCTTTTTCAGACTAAAGTCTATGGGTCTCAAGTACTTTAACAACCAATTAGGAAATAAATCACTAAAACTTATAGGCATACATAGTAATTGTTCAACTAAGTTTATCCCCATATTTACTGGCTCTACTTGTTAATTTATCCTTTACTTGAAAGATCACTCAATTTCGATTTACAACACTCTGAAATGGCCTAGTCCTCACAAAGTTCAATGAATTGATTAAGTAACGCCTTAATAGAAACAATATCAAAAATGTCAGTCGCCTGAATAAGCTGGTTTGAAAAGTCTGCAAGAGAGGCTGATTGCTGACTCCCTGCAATATTTTGCAAGTCATGTGCAAATGCAGAAATACCCGTTAAGTTATTGCTTTGTTTAAGTTCGCGACACATAAGCAAATGTTTATTTCGTAATAGACTTATTAGAGGTAATGAAAATATTAACTTATCACTGTCATTAAGTTCACTTTGTTCTACTTCGGTATACTCTAAATGCTTTTGTAATTCAGTAATCAATTCTTGTTGAAGTACAGGTTTACGGAGATAACCAGAGAAATTTTCCCTTCGCTGTCTTTCGTAATCATCACGCATAACTGAAGCGGTTAAGGCAACAATGGGCAAACCTGGTTGTGCCTTATTAATAATATTTGCAGCTTCGTAGCCATCCATTTCTGGCATGCGAATGTCCATAATAATAAGGTCGAAATCATTTTTTTTAGCACGTTCAACCGCCTCCTTACCATTGCATGCTTCTTGATAATTTATATGTAAACTTTTAAATATTTCGGTGAGCAATTTACGGTTATTTTTTACATCGTCAACAATCAACACGTTGCAATCATCGAACTTGATGATACTTCGCTTGTTTACGTTTACCTGATAAGTGCTAGCAATGTCGATAGAGGAAATATCTACAGATTTTAGATATATAGAAAAGCAAGAACCTTTGTTAGGAGTGCTATTAACTGATATTTTACCGTTCATCAATTCGGTCAAACGTTTGCTAATAGTTAGCCCGAGGCCCGTTCCGCCATATTTCCTAACGCTTTGGCCCTCTTGTTGCTGGAAACTTTCAAAAATGTAATCTATTTGATCTTTATCAATGCCAATGCCGGTATCTTCAACGTCAATTTTTAAATCTACAGTACTATGTATCACATTTTTATTTTCAGCTACTGCTCTCAAAGTAATAGTGCCTGTGTCAGTAAACTTAACAGCATTACCAACAAGATTAAATAAAACTTGTCTAATACGAGTGGAGTCAAGCAACAATGAATGCGGTATTTTTTCGTCTACATCAAGCATAAAATCGAGGTCTTTGTTGCGTACATTCATCATAAACACATTACTAATGTCTTCAAAAATATTATGAGGGTTACAGACCTCTTTCTCGATAGAAAGTTTACCTGCTTCTATTTTGGATAAATCGAGAATGTCATTAATAAGCAGTAATAATGAGTTACCCGCAGACTTGATAGTTTTAACAAATGATTTGAGTTTATTATCTTGAATTTGCTCATAAAGTAATTCAGTGAAACCAATAATGGCATTCATTGGAGTACGTATTTCATGGCTCATATTCGCTAGAAATTCTGATTTCGCTTTATTGGCCGACTCGGCAATATTTTTTGCGATCTCTAAATCTCGCTCCATCAAAACACGCTCATTCAAATTAACGATAATATGTAATTGCGCATTGGTATTTTGATATCTGATTTGTTTAACAGATAAGAGCGCATCAATGACTTTATTATCACGCGTGGTTATCTGAACTTGTTTATCAGACGCTTCAAAAAAATCAACTTTGTAAAAATCATGTTCAGTTGAAATTGGTTTTTTATCGTGACAAACATCAATGGCTAATTCTTTTATTGCATTTTCGTTTACCATGAGCAATTTATTGGTTTTTATATCAGTGACATAGATAATGATAGGAATATTATCTATGACAACAGAGAGGTTTCTTTCACTTTGTTTAAGTGAAAGCTCCGTTTTAGTTCTTAAAATAACTTCTTGTTTAAGCTGGCGATTCCAAATAAAAATAATGAGTAAAACAACACTAGCAATAGCAATAATTAAGAAAATTAATTGATAATCTGTTTTTACGAGTAGTTTCTTATCCCCCCACTTATCTAATATTTTTTGTTTCTCAGTGGTACTGACATTTGCAATGACCTTATTAATCATAGGTATTAGCATTTGAAGCTCTGGTTGTAAGACAAAACTGACATCTAAACTATATTCAGTTTTCCCTACAACTCTTAGCGCTTTATACCCCTGTTCTGCAATAACATAATTGGCTTGCGCTAATGAGGAGATAAATACATCAGTTTTCCCCAAAGATAAATCTTCTAACCCTTGTTCAGCTGAATTCACGAATTGAAATTGTTTGTTCGGAAATCGTTCAATTAAGCTATTTGTACTTGAGTAGTCGCTAATTAGCGTAATGTTTTTGTGTAATATTTGGCTAATTTTATCGATATATCTATCTTCATTTCGCATGATAAAAACAAATGGGCTACTAATATAGTTGTCTGTAAATGACAGATTATTAAAAGGTGTGTAAGAGCTTGAAGCTGAGCCCAAATTGACTTTGTTATTTTGTAAATAATCACTGCTTTGTTGCCAATTTTTTGTTGGAATAAGTTCAAAAGTAATGTTTAGTGTTTTCTCGATAATATCAAGATAAGTTGGAATAATTCCGCTGTGTTTGTTTTTTTGGTCAACCGACTCAAAAGGCATCCACTGTGGATCTGCAACAAAAGTAAAATGGTTATTTTTAAGAAGCCACTCTTTTTCTTTTTGTGTTAATAAAATTCGAGGTTCATCAAATGTCGATTGATTAATCAGCCATTTATCTAAGAGCGTTTGAAGTTTCGTTTTTTCTAAATGGATAAGTGCCTTATCAATGATACTAATTAATAGCTTATAGTCACCTCTTACAGCGATATGCAACTCTCTAATAGGAGCATTTGGAAACGTTTTAAAAGGTATGATATTTGTGACTGCTTTCTTATTAAGGAAGAAATTAATCACGGCATGTGAGTCATAAAGGACATCAGCTTTATCTTCAATAATATAATCTATTGCCTGCTCAGGAGATTCAATATAAATAAAACGTAATTGAGGCAATCTTTCTTTAATTTCAGCCTCCATCGCACTGTCACGAATGATGGCAAGCCTTAACCCATTCAAATCATTTATTTCTGTAATTTTTATGTTATTACGGATGAAAAAATAATTTAACAAATTTGTATATGGTTGAGAATAAAGTAAGTCTCTCGCCCTTTTGTCGGTTTTAAAAATGGCAACAAGTAGGTCTTTTTCTTTATTTTTGACCTTTGAAAGCGATTTGTCCCAAACATCAGTTGAGTAATCAAATTTTATCCCTGTTAATTCTGCAATGGAGAGTAATAAATCATGCCCTAAACCATCATGAAAACCTTGTTCATTGCTAAATTCGAATGGTGCCCATGCATTATCTCCAGCAACATTGATAACTGGATGTTCGTTGATCCATTTTATTTGCTCACGAGATAATTCAAATACACTGTCTTTGGTTAATGAAACTTTTGATTCTTTTGTAATTAACCACGTTTCAAGTAGCGCTTTATGCTCTGAAGGCTTTATAGCGTCTAAGCCTTTTTGAATGATACTTGCTAATACAGGGTTGGTCTTGTTAACCACAATATGAATTGGATTTTCTACTGAATGACGGGAGGTTTTGAAAGGAATGATAGATGTTATGCTTTCCATCTCTAAGGTATGAACAAGCGTTCCATTGGTATCAAATAAAATATCAGCCCTATTCTCTAATACCGCATTAAGAGCATCGGCTGAATTATTTACCTCAAGAATGATTATCTTAGGAAAGTGCTTTATTATTAAGTCTCGATAGACATAGTCTTTTGGTAAAGCCAAGCGTTTACCTTCGAGATCTGTAACCGAGTTAACCGTTAAATTATCTATAATAAAAAAGTAATCTAAAGTTTCAAAATAAGGTGCTGAAAAATCAAGGTAGGTTGTTCTTTCTTCTGTTTTATAAACAGATCCCAAAATATGGATCTCATTATTTTTTATTTTATGAAGATTATTCTGCCAGTCATCGGAAATAACGCGGTATTTTAACCCTGTATATTTGGAAATTAGTTTTAGGTAATCATTAGCTATTTCTTGAGAGTTACCTTGTTGTTCCAAAAAATTGAATGGTTTCCAATCTGGACTTACACCTAAAATTATCTCTTTATTTTCCACTAACCAGCGTTGCTCTGCATTGGATAATGCGACATATTCATGATTCTGTGCTTTTACTTGACCAGATATAAAAGCCAGACTAATCAGAAAATTGAAATAAAAGACAAAACGAATAAGCATTTTATATTTTCATAATGTCTAAAAATTCAGGAAGGTTATCAACAAGGATTTTGACTAAAGATGGGTCAAAGTGTGAACCACTATTTTCTTTAATATAATCAATGGCATCGTTTATCGTCCAAGCATCTTTATATTGGCGTTTATGAGTAAGTGCATCGAAAACATCTGCGAGAGCAACAATCCGACCAAATATATGGATATCATCTCCTTTTAGTCCATTAGGATAACCTGAGCCATCCCATTTTTCATGATGTTGATGAGCAATAATTGAGGCTGATGCGGTAAGTCGACGTTTTGAGTTTTTCAACAATGCAGCCCCTTTTTCTGCATGTGTCTTCATAATTGTCATTTCTTCATCCGTGAGTTTGCCCGGTTTATGAAGAATTTCTTTAGGAATAGCGATCTTACCAATATCATGCATAGGTGAGGCTAAAAAGATAATGTTAACTTCTTCTTCGCTTAAATAAGGTGTTTTTTGCGCAAGTAATTTACTTGTTTCAGCAACACGCCTGATATGTTGACCTGTTTCATCAGAAGTTGACTCCATAACTTCCATTAAAATATAAATCATTTCACATTGGTTTTCTTCAATCTCTAATGCTAATCGAACAGCCTGCAGCGCAGCCTTATTCTCAACTTCAACGGCATGCTTTTTTAACTGTTTCTTAGATTCAGATAACTCAATGTGGGTTTTTACACGCGCTAATAATTCATTAGCATGAAAAGGCTTAACAATATAATCAACACCTACTTCAAACCCTTTCGCGATAGCGTCTGCATCAGCTTTAGCGGTTAAAAAAATCACCGGCGTTTCTTTAGCGTGATCCATTTTTTTTATGGCTGAGCAAACATCATAACCATTAATTTTAGGCATCATGATATCAAGTAAAATTAAATCGAAAACTACTGTATCTGTAGAAATTAAATCAATTGCCTCTTGGCCATCAGAAGCAAAAGAAAATGTATAACTTTCTTCCTTAAGTATATTCATTGCGACTTGAATGTTATCTGAAACGTCATCCACGATTAGAATATGTATATCACTGCCAGTTTTCACAAAAAATCCTTCTTTAATCTACTGATAAATATAATTTAACAATATGTAATATAGGCTATTATTGTTAAATAGATAGTATTTCATTCACTTGTTATTAAGTCTTTAAGCTAATGTAATACCTTAACTTGACAAGAGCTATCATCTTTACTTTTTACTGATTGATTAAATTAGCACAGTCCCAATTTATTCGTTGAAAAGTAATTTATTACAAAACAATTTCGACCCAAAGCTTTTGCCTGATAAAGTGCCTTATCAGCCGTTTTTATTATTTCATTAATAGGTAACGAAAAATCGACAACGTCAGTGTGAAGCACGATCGTAGCTCCCATGCTCAATGTAACATGTGCGGCAGTAGGTGATTTTGGATGAGGAAAGTGGTGTATTTCCATTGTTCTTATAATACTATGCATTTTTTTCTTTAAATCTTGCTCAGACATTTCACTAAACAAAAGAATAAATTCTTCTCCACCAAATCGAGCGCATACTTCAGTAGACCGATGACATTGTTTATCTAATGCTTGTGCTATTTCAAACAGCGTTTCATCACCTTTCATATGACCAAGAGAATCATTATAATTTTTGAAGTAATCAACATCACACATCACAACAATAAAACCAACTTTTAACCGAACGCATTGTTCTTGGTAATCGTCTAATTCTGTTTTAAGACCATGCCGATTCATAATTTGAGTGAGCGGATCTGTAATCACTTGTTTCGCTAATAATTCGTTTTGTTTTTGAACAGTAAACATAAGTTCATTCACATTTTTTGATACGGTAATAAGTTCTTTTACAGTAAAATTCTCACTTAATTGACTATGTTGATTTTTTTCATCCAACATTTTAATATCCCGAGCTAGCTTTTTTACAGGGATAATAATAGTGATAGAGATAAGTCGATAAATGATATAGAACAAAAAACTGAGCAATGTAATAAATATTAGACTTTTCTGATTAACTAAGTTTGGCATTTTTCCTACACTGTGTCTCATTTTCAGAACGGCTACAGGATCAGAGTTCATATCTTTAATTAACACTTGACTGAAAAAATTAACTTTTTTCACAGAAGCTTTTTCAGACCAAAGCGGTAATTTCTTTAAATTCACAGTTTTAGCAAGAGTACTAAATGAAACTTTAGTCCGTGTGTATTTACTCAAATCCTCTGTAAATTCATTTCCTATAAGCTTGATTGAAATGAAAAAACCACGATGTTCACCGTTCTGATCAGAAGTTCTTATTTGATTGACACTGTATATAGCGGGACCATTTTGAGTTGTTAAAAATCCAACTGTTTGAGGTGTTCCCTTTTCATTTGTAGGAACAGGGAGCATGGCTAAATTATTAGGGAATTTTTTGAAGTCATAAAAAGAAAAGATCAAAGGTTTTCCCGTTTTGTGGTTTAACCCTCGGCCAAAAACAAGATTTAGATTGTCGTTTACAAAATAAATGCCATCTATTCCTAGGCTATGAAAAGTATTATCCACTAAATTTTCATCGAGGTAATTCTGGTTTTTGTTATGCATGAAGTCATAAGTTGATGTCCAAACTGCATAATCATAATTTGTTTTTGAGGTATTCTTCATCATATTTTCGATGCTGAAGCTTAAAATATCGAGCTCTCTTTCTGCAAGTAATGAAACGCTTCGCTCAAGCTTAGGTAGCTCTATAAAATATCTATATCCAACGAGTGCACTTGTAAACAATATAAAAAGCAATGCAAGTACACGTAATTGTAACTGATTGAAGGTAAGTGATTTCATATGATGAAGTATTGTTGATAAATTGATTTTTAACAAATGAGTTATTAATTCATAACGAACTTCCTATCGTGGAGTTGATCTTGATAAGCATTATTAACATTCAATAATTTAATGCATTTATTAAATGTATAGTTCGTTACTGTAGGTCTTACTTGTATATGTACTTTGGATATATAATGGTGAAAACTTTAATCGCTATAATTGCCGCGATTATTATATTACCAAGCCTATTCATAACTATTTCAGCAACTTTATATACGCCTAAGATTGAATGGCATCCCTACAAAGAAGATCGTGCGATACAATCCGCGAAGTCGATTTTTTGTATTCGCTAAAATTAATTTTTCAACAACCTGCGCAACCATGGGGAATAATGTTTTACTGTCCCTATCCTAGCTAAATAATTAAATAAACAATTTATCCCCGCAGACAAAAACATCTACTTCATTCTTTTAAATTTTTTGTTTGAGGATATTAAAGACAAACAAGGAGAGATACTTACTTTCCTGTTGTAATGATTGTTAAAGGTAACAATCAATCATTGAGTCATGGGTGTAAAATGTTGAACAGCTGTTCTCAATTTTAAATAAAGAAATCAATAAAATGTAGAAAAATAAATACAAAAAAGGGGCATCAGCCCCTTTTCTATATCAAAACTAAAAAATGTTAAAAATTATTTAGTCAGACTTAGCATTAATTTATTTAAGCGTGCAACAAAACTAGCTGGGTCTTTTAAACTTCCGCGCTCAGCTAACATTGCTTGTTCAAACAATACTTCAGTCCACTGGTTGAATTTTTCATCGTCAGTTTCATCAGCTACATGTTTAACTAATTCATGCTCACCATTTATTTCAAAAATAGGTAGTGAATCTGGTACTTCTTGACCTACAGATTGCATAAGCTTCATCATCTGGCTACTCATGTCGTGTTCATCAGCCACGATACAAGCTGGAGAGTCAGTTAAACGTTGAGATAACTTAACATCTTTAACTTTACCTTCAAGAGAAGCTTTAATACGAGTTACAACAGAGTCAAACTCTTGCTCAAGTTTTTCTTGTGCTTGTTTAGTTTCTTCATCGTCCATATCGCCAAGGTCTAAACCGCCACGAGTAACTGATTGTAATTGCTTCCCATCGACTTCAGTTAAGTGACTTACTAACCATTCATCAATACGGTCTGACATTAATAATACTTCAATGCCTTTCTTGCGGAATACTTCTAAGTGAGGGCTGTTTTTTGCGGCTTCAAAGCTATCGGCAACAACGTAATAAATTTTATCTTGACCTTCTTTCATACGTTCTACATAAGCTGGAATGGAAACACTTTGAACAGCTGTATCATTTTCCGTTGAAGCAAAACGTAATAAATTAGCTACTTGTTCTTTATTAGCGTTATCTTCAGCTGGGCCTTCTTTTAAAACTTGGCCAAATTCATTCCAAAA
>CAJWBY010000157.1 GCA_913020705.1 uncultured Colwellia sp.
AAAAAATATTATCCCAAATAGTGAGCATAGTAATACTTTCATTGTTGCCCTTTATAAAATTCATTGGCATTACAAAGCGGATATATTAATAATATATAGCCTAAATTCTTAATTTGATCTTTTTATTTGTATAATAAGAGGGCTTTATTTAAGTAAATTGTTAGTCAGTTTTGACTTTAAAAGTACTAGAGGGGTATTAATCATTAGATTTTAATATGTTATTTGACATTTATATGGTACTTCTCCAATAACACTTGGTAATAAGACGATAACTTTAATTTTTGAGTGAGTTTTCCTATCGTATTTTTTATTTCTTGAGAATCTTTTCTTCCTTTGGTGAGTGCCATATATACAGGTGTAAGTGATATGTAAGGCTCTATCGCTTTAACCTTATCTCTCATGTTTTCTTTTAATATTATCTGATTAAAAACCAATGGATTACTAATTATCATGTCGATTCGCTTAGCAAGTAAAAGCTTCAATAGTACCTCCTCTGTTAATGCTGGCAATGTATTAAGGTAGGTTGCCTGATCGAAATATTCACCATACGAATACTCTCTAACGGTACCTATAGAAAAAGGTGTTAATTGTTGTAATTGGCCGGTGAACTTAAACTTGTTATCCATTAAAGTAAATAGCTGATTAATTTCATTGCCATACGAGGGTTCGATGAAATGATATATCTTCTCGCGCTTTGATGTTTTGAATAAAGTGAGTATGAGATCAATTCGACCTTCAGCAACAAGATGCAGTGCCCTTGGCCAAGGAAGAATTTTATATTCAAAATTATACTTTGAATTAGCTTCAATATAATTAAGAACATCAACAGAGAAGCCCTTTGTTTCGCCATTTTCTGTATAGTAAAATGGAAAGTAGCCAATATCTTCCATTGCTACTGTTAAAGTGATTCTTTCTTTTTTCGATCCATCATCGCCTGACTTTTCGCTCGTTTGCGCTAAGACAGATAATGGTAAAAAGTAGAGTAAAAATATTATTTTTATAAAATTCATCATATTAATAACAGTATAACAGTATAACGGTTTCGTCTTTTTTATCTAGCGTCTTATTTACTTGCCGTTATAAGTTCTTCGTCGGGCAGAAACCGTTTCTATTATTAATGGAATTAAAGCAACCTTGTTTTACATTATGATAATTTTAGCCCCGTATAATCCTGGGCGGCGAACAACAATCCTTTTGGTGCTTCAGCGCCTTCATTACCTAACATTGCAGGAATTAATGCACCAGGAAGTACAGAAGTAACATCGTTAAATGCGCTGTCACCTCCAAGGTCTGTTCGACACCAGCCAGGGTCAAGTATATTAGCCAACACGCCAGTATCTGAAAGTTCAATCGCTAGATCTCGTGTGTACTTATCTACAGCGGCCTTACTCACACTATATGCATCTAAAATAGGCGTGTCTTTAATACCTGATGACACATTAATAATTCGGCCAAAACCACGGGACTTCATTTTTGGGGCAAAATAGCTGCATATTTTTATCATGCTAAATAAATTAACTTGAAAGCTCTTTTCATAATCGCATTGCAGGGTTTCAAACAAAGGGGTTGCTGATGTCATTATTGCCGCATTGTTATAGAGAATATCTATTCCGCCCGACATTAGTTCAGCATCTGTAACAAACTGAGTAATATCTTCATTTGATTCCAAACTACCTGCTACATTCATGATAATTACGTTATATTTTTTTAACAAATTCACAGTACTTTTTTGATTTTCAATATTTGAAGAATGAAGAACTAAATTGACGCCATATTGTGCTAACCCAATCGCTATTTGTTGACCCACACCTCGACTGGCACCAGTAACCAGTGCCCATTTGTTTTTAAGACTTGAGTTCATATTTATCACCTTGTTATTTTATAGCAGCTTGTTTGGTTATTATGAATGAAATAATGAGTAAGAAAAATATACCAATTACACATTCATTGTGTGTTATAAATCACAATAAGTGATTAATTCATCCAATAAATAAGCTCATGAAACAACATAAAAAGTTAGAACGTCTATTATTATTCAGTGAAGTAGCCCAATCACTTAGTTTTACATTAGCTGCCGAAAAATTAGGTATTTCTAGAGGTTATTTGTCTGCACAAATAAAAAAGTTAGAAGCTGAGATGGGAGTGGCATTGTTCATTCGCTCAACTCGAAGTGTCAGGCTAACGAGTGTTGGTGAACGCATGATGTCTGGAATGGATAAAATACGATTAGCCGTAATTGAATTAGAGCGAAGCGCAGAGAAAGAAGGGCAAGGCATAGCAGGGGTTATTAAAATTACCGCGCCTGCGCTTTTTACTAATCGGTATTTACTTGATATTACGTCTAAATTTAATCAACTTCATCCCGCTGTAAGCTTCTCAATTGATTGCAGTTATATTAACCATGATTTAAATAGAAATGACATCGATTTAGCCTTTCGTTCTACGGTAACGCCTCCACTCAACATGATTGCAAAAACATTAATTCATTATAAGCATGTTATATGTGCTTCTTCTGAATATTTTATTAGACATGGAAAACCTAAAACGGCTAATGAACTAACAAGCCATCAATGTATAAGAGGGCAAGACGATAATAAATGGTCAATAAATAATGATGTAATACCTGTTAGTGGTTGGCTGAAAATAAATAATACATTGATGTTAAAGCAATTAGCTTTATCAGGTGAGGGGATAATCAGGGTGCCTAGTTACTTTGTTGATCAAGAACTTGAAGTTGGAACCCTTGAGCCTATATTCGAAAACCAGTCTATGTCAGAAAATCAAATTCAGATGATTTATCCTCAATTGTTGGAACAGTCAAAAAGACTACAAACGTTCATTAAATTTACAATTGAATATTTCAGTGATTTAAAGCTTTAACACGGAGAAACTTTCAATCACTGTGGAAACTATAAATAAAAGCTATACACATTCAAATTGAGCAACTTTGGTCAAGTTTGTGGAAAACCATAGATTTAATATTGAACTGCTGAAGAGAAAGGATTATTGAATTGACAAAATATCAAGAGCGATTAGTTAGAGTGATCAACTATATAGAAGCTAATCTAGACCTAGATCTTGATACGAATAAACTTTGCCAATTCGCTTATTTATCAAAATATCATTTTCATAGACAGTGCTCAATATTTTTTGGGATGCCAGTCATGTCTATTGTAAAGTTACTCAGATTGAAGAGAGCCGCTTATCAATTAGCTTACAGGAATGAAAAAATTGTTTATATAGCACTGGCAAATGGTTATGAAAGTCACGAAGCATTCTCTCGTGCTTTTAAGAAAATATTTAATAAAAGTCCGTCTGATTTTAGGCGGTCTCCAGATTGGACTCTTTGGCGTACACAATATGAACCGATATTAAAACTAAGGACAAAGATTATGAATCATAATGTTAATTTTGATGTGAGAATTGTTGATTTTTCAAAGACATTAATAGCAACAATGGAACACAGAGCTGCGCCAAACCTTATTGGCAATACAATTAAGAAGTTTATTGAGTGGAGAAAAAGTAACCGACTTCCACCGAGTAAAAGTAAGACATTCAATTTAGTTTATGATGATCCAAATATAACCGCTCCAGAAAACTATAGATTTGATTTGTGTTGCTCAATTGACGAGGAGATTGAAGAAAATTCACATGGAGTTGTGAATAAAGTTATACCTGCTGGAAAGTGTGCTGTAGTTCGGCATATTGGCAGTGATGACACTATCGGATTAACTGTACAATATCTCTATTCAGAATGGCTTAATAACTCTGATTTTGAAATTAGAGATTTTCCCATTTTCTTCGAAAGGGTGAGTTTTTTCCCTGAAGTTTCGGAAAATGAAATGATTACGGATGTATATTTACCGATAGAGTAAAAATTTGTGACTCGGTAACTGGACCACTTAGTTTGTTAGGTTTTATTTGTATTTAGCTATTATTTTCTCAATACTTTTATCGTCAATCATTTGTTTTAGCGCTTTATTCAATCTAGGTAGCAGCTCTATTTTTTCTGGGTGCACACGCATCATCACTTCAACAGAACTAACAACATCTCCAACGACGATATTACTTAAACTAGGGTCATTTTTTTTCATATATTCTATAGATGATTTACTGATGAATATTTGATCTATTCGTTTAGCCATTAATTGCTTAACTAACAATCCCTCTGACTTATTTAGGATCTTTTTAATTTTACCAGATGCAAAGGCTGACTCAAACCATGGGTAAGTGAAGCCTCGTACAATTCCAACTTTTCGACCAAATAAGTCTTTTTGAACTTTTACATCAAATTGTTCGCCAGATCGAAAAACAATCACTTCTTCAGCGCTTTTATAAGGAATTGAATATTCACCTTTTATTTTTGTTTTACTGCGCCAAATCGGGTGAATGCCGGGTTAAATATCAACACGCCCGAAATCAAACTCAATAATAGCTCTGGCTGCTGGCATTTGCACCATGACGAATTCATCTCCTGTTATCTTTCCTATTTGAGCGAAAATATCAGAAATTATGCCAGATATTACAAGGTTACCTTGAGCATCTTTTGTGTGAATATTATGAGGCGGATTAGGAGGATTGTAAGAGATGACTTTGTAGGTATTCGCGCTAAGAGACCATGACATTATCTGGACATTAGCCAAGAAAAATAAACACAATTTACTAATATTAGTCATTTTATTTCCTTAACGATAAATGTACATAGTGTAAATATAGCAGTGGCTTTGGAATATAACTATTTTTGAATTTTTACAGCTTAACAAAGGCTAGTTCTATCAAGAGTCAATTGTTTGCTAAATACATATATGATAAAAAATATTAACGAGGTTTAATTGATTCGACTACGCCATCATAAAATGGAATTATTAGTAATAATGTTAATTAGCAGCTTAAAGCTTCTTGGGCGGAAGGAATACCTGCCTGATGGGGAAGTCTTCCTATAGATTGATAGCTTAGTGTTAGTTAGGATATAATTTTGATTAGACTCTTTTTTCAAACCAACTTGCTAACAAAAAAATGTTTAAATTTAGCTGTTTAGCCTAATTGCAACCGCTGGTTGACAAATTAACAACTTAACTTGCTGGTCTGCAACTACCTGACTTTCTATGCTTACCGCTCAACAAAAAATGAAGGAATGAACTTTATGATATTAGCAGAAAAGATTGTCAGATTAAGAAAACAGGTTGGTTGGTCTCAGGAAGAATTGGCAGAAAAGATGAATGTTTCTAGGCAGTCAGTGTCTAAATGGGAAAGCACCAATAGCATACCTGATTTAAATAGAATAATTATGTTGGCGGAGCTTTTTGACGTTTCTACTGATTTTCTACTAAAGGATGAGAATGAAGCTTTTGATTCTCGTGATGAAAATAAAAAGTCTGATATTATTCAAATTAGTTTAGAGCAAGCAACAAAATATATTGAAAATAAGATGGAAGTATCAGCCTTAATCACTAAAGGGGTTATGCTTTGTTTATGCTCAGTAGTACCTTTGTTTTTCTTCTTGGCTATGGCTGAAACTAATCGCTTGAACCTGACAGACGATATCGCAGCAGCGATAGGAGTTGTGTCTATTTTAGTTATGGTCTCTATTGGAATAAATTTCTTTCTCAGAACCAACCAATATGAAAGCGACATAGCGGTGATAGATAATGAAGCATTTGAATTAGCCTATGGTGTACACAGTGTTTTTAATGAAAAATTAAAAAAGTTCAGACCCACCTATAATCGAAGATTATCGTTGGGTATATTTATGTTCATTATCAGTTTTGCACCTCTTATGTTTGTTAGTATGCTTTTCAGTGGCCCAGGTATAACTCTAATGATGCTAATTGTACTGATGCTCATCGTAGCAGCTGGAATATACATTGTGTCTCCTGTTGCGGCTAAATATGAGGCTTACAACAATATTCTAAAAGATGAACCTCTAAATAGCGTAAAGAGTAAACGTGCAAAACGTGTTGAAAAACTTGCTGCATTTTACTGGCCTTTGTTAGTCGCTATATTTCTTGGTTGGAGCTTATGGACTATGGATTGGGGCGTAACTTGGATAATTTGGCCTGTAGGGGCTGTACTTTTCGCTGCACTGGTTGGATTAATGGAGTTGCTGGATAAAGAAGAGTGATGAACATGAGGTGTACCGTTATCAGAAATACAAAAACCTAATCTTAACCATTAATATTTGAATATGGCAGAGGTTAGCGTGATACGAATAAGTCATCTTAATATAATTACTTGAATCACCGTTTTGATGGCTTTGTTCACACTCTGGCTGGACGAGGTAATGGCAAAAAGCCATCGTCAAAAGTCCTAAATAGTTATCTCTGGGGAAGGTCCTGTATTGTGTATATGTCGATCATAATTAGAATCATGTTATGTCTAGCCATGAGGCTGAGTAAAGTAATATTGCAATTGTTGACCTTCCATCACTTGTGTTAGTTTCTGAATAAATTAGCCCTTAGAAATACTTCTTGAGAAAAGCACATTAAGTTGAACTCCACATTAAAATTATTCGAAGAGATTTTAATATGGAAGGTTTTTGTCATTCATAAAATAAATTCTTTACTATAATGAAGCTTAGTAACTATTATTAATATAAATATTTTTCGAAAACGACTAAAGCCTTTATCTGTCGTATCTTGAATACAGATAGTATTAAGTACGTTTTCCATGTCATACAGAAAAATAGATATAAAATTAGAGTATTTTAATAATGGATAATAAGCAACTATCAAAACTGCTTTCGCAGCAGCAAAAAATACTATCTAAAATAGCATTAGGTCAGACTTTAAGTGAAATTGGCAAGGAAATTTGCTTAGCAATTGAAGGTATTTTAGAGGATAAAACGACGAAGTGTTCTATTTTATCACTTACGGGGGATCAACTTTTTCACTGTGCCTCTCCCAGTCTCCCCAAACAGTATTGCGAAATAATTAATGGGGTAGTAATCGGACCTAATGTTGGTTCATGTGGTACTGCGGCATATAGTAAATCTAGAGTTATTGTAGACAATATCAATTCATCTCCTCTTTGGGCTGATTTTAAGGAAGTAGCTAACACATTTGGGTTAGAGTCATGTTGGTCAACACCTATTTTATCAACAAAATCTAAGGTTTTAGGAACATTTGCGGTATACCACACACACCCTAAAGTTCCTTCAGCGCAAGATTTAGAGCTAATTGATTACTTTGTCAGTTTTTCCAGCATAGCATTAGAAAAGAACATTAATGCTGAGCAATTAAGTCAGGCAATAAATAACGTAAAGCATAGTAATGATAAGTTTAAGGCATTTACCGAGGTTATGCCTGACCTTGTGCTTATTTTAAGTGAGCATGGAGAGTATGTTGATGTATATGGTTCTTCTGAGGACTTACTATATTCTTCAATGAAGGAAATGAAAGGGCAAAATGTAAATGATATTCTAGCAGATAAAGATGCTAAACCTATAATGGCGGTGATAGACAAAACGTTAGCAACCAATGAAATTCAGGTATTTGAATATGAACTTGATGTTAAAAAAGGTCATGTAGTTTTTGAAGGACGCATAGCACCTGTTGAAAATTATCAATCTAAAGATACCTCCTCAAGGCACGTCTTATGGGTAGCGAGGGATGTTACTCAGAGAAAATTGGCTGAAAAAGAAATTGAGAAATTAGCCTACTATGACCCATTAACAAAATTACCTAATAGGAGAATGCTTAACGAGCGTCTTACTATTGCAGTTGAAAAAATAAAACGTTCTGGTGAAACAGGGGCTTTATTATTTTTAGATATTGATAACTTTAAACGTTTAAATGACTCTCTTGGGCATAGCTCTGGTGATAAGTTACTTGTCGAAGTAGCAAGAAGGTTAGGAGCTATAATAAGAAATTCCGATACTATTGCTCGATTAGGGGGAGATGAGTTCGTTGTTCTATTGGAATATATTGGTGATGATAATAAACAAGCAAATGTTGAATCATCAATTGTAGCTCAAAAGATTCATGAAATATTCGATGAAGAGTTTAAAGTTAACTCACTAAGTTTTCAAATGAGTTGCAGTATTGGGATTTGTCTAATAGAAGGGGATGATATTAGTTCAGATAATATTATGCAGTTTGCTGATACGGCAATGTATCGTTCAAAAGCCAAAGGAGGCAATAGTTATAGTTTTTATGATCCTGCGTTACAAACCTTGTTGGATAAAAAAATAGAACTTGAAACAGAAATTCTTAAATCAATTGAAAATGAAGAGTTTTGTGCTTATTTCCAGCCCCAAGTTAACATTGAGGGAAAAGTTATCGGAGCAGAGGCTCTTATACGTTGGATTCATCCTGTTAAGGGGATTATTCCTCCCTGTGAATTTATTCCAATTGCAGAGCAGTTTGGCTTAATTCAACGCCTCCAAAATATAGTATTAAGAGACATATGTAAATTACTCAACAATTTAAGCTCAGATTTTATTTGTGACGATTTCAAGGTATCAATCAATATCAGCCCATCACAGTTTAAATCGTCATCACTAAAGACTGAGTTATTTAATATTATTCATGATTATAAAATCGACCCTTCGCAAATTACACTTGAGATAACAGAAAGTATGTTAGCTCATAATGTTGAACATACAGTACAACAAATGCAAGAGTTGAAGTCTGAAGGTTTTACATTTTCTATTGATGATTTTGGAACAGGGTATTCATGCTTGACATATTTACATGCATATCCTGTAAAAGAATTAAAAATAGACAAAAGTTTTATTGATAGAATATGTGATGAAGAGTCAGGTCTTAATATTGTTAAAACAATTATTAATTTAGCACGTAACTTAAAAATAAAAGTGATTGCCGAAGGCGTAGAAACTAAAGAACAGCTTAATATATTAAAGCGATGTAATATTGATTCGATTCAAGGATATTTTTTCGCGAAACCTATGCCTATGGATAAGTATTTACAGTGGCATAAGGATTTTTTTTCCCGTGATTTGAAGTGAGGGAATTGTAATCGCTCATCTTTGTTCTATTTTGGGAGCGTCAGGTTTCGTTTCTAAACTGTGCGCCTTAGCTGAGATTGTTTTGGTTCACAAAAACGAGGGGTTGTGCGCAAGGCGGAAGTTAGCATAAAAATTTTTACCATATATTTTCTAATGAATTATTCGAGTCGTATTACTGATAAGTCTGAGTAATATCCAATTTATGACAATAATTTAACATTTCTGTTTCCTAAAACCATGAAATTATGTGATATTAATGCCAATTAAATAAACATTATGCGACGGACATTATTGAGAAGTCTCCATAATAAGCTGTTAACTTTTTAAGGATAAATCAATGAAGCCTGCAAAATTACTTTTACCCATATTTCTCTTATTAGCTGGATGCCAATCAACACCTTATGCCGTAATAGATGGTGGAAGAAAGGTTCCCACTGATAATAATAATTATGAAGTGAGAATCAAAGCTATCGATGGTAGGCAGTTTTTCTCTAATAATATAAAAAAGAACATTGAACCAGGCCCCCATTTAATACTTTTGGAAACAACTAAAAAGCATAGAAGGCGTTCAGAAACAAGGGAAGCGTGGTTCCCATTAGAAGCTAAGCCTTGCACTAGATATAGAGTTAGCGCCCAATATGAAAACAGTTTAAGTCAGTTTTGGGAAATTAAACTAATCGAAACAACAAAAATACCATCTTGTGAAGTAGATGAAAAAAAGTTAACAAGCAAATAAATCAGGACCTATAACTTTTGGCCATTTGCTCCTTAGTCGCTTACTTTGGCCAACAATTATTTGCCTCTTCATGGTTCGTTATTGATACAAAAACTAATCAGAAATTAATTTGAGTACTATTTAGTGCTAATGTCTTCTTTATGGCATTAACTGTCATGTTTTAATTACTCTATTTTCTTTTGTTAATTCGTATGAACAAACGTATAATTCGCGCATATTTTAGTTGCTACTGTTAGCAATTCAGTCTATTTAAATCTCTAAGGTTTTAATTAACTATATGATTTCTCATAAGTTATCTTGTGCGCCCATGCTCGATTGGACTGACTCTCCGATTTTTACTGCCCTGTAAGATTTATAGGAGTACTAAAGGGATACCTTCAAGTTTATATACTCCATTATAGCCCTTTTGGGGTACTTCTGTTCCAATTATATCTTCGTGTACTTCACTCTATTTTAACTTCAGCTCTGTTAAGGTTTTCAGATATCAGCCAGTACACAAAACCTATCAACAACTCTTCAACTGAAGGCTGATGTCTGAAAGGC
>CAJWBY010000158.1 GCA_913020705.1 uncultured Colwellia sp.
TCGTTACGGAGGAGAAGAGTTTATAGTTGTTCTTCCTTTTACCCCTATAGATGGGGCAAGGGTTAAAGCAAAAGAGTTAATTTTATTACTATTAAGTAAGAAAATAAAACATGAGTTTTCATCTGTTTTCCCCTATGTAACGGTAAGTATTGGAATCGCTACAAAATGTATGGCTGATGATACTGTTAACGCAACGGAACTCATAAAAAAAGCTGATATAGCTTTATATCAAGCCAAGGAACAAGGACGAAATGGTTACCAAATTTTTACAACAGACGTTTAAAAAACTATAAAGTACATATAAGAAAAGGAATTACTATGTCTACACCGAGCTTACTAATTATTGATGATGATAAAGATTACCTTGAATTACTTCTTGAGGCCTTGGAAGGGAATTTTGACGTAAAGTGCGCGAGTAACTTGGAAGAGGCAGAGGTGTTGATCATTAATAATGATCTTTTTGACATAGCTTTGGTTGATGAAAATATAGGTGCAGACAAGGGGTCTGAATGGATTAAAACGAAAGTTGAGCTGCATACTGTAGCTACTTCATTTGTATTATATTCAGGTTTAGCTACAGAAGACGCTATACTCAAGGGGTTAGAGTGTGGAGCCGATGATTTTCTTGCAAAACCTATTTCTTTATTGGCGCTTAATAATAAGCTACAGAAACTAATTACCTATCAAGATAAAATTCACAGTTTTGAATCCGAAATTTGCTCAAAAGATAGGGTAATTAATGTTTCGATGGCTCAAGCCTCAAAATATGGTAGCTGCATGCAGCTAACTTCTCGCCTAAATCACTGTTTTACATTCGAAAAAATAAGAGATGAAGTATTCTCTTTCCTTTACAACATGAAATTACAGGGGTGTATTTCATTTTACCCTATCAGTGAAGAGGCATTATATTTTAGTTCAAAAAATGGTTTTTGTTCTCCAGTTGAAATTGATGTGATGAAACTGTTAAGAATAAAACCTAGACTCTATCGTTTTGGGTCAAGGACTATTTTTAATCATTCATTGTGTTCAATACTCATCTTAAATTTGGAAGATGGCGCAATTGACACAGATATATATATTGATGCTCTAGCATCAGTGATTGAATGTATTGGGGCTAGAATAGCCTTTATTACCTATAAGAATTCACTTGTTGGCGTACAAAGTAAAATACAACAGGCTGTTTCTTCCACCAAAAACATGATTGAAATCTCTAAACACCACCAACAAGAGGTTATGAATGAAATTGTTCAAAATATAGGGATGAGCTTTCATGTTCTAGATATGTCTGACGAGCAAGAACAGTACTTAACTAATTTAGTACATACAGCACTCAAAAAACATTCGCAAGATGATATTAATTTCCTAGAAGTAACACAATTATTAGATGGAGCTTTAGACAGTGTAAATGAATTAGAAACGCTTAATTTGCAACAAGAAGAAGTTGTCGATGACCTTGACGATGAGGATGAGTTGTTTTGATCAGGAAACTTAATCATTCATCAATAACGATAAACGCTATCCCTTTTGCTGTTTTTCATGTTGACTTGTCAGGAGTCATTTTGTCCTGTAATGATAGCGCTGAAAAATTTACGGGATATTCATCCCATGAGCTTGAAGGGCAACTTGTAGAAATACTTATACCTGCGGCTTCGGTAAGTTCAAATGTCAAACATCGAAATAATTACAAACGTGGTACAGGTTCAATATCTAATGCACGAGGTGTTCCATTATTATGTAAATCGAAACAAGTACTCAACTGCACAATTAAGGTTACTGAAGTTGAGGGTGGCTATATGGTTTTTGTTTCAGAGAAAGAGAAGCCTGATATTGTCTTCAATGAATTGTCCAATAGTATTAGTAGCACTTCATCATCAGTCGCTAAGAGGCTGATGAATAGTATTGAAGAAGCGTTTTGGGAATGGAATATTGAAGAAGGCCTGGTTTATTATTCAGCTCAAATGATGTCTATCCTAGGTTATAAGGCTGAAGCTTTTACTGGGCCGACATCCTTTTGGGAAAAATTAGTTGATAATCATGATTTAGATAGCTTTCATATGCAGGTTATTTCCCACTTTAAGGGAAAACTGTCTTGTATTCATCCTACGCTAGCTATCATGACAGAAGATGGACGAACTAAATGGTTTTCTGTTTTTGGCAAAGTTATTGAGTACAAAAATGATAAAGCTTATAAAATGTTTGGAACCGTTAAAGATATCACTGAACACCATCTATTGGTTGAACAATTAAAAGAAAGAAACAATTACTTATTACTCGCTGAAAGTCTAAATCAGTCAGGTCATTGGCGTGCAGATTTTATTGAAAACACCCTATATTGGTCTACCGAAGTTTACAATATTCATGGTGTTGACCCTATTAATTATCAACCAGACATTGACTCAGCTATTGATTTCTATCTTGAGGGAAAACAAGAAGAAGTTAGAGGTTATATTGGTGATGCAATCAAAAACAAACAAGGGTTTAGATATAAAAGTGTTATAAGAAATAAATTAGGAGTAGAGGTAAAAGTTGAATCTCTTGGTGAAGTTGAAATTAATACTAAGGGTGAAGTTGTTGGTATATTTGGTGTTTTCAAAGACATTACCAAATCTGAGAATGTTTTTGAAAAGTTAAAGCTGATGGCTATGGTGAATTACACAATAAAAGTGCCTGTGTTTTTTATCGATGATAAAGATAATATTGTTTATCAAGATTTAACGCCTAAAAATAGGAATTGTAGTTCTAGTCTTTTTGATTACATTAACTTTAGTATTTCTGATTATCTTGCCTTTAAGCGAAAAGCGAAAGAATGTGGACAATTTAAAAAAGTCAGTATTAGCTTTGATAAGTATAATACGGTTTATGATTTATCGGTAACCTATGAAGCCGATGAAGGTATATATATTTGGATTGTTGAAAATGTTACCGAAAAATTTCGTAAAGATCAGCAACAGATTATTAGTAATCGATTGGCATTGCTGGGGAATACTTTTGGTAATGTATCCCATGATATTAATAATGTTTTAGGGGTGGCTTTAGGTGCTACGGAAATGTTAGAAATTAAATTTTCCCAAGGTGAAAAAGACATATCTAAGTATATTGAACGCGTAAAAAATGCCATTGATAAAGGAAAAAGTGTTACTGAACGCTTATTAGCTTTTACCCGTAAGCCGGTTATTAAAGTTGTTAAATTTGATCCTATACAGGATATTATTGACAACCAATATCTATTTAAACAGTTATTATTGTCTACCATCAATTTTAAACTCAATATTCAATACGTACATTGTGAAATAAAATTTCCACAAGGGGAGTTTATAAATATTTTACTTAATTTAGTCTTAAACTCTCAAGATGCTATTCGTGAACAAGGATTGATTGGTGAAATAGAAATATCGGCTAATATAAATGAAGATCAACATTTGGAAATTCACGTACAAGATAGTGGTAAAGGTATTGAGCAGGAAAATTTGGCAAAAGTATTCGATCCTTTTTATAGCAGTAAATCGGTAAATAAAGGCAACGGTATAGGATTAGCGAATGTTTATAGCACGGTGTATAAACATAATGGCCATATTCAGTTAGAAGGTTATGGTCGATTAGGAGGAGCTCATTTTACTTTAGTATTCAAATGTAATGTTTTAAAATCTAAACCAGTAATAGCACCAATAGATGTTAAAAGTAAATTGAATATGGAAGGGCAACGTGTACTGATTTTAGACGATGAAATTAGTATCGCAGAGTTTGTCTCATTATATTTAGATAGTGAAGGTGTAATAACTAAACATGCCAACAGTAAAATTGGTCTCATGGAAATATTAGAAAGTGATAATGTTTTTGATGTTTTTATAACTGATATGATTTTGCCTGATATTTCAGGAAGAGAAGCCGTTAAATTAGTTCAAACAAAATTCCCAAGTATCCGTGTTTTTTCTATCAGTGGCTATATTGCAGAGGAAGATAGTAAGTGGAAATACCCCGTATTAAGAAAACCATTTAATTCAAAAGAATTAACCCGATTTTTAATAGAAAATAAATAATTTTTTTAAGTGTGAAACACAAATAGCAGAGAACTTTTTTGAAAAGGTCGCTACAGAATAACGTTTCCAGGAAGCCTGTATGTTGATTTAAAAGTTGTCTGAATAGTTTCTATATTATTTTTGAAGATATGTTTAACTTTAAAAGAGGTGATTGAAATAACGCAAACTTATTTATTTAATGATATCATCTTTTTAAATGATAAAATTTCTAATTATTTCAAATGAAATAGCGTTGATTTGACGATAGAAATATGAAAAGTTAGTGTAACTAATTAGATAAGAAATAGAGATAAGCTTTTGGCGTTCCAAATAATTTAGTTTCTCATATAAACGTTATAACACTTCCAAAAGCGAAAATATTACAATTAAGCCTTCTAATGAGGAGAAACTGTGAATACTGATAAAACATATAAAATTCTTGCTGTTGATGATGCAAAAGATACACTCATGCTTTTAGATTTTGATTTAGCTGAAGAAGGTTATCAAGTATTTACCGCAGAATCAGGTGAGATAGCCTTTGAGGTTTTAGAAGAACAAGCCATTGATCTAATTTTATTAGATATGTATATGCCTGGTATATCGGGGCTCGCGATGTTACAAAAATTAAAGTCTCTACCAGCTTTTATGAGTATACCGGTAATTATGTTATCGGCTTCAGATGATGAAGATCAAATTGTTGCAGCGTTAGAGTTTGGCGCTGATGATTACGTGACTAAACCCTATATCCCAAAAGTATTATTGGCTAGGATCAGAACTTCACTTCGACTTTTAGAAAAAACTTTAGAGCTGGAGTCTCTTGCAAATACAGACTTTTTAACAGCAATTAGTAATCGAGGTAGCTTTGAAGACTTAGCTAACCGAGCCATTAGCCAAGCAAAACGTACAAATTTCCCTCTCGTTATGGCTATGTTTGATATTGACTTTTTCAAAGCTGTTAATGACAATTACGGTCATGATGCTGGTGATAAAGTATTAATCGATTTTGCTATTGTGATGTGTGAATGCTTTCGTGATTATGACATTATTGGTCGCGTTGGTGGAGAAGAATTCGCGGTATTCATGCCTGATACTTCCGCAGAAGATGCTTTTATTGCCTGTGAACGCTTTCGACTCGCGATTGAATGTAATAAAATAAAGCTTGATGATGCTAGCGAAGAAATTATTTCAGTAACGGTCAGTATTGGTTTGTCACTAGGGCAAGGTAATGACTTAAACTTAGAAGAATTATTTAAGAAGTCTGATATCAGTTTATACGAAGCAAAGCGTAATGGCCGTAATCAAATAAAGTGTTATGAAGAAGCAACACCTATAGCTGTTGTTGAGCATGTCGAAGAAATACAAAGTCATGTTGAAGAAGTAGGTGATTCTTCTAACGAGAAATACCCCGGTATTGATTTTCAAATTGGTGTTGGCAACGTCCTCGGAGATGAAGAACTTTTTGATGAAATTTTAGTGATGTTTTATGAAGATCATTCAAAAGACAGTGAAAAGATCCAACAGGCAATTAGTAGTGAAGATCAAGCCGCTTGTAAGCACTTAGTTCATACTTTAAAGGGGGTTTCTTGCTCTGTAGGCGCTATGCAGCTTTTTGAGTTAACTAAAGCATTAGATATAGCAATAAATCTTGAAGACAAAGTAAACTATCAACGACTTTATGAACCAGTTGCTACAGAAATATTGAAAGTTCTTAGTGGAATTGAAGTCAAATTACAGGCTAAACTTTAACCTCTCTACATTTAATCCCTTTAAATTTAGAGAGAACTTGAATTATGTATGTATTGAGTTATTTGCGTTCAATCAATCAATAGTTTGATATCACTTTTGGGGATACAACAGCAAGTTAATATCTCACCATCACCAACAAAAGCAAGAGGATCTCCTTGGGGGTAGTATATCTCTCCCTCAACTAGCGTTACTCGGCAAGCACCACAAAATCCATCACGACAATGATAATGAACTTCTACGTCAGCATTCTCTAAACACACAAGTAAATTTTTATCACTTTCTTTGAATATGACTATTTTATTTTCAACAATAATTTTGTGATGTTTTTTATCTGGATGCATTATTGGCTGGTGAATCGAACAATCATTAGCACTTCTCATGTTAAAGGGGTTAAGCTCTGTATGTGCTAATGATGTAATAATAAAGCATTATATTTAGGATCTGTAATTAAAGGTCAAAGCCGTCGAAGTCATCACTTGAAACAGAAGAGTCAACTTGGCCAACTAAGTAGCTTGATATTTCAGTTTCTTGTGGAGCAACTTGAACGTTATCTGAAACTAAATATGCATTCATCCAAGGCAGAGGGTTACTCTTAATATCAAATGGAGCATCGAAGCCTATAGCCGTTAAACGTTGATTACTAATGTATTCTATATATTGATTTAATATTGCCGCATTTAAGCCAATCATAGAGCCATCTTTGAATAAATATTGTGCCCATTCTTTTTCTTGCTCAACAACATCAAGAAATATCTGTAACCCCTGATCTTTTAATTCCTCAGCAACTATTTTCATTTCAGGATCATCTCTTCCTGAAATCCAGTTGTTTAAAATATGCTGAGTACCTGTTAAATGTAAGGCTTCATCACGAGCAATCAGTTTGATGATTTTTGCGTTACCTTCTAATAATTCACGCTCTGCAAAAGCAAAAGAACAAGCGAAGCTTACATAAAAGCGAATAGCTTCTAAGGCGTTCACTGAACAAACAGCAAGGTATAAACGTTCTTTAAGTTTACGTGTTGAAACCTCAATAGTTTCACCGTCAACTTCGTACGTACCTTCACCTTGTGATTGAAGTAGTTGTGTTGTGATGATCACTGAATCAAAATATTTAGCGATACTATTAGCACGTTTTAAAATGGCAGGGTTCACCACAATATCATCAAATACTTCACCAGGATCTGAAAATAAGTTTCTTAAAATATGCGTATAAGATCGAGAATGAATTGTTTCGCTGAAAGCCCATGTTTCTACCCAAGTTTCTACTTCTGGCAAAGAAACAAGTGGCAAGAATACTGCATTAACAGAACGAGCTGCCATAGAGTCAAGTAGTGTTTGATACTTTAAGTTTGAAATGAAAATATGTTTTTCTGAATCAGTTAAACTCTGCCAGTCAGATCTATCTTTGGAAACATCAACTTCTTCAGGTCGCCAAAAAAATGATAATTGTTTTTCAATTAGCTTTTCAAAGGCAATAAAACGTTGTTGATCATATCGTGACACATTGACACTATTCCCTAAAAACATAGGCTCAAGTAGCGCATTATTAGAGTTTTGGTTAAACGTGGTGTACGACATTTTTTTCTCCTTGATAACATGCATATTAGTTATTGCTTGCTATCGAAATTTTATTTTTTAAATGGATTTTTATTATTATAAGTATTAGTTGAAGCTTCTTTATTCTTACAACAACGAAGCTTCAATTATATTCACGGGTTAGATCTTACATGCGCCGCCTTCACAGTCCTCATCATCTCCTCCAATCATGTTCTCAGAAGCACCATCACGAGTGTTATGGTAATACATGGTTTTAACCCCTAATTTATAGGCGGTTAAAATATCCTTCAAAATTTGCTTAACAGGCACTTTACCACCATCAAAACGAGAAGGATCATAGTTGGTATTTGCTGATATTGTTTGATCAATAAATTTCTGCATAATGCCAACTAACTCTAAATAACCTTCATTGCTTGGAATGTTCCAAAGTAATTCATAGTTATTCTTTAAACGTTTGTATTCAGGGACAACTTGCTTAAGGATCCCATCTTTACTTGCTTTTACGCTGATTAAACCACGTGGAGGCTCAATACCGTTTGTTGCATTTGATATTTGTGATGACGTTTCTGATGGCATTAATGCTGAAACAGTAGAGTTTCTTACACCATGTTTTTTAATGCTTTCACGTAAGCCTTCCCAGTCAAGATGAAGTGGCTCACCAGTAATACTATCAATCGATTTTTTGTATGTGTCGATTGGTAAAATACCTTGAGATAAACGTGTTTCATTAAATTTAGGACAAGCACCTTTTTCTTTAGCCAATTCGTTTGAAGCTTTCAACAAGTTAAATTGTATTGCTTCAAATGTACGGTGAGTTAAATTATTCGCACTACCGTTAGAATAAAACACACCGTTTTTAGCTAAATAATAAGCGTAGTTAATTACGCCTATTCCCAATGTTCTTCTACCTATTGTCGCATTATATGCTGCTGGCATTGGGTAGTTTTGATAATCAAGTAAACTATCGAGAGCACGAACAGCTAAATCAGATAAACCTTCTAGTTCATCTAAACTTTCGATTGCACCTAAGTTAAAGGCAGATAATGTACAAAGCGCTATTTCACCGTTTGGATCGTTAATGTCGTTCATGGGTTGTGTTGGCAACGCAATCTCTAAACATAAGTTACTTTGGCGTATTGGTGCTTGTTGCGGATCAAATGGGCTATGAGTATTACAGTGGTCAACATTCTGTAAATAAATACGACCGGTACTTGCACGTTCTTGAGCAAATAAAGTGAATAACTCAATCGCTTTAATACATTTTTTACGAATTGAATCATCAGCTTCGTATTTAACATAAAGCTCTTCAAATTTTTCTTGGTCTTCAAAGAAAGCATCATAAAGCCCAGGCACATCACTTGGGCTGAATAATGTAATTGATTCGCCCTTGATTAAACGCGTGTACATAAGTTTATTAAACTGAACACCGTAATCTAAATGACGTACACGATTTTCTTCAACGCCACGGTTATTTTTAAGTACAAGTAAGCTTTCAACTTCTAAATGCCAAAGCGGGTAGAACAATGTTGCTGCTCCACCTCGAACACCACCTTGAGAACAACTTTTAACTGCTGTTTGGAAGTGTTTGAAAAAAGGAATACAACCTGTATGAAATGCTTCACCATTACGTATTGAGCTACCTAATGCACGGATACGACCTGCATTAATACCTATGCCAGCGCGTTGTGAAACATATTTCACAATTGAGCTTGAAGCAGCATTGATAGAATCTAAACTGTCACCACATTCAATGAGTACACAAGATGAAAATTGACGTGTAGGGGTTCTAACTCCCGCCATAATCGGGGTTGGTAAGGATATTTTGAATGTAGAGATTGCGTGATAAAAGCCTTCAACATATTTTAAGCGTGTTTCAACTGGGTATTTAGCAAATAAACAAGCAGCGACTAAAATATAAAGAAACTGTGCACTTTCGTAAATTTCACCCGTTACACGATTCTGTACAAGGTATTTACCTTCTAATTGCTTTACAGCAGCATAACTAAAATCTAAATCACGGTGATGAACAAGGAATTTCTCCATTTGTTCAAATTCTTCTTGGCTGTAATCAGTGAGAAGATGTTCATCATATTTACCATTTTCTACCATATTAACAACATGTGGAAATAGCTTTGGTGGCTCAAATTGGCCATATGCTTTTTTACGCAAGTGAAATATAGCTAAACGAGCTGATAAATACTGATAATCTGGCGTTTCTTCTGAAATAAGATCCGCGGCAGCCTTAATGATGGTTTCATGAATATCAGCGGTTTTAATGCCGTCGTAAAATTGAATATGAGATTTTAACTCCACTTGGGATACTGATACGTCATCTAGACCTTCTGCAGCCCAAGCAATAACTTGATGGATTTTTTCTAAATCGATGAGTTCTTTTTTGCCATTGCGTTTAGTTACAAAAAGATTATTATTCATGAAAAACCTGTAATTTATTAATTATGCGGATAGTTATATTTACCTTAATTATGTTCTAACTAAACATATCTAGGTAAACACTTATCATTATTATATTTCCCTCGTAGCATTGAACAGCGCAAAAAAGCGTCTGACCAACAAATGCACTACATGTAGGGTTTTTCTAAAAACTGATCACAAGATAATGAGGTTTGG
>CAJWBY010000159.1 GCA_913020705.1 uncultured Colwellia sp.
TTTGTTTTTATGTATCATCGCCTCAATTAAAAACATCTCTCTACAAACTTTGACGGACATGACACTCATGATGAAGAAAACCTTAATTGCTTCTGCACTTATCGGCTTATTTGCTAGCACGGCAGTTACTGCAAATGACAATACTGAAGAATTACGTAAAGTTATTGCACAACAGCAAGAAGTATTAAAAAGCTTAGAAAAACGTTTAGACGAAACAGAAGAGCGCCTTGAAGCGACTGCTGACCAAATTGAGTCAAGCACTTCAGCGAGCCCATTTTCTAAAACGTCTATAGGTGGTTACGGTGAGTTGCACTATAACAACTATGAAGATCAAGAAGCGAAAGTTGATTTTCACCGTTTCGTCTTATTCTTTGGTCATGAATTTACTGATAAAATTCGTTTTTTCTCTGAGTTCGAATTAGAACACGCTTTAGTAAAAGACACTGATGATGGTAGTAATGGTGGTGAAGTTGAGCTTGAACAAGCGTATGTTGAGTATGACTACAGCGATACAATTACCACTAAAACGGGTTTATTCTTAATTCCTGTCGGCATTATTAATGAAACTCATGAGCCACCAACATTTTATGGTGTTGAACGTAATGGTGTTGAAAAGAATATTATTCCAGCAACTTGGTGGGAAGCGGGTGTTGCAGGTAACTTTAAGTTGGCACCTGGTTTAGCAATTGATGCTGCTGTTACAAGTGGTTTAAAAGTTGGAAGTGACTATAAAATCAGAGGTGGTCGTCAAAAAGTTTCAAATGCCTCTGCTGAAAACTTAGCTTATACCGGTCGTGTAAAATATACTGCGATTCCAGGTTTAGAATTGGCTGCAACGTTACAATATCAAACAGATTTGACTCAAAGCGCTATCGGTATTGATGATGCGTCTGCTACATTATTTCAAGCACATGCCATTTACCAAGTTGATAACTTCACAGTGCGCGCATTATATGCAACTTGGGATATTGACGGTGCTGAAGCTAAAGCCTTAGGTCGTGATGAGCAAACAGGTTGGTACATTGAACCTTCATATATGTTTAACGAAGAAGTAGGGGCTTTTGCCCGTTATGCTGAATATAATAATGAAGCTGGCTTAAGTTCTTCAGATGCTGTTGAGTCAACAAGCGTAGGTATCAACTATTATTTACATGAAAATGTTGTACTAAAAGCTGACATTGAAGAACTAGGTGGCTCTAAAGACTCCACAGGCTTTAATATAGGGTTTGGTTACCAGTTTTAATGAGTTTTTATCTTGATGCATTTATTGCATGAGGATGACGCAGTAAATAAAAAAGTGAATGGGGATTATCTCTCATTCACTTTTATATTTTAAAAATTATTTTTAGTTGAGGGGGGCATGTGGTTAAAATTATATTCACTTTACTTATCGTGTTTAGCATACAAACACAGGTATTTGCCAAAGAAACTTACCAAACCTCTAAACAGTTTGTGAGTACTTCTTTTAACGGTGAATTACCAAAATCTAAAGTAATATGGTTATCTTCTGAAGATAAGGTGGTGATAAGTGAAATAATGAGTCATCAGTACAACCGATTACGCTTAAGGTACTGGCAGCAAGATACTGAAACGGTATGGGTACTTGAAGAAATAGGAAAAGAAAAGCCAATAACAATTGGCGTGCATATTAAAAATGAACAGATTGTAGACGTTAAAGTATTGGCGTATCGAGAATCTCGTGGTGATGAAGTTCGGCATGATTTTTTTACTCAGCAGTTTCATTCAGCGTCTTTAACTAAAGAAAACAAGCTTAATCAACATATTGATGGTATAACAGGCGCAACCATGTCGGTACGGGCACTTACTAAAGTTGCACGATTGGCACTTTGGTTAAATAAAAAGGTAAAAGTTTAATTTTTTTGCCTATCATCATTTTAGTTAGATAGGTTTAACTCGTATTAACATGATTAAGAAAAAATCTACACACTCCATAAGTTATCGTATTATTCGGCATTTAAGAGAATGGCATCGAAAACTTGGTATATTCTCAGCACTCTTCATTATATTTCTTTCTCTTTCTGGTATTGCTTTAAACCATACGACACTCTTGTCCTTATCTGAAAAATTGATCACCAGTCCTTTACTGCTAAATCATTATGGTCTTAAACCACCGAGTGATATTCGCTTTTATCAACAAAAAAAATGGCTAGTTACAGAGCAATTTGTATGGGTAGGCGATCAACTCGCTTATGAAAGTGATGAGCCGATTATTAGCATAAGTAAATTTCAGACTTATCGATTATTAGCGACTACTAAGCAATTAGTTATCTTTACTGATAAAGGTGAGCTGGTTGATAAACTTGATAGTTCAAGTGATTTACCTGTACCTATTCAGGCAATGAGCGTTTCAGAAAATAACATACTCTTAAAAACACCCAATGGCTATTATCAAGGTGATAGTGATTTCTTTGATTGGCAAAAAATTAATACATTGGTTGAACCTAAGTGGATTACGTCAGAAGTTGTTACAGAGTCAGAATCAGCAGCCGCTTCTACACAATATCAGTCTCAGTTTCTAAATTGGGAAAGAGTGATTCTTGATGCCCATTCTGGGCGAATATTTGGAGACTTTGGTGTGATACTGATGGACCTTGTCGCTTTTATGCTGATCTTGCTATCGGTTAGCGGAATTTATATGTGGATAAAATATTCAAAGAAGAAACGATAGGTTTTAAATATTTATCCTATCGTTTAAGTTAAAATTTTACTCACACTTAATATCGATTCTTACAAGTTCATCTACTATTTTTTATTAAGTAATGTTTTTAATTCTTCTTCATACTTCATTTTTTTACTTTCGGTAAAGCCAACATGTGCACTTACCATTTTTCCTGAACGGTCAATTATGTAACTACTTGGCATTCCTTTTAACTTAAATTTTCGTGCAACTTTTCCTTTAGGATCATAAAAAACGTTAAAATTAGCAGGGACTTCTGCCAGAAATTCGTCAGCGAGTGCTTTACTGTTATCAACGTTCACACTAATGATAACTAAGCCTTGCTGATGATACTTCTCCTGCATATTGTTCATCCATGGAAACGATTTTCGACAAGGTCCGCACCATGACGCCCAAAAATCTAAGTAGATCACTTTTCCTTTATGTGACGCAATTAATTTATCAAATTTTTGTTGGACGTTTACCTGACCAAGGGTTTCATCATTACTGAATGCAGAAAAACTTAAACAGAAGAATAAAATAAATAACGTTGATACTAATTTTCGAGTGAGCATATTGTTTGACTTAATAATTTTTTCTTATTAAAGCATGGATATTTAATTGAGTGAAGTTTTGCTTAACGAATAAAAGGAAAGTTGTCTTTTGATACATGACTAAGGTAAATTGCATGTAATATTTACCTTTTAGAAAAAATTATGAAAATATTTTTACAGGCATGTTTAGTCTTAATTTGTGTTGCTTTGTCGTCAAGCGTAGCTAATGCCTCGCAAAGTAGAACGCCGGAAGAACTTGAGCACGACAAATGGTTGAAACTACGCTTTAGTGAGCAGCATAAAAATTTAATCCCTATCGTGGCTGTAGCCGATATGTTTTTTGCTTGTGATAAGGCTAAAAATAGTGGCAATGAAAACTATCAAGTAGATGAACTTGTTGAAAGTATGGACCGTAGTTTGCTTGCTGAAAAATTGTCGCATTGCCTCGATGGTCAAGGTATGAAATCAGATGTCGCATTAAACTTCGGATTATACGGTTGCTTTTACCAACAATTGAAAAGCTTACCAACAGAAGATAAACAAGAAAAAATGAAAATAGTAACTCAAAGTATATCTTCGTTGAGCCGAGAGGAAAGGCAAAAAAGTTTTTCGCGTTGTGTAACCGATCAATCGATCAGTTACTTAAAATAATATATAGATGTTTTGGCATGTATTAAAGGAGCCTTTAGGCTCCTTTTTTATATTCAGGATTAACAGTAAATGGTTAAGTTGAACGTTTAATTGTTAAGCAAATTAGCAGGTGAGAACTGGTCAGTTAAAATTTTAGTGTTCTCAGGCCAGTCTTGCTCGATACTCGTTGATGTCATCTGATTACTTACTTGCTCTAAGTCTACCCCAAAAGGTGTTAACCTATCTTTTAATGCGCTTACACGCTGATTAATTAGCGTTAAACTGGGCAACTTGCCATTAGCGGCTAAAATAATTCGATTACTATTTTTATAATTTCTAACGTTAAAGAAATGGCCAAATACTGATTTATAGGTTGCAGATTCATGTGCATATAAATCACTCACCGAAAAAGTGTTAGCACTTAATACTCCATCTTTATTCAGTAGACTTTTCGTTTCTTGAATGAACTCCTGCGTTAATAGATGTTCTGGAATGTAGTCGCCATTAAATGCGTCAAGAATTATCCAATCGTATTTTTGCTTTTTTATGATTGCCCGTTTAATAAAAATTCTCCCGTCTTGTATGACCGATGTAATATTTTGGTTTTCAAGAAAGCCAAAATATTGACGAGCAACTTTTACAACCGCGGGATCTATTTCTACATTGGTAATAATACTTTTTGGGTAAAGTTGATGTAAGGTGTTTGACATAGTACCGCCACCTAAGCCAATGATAAGAATATTTTTGGGCTCTTCAATGAGCAACAAGCCTGAAAATAAAAGTTTAGTATAATTAAATACTAATCGTTGAGGGTCACTTTTATATAAACAGCTTTGATTCGTTTTATTTGATTTAACATTAAATTTTAAACAGCGTGAATCACCTTTATCATCAACCAAAATATTGCGATATAACGAACGTTCTTGGTGAATAACTTCTGCTGAAATACTTGTAGTAAAACCTAATAACAAGCAAAAGAAAGTTAACATCGAAATATAAAATTTATTCATGAACAGCACCTATTGCATTTACGTTGAGAGGTTTGGCGGATTTATTTAAGAAAATAGCAAAAACACCTAACATGCCCAGTACTGAACTAAATACCATAATGATATTGTCTACTTCAAAAAACAGCACAAAATAAAATGAAGTAATAATTGTACCTAATGCACTGCCCAGCGTGGAAACAAAGTAAAGTTTCCCTGCTGTTTGCCCACTGCTATCTTTATCTGTTACTAACAAACGAACTGAATAAGGTGAGATCATGCCCAATATTATCGTTGGAATAAAAAATAATGCAGCACAAGCAAGTAAAGAGCCATAACGAGAATCTTCAACATTCAGGAATATGACTTCCATAATTGGTGTCGACCATATAGCGACGGGCAAAATCGTAATGCTTGCTAATACAAAGATAAAGCCATATTTTTTTAAAGAAGCATTTTGAGTTGATAACTTCCCTCCGGCAAGATAGCCAAATGATAAGCTCAACATAAAGACTGTAATGATACTGCCCCAAATATGCACACTACTACCAAAAAATGGTGCCAGAATTCTACCGCCTAAAAGCTCAATGCCCATAATGCAAAAGCCACTTGAGAAAGCGAGTAGATAAATAAAAAGGTTTTGCCATGAAGGTTTATTTTGTTGTTCGGTCATTTATGTTTATCTGTAGTTTGTATAGTAAGTATTTCTATATTAACGACAAAAGGCGCGTAGTCCAAATCAATTTGAACTACGCGCCTTTTTGTTTGTTAATATTTATTTCTATTTTTTAGTTAAGTGTATAGTTAACCTTTAGCCAGCAACTGTTTTAAGAAGTGGGCAGTATGCGACGTTTTATGTTTCGCAACCTGCTCTGGTGTACCTGTTACAAGTATTTCACCGCCACCAGCGCCACCTTCCGGACCTAAATCAACAATCCAGTCAGCCGTTTTAATCACGTCTAAGTTATGTTCAATCACCACAACAGTATTGCCATGATCACGTAAACGATGAATAACCTGTAATAGCTGTTTAATATCATGAAAATGTAAACCAGTGGTTGGCTCATCTAAAATATAAAGTGTTTTACCCGTATCACGTTTCGATAATTCTTTTGATAATTTTACACGTTGGGCTTCGCCGCCTGAAAGCGTGGTGGCTGATTGGCCTAGCTTAATATAACTTAAACCTACATCCATTAACGTTTGCAGTTTACGATTTACCGCTGGAATGGGGGCAAAAAATGTTAAAGCATCTTCAATCGTCATATCAAGCACTTCGTGAATGCTCTTGCCTTTATATTTAACTTCTAACGTTTCACGGTTATAGCGTTTAGATTTACACGCGTCACAAGGTACGTAAACGTCAGGTAAAAAGTGCATTTCAACTTTGATTAACCCGTCACCCTGACAAGCTTCACATCGTCCACCTTTCACATTAAAACTAAAACGTCCAGGTTTATAACCTCGTGAACGAGACTCTTGAGTCGCCGCAAAAATTTCACGAATTGCAGTAAATATACCTGTGTAAGTTGCAGGGTTTGAACGCGGCGTTCTACCAATTGGGCTTTGATCAATATCAATAACCTTATCGAGAAGATCTAAACCTACGATCTCTTTATGAGGCGCTGGTTCCTGTGTTGTTGCACCATTTAAGGCAATGTGAGCAAGCTTAAATAAAGTATCATTAATAAGGGTCGATTTTCCTGACCCCGAAACACCTGTAATACAAGTCATCAAACCATTCGGGATTGTAAGGTCAACATTTTTTAAATTATTACCTGTTGCCCCTTTAAGTTTAACGACATTCTTTTTATCAAAAGGAACACGCACTTTAGGTATTTCAATACATTCACGCCCTGAAAGGTATTGACCTGTTAGTGAATTTTCACAAGCTAAAATATCATTTACATCACCTTGGGCAATAATTTCACCACCATGAACACCAGCGCCAGGACCAATATCTATAACGTAATCGGCGGCGCGGATCGCGTCTTCGTCATGCTCAACGACAATCACAGTATTACCCAGGTCACGCAAATGAATCAGGGTTTTTAATAGGCGTTCGTTATCACGTTGATGTAAACCAATTGATGGCTCATCTAAAACGTACATCACACCGACTAAACCAGCTCCTATTTGACTGGCTAAACGTATTCTTTGAGCTTCACCGCCAGATAACGTTCCTGCAGCACGTGATAAATTAAGGTAATTCAAACCAACGTTGACCAAGAAACCTAAGCGATCACACACTTCTTTGAGAATTTTCTCTGCTATTTGTGCTTTCTGACCCGATAAATTTAAATTCTGAAAAAATGCCAATGTATCCGAAATAGATAGCTCAGCAATATGAGTCAGCGGCGTATCGGCAATAAAAACATTACGTGCTTCAAGCCTTAAACGACTGCCATTACAATCTGGACAATGCTTGCTGTTCAAATATTTTGATAACTCGTCACGCACGGCATTCGATTCTGTTTCACGAAATCGGCGTTCCATATTATTCAAAATACCCTCGAATGGATGCTTACGAATAACCACATCACCTCGGTCATTCATATATTTGAATTCAATTTCTTGTTTACCACTACCACGGAGTATTAAATTTTGATGACTTTCTGATAATTTATTAAAAGGTTTTTCGAGGTCGAATTTGTAATGGTCTGATAATGCTTGCAGCATTTGGAAATAATAAAAATTACGCTTGTCCCAGCCACGAATCGCACCGCCCGACAAACTGAGTTCGGGGCTAGTGATAACGCGAGCAGCATCAAAAAACTGCTGATTACCCAAACCATCACAGGTTTTACAGGCACCTGCTGGATTGTTGAATGAAAAGAGACGAGGCTCAAGTTCTTGCATACTATAGCCACATTGTGAACAAGCAAAGTTTGCTGAAAAAACTAACTCTTCACGATCTGGCTCGTCCATAAAAGCAACTTTAGCGGTGCCGGCGGTTAACCCTAATGCTGTTTCAAATGATTCAGATAGGCGAAGTTGAATATCGTTACGAACCTTTAAGCGGTCAACAACCACTTCAATGGTATGCTTTTTATGAAGTTCTAGTGTTGGTGGATCAGATAAATCACAGACTTCACCATCGATTCTAGCGCGTATATAACCTTGCGCAGCTAGGTTGTCGAGTAATTTTACATGCTCACCTTTTCGGCCTTGTAGGACGGGTGCAAGCACCATTACTTTTGTCCCTTCTTCAAGTGCTAGAACCTTATCCACCATTTGCGAATTTGTTTGCGCAGCTAAAGGTTGGTGATGGGTTGGACAACGCGGTTCGCCAACACGAGCATAAAGTAATCGTAAATAATCATAGATTTCGGTAATCGTGCCAACAGTAGAACGAGGGTTATGAGAAGTAGATTTTTGTTCAATAGAAATAGCGGGAGATAATCCTTCTATATGATCAACATCAGGCTTTTCCATTAGCGACAAAAATTGACGAGCATAAGCAGAAAGTGATTCTACATAGCGACGTTGTCCTTCAGCATACAAAGTGTCAAATGCTAACGAAGATTTACCTGAGCCGGAAAGGCCGGTAATAACGACTAATTTTTCTCTAGGAATATCTAAGCTAATATTTTTCAGGTTATGCGTTCTAGCGCCACGTACTTCTATATTTTTCATAACAATTCCGCGTAAAGTTTGAACCAATTATTATTGCATAATTACTCGGTAATAATCAGTATTAATCTCTATTTTTGTTCAAGTGTTTGACGTGATACTATAACGCCGATTTCTGCATTTATCTTACACGTTTAGAGAATTACATGAGCACCACAGGTTTAAATAGTATTGAGAAAAAAGCCGCATTTTCCTTAGCCGCCGTATTTGGTTTACGGATGCTTGGACTTTTTATGATTTTGCCTGTTTTTGCTATTTACGGTGAACAATTGATCGGCTTTAGTCCTATTTGGATAGGCTTAGCGATTGGCGCTTATGGACTAACGCAAGCAATGCTTCAAATTCCTATGGGAATTTTGTCAGATAAATATGGCAGAAAACCGATTATTTTAATTGGTTTGGTTATTTTCTTTTTCGGGAGTGTTGTTGCTGCAATGTCTGACACTATCTATGGTGTTGTCTTTGGTCGAGCATTACAGGGAACGGGCGCTATAGCTAGTGCAGTATTAGCATTAGCGGCTGATTTAAGTCGTGAAGAACAGCGTCCGAAGGTAATGGCTACCATAGGTATGTTTATTGGTTTGTCGTTCACTTTAGCGATGGTTTTTGGGCCTGTAGTTGCTGAAGCTTTTGGTTTAAGTGGTCTATTTTGGTTTACAGCAGTACTCACTATTTTCGCAATGGTGATGATCCAATTTATGGTGCCAAATTCTGTAAATAAAGCACCCAAAGGCGACAGTGTCGCTTTGCCGGAACAGCTGAGTAAACTCATTCGTCATCCTGAATTGTCGCGCTTAAATTGGGGAGTATTTATTCTTCATATGGCATTAACGGCTTGTTTTATTACTTTACCTAAACAGTTTGTTGCTAGTGGTCTAGCTTTAGAGCAGCATTGGCAACTGTATTTGCCTGCATTGCTAGGTTCATTCTTTCTCATGGTGCCGTTTATGATCATGGCAATTAAAAAGCAAAAAGAAAAGCAAATGTTCTCTGCCGCCATATTATTACTAGCCGCGTCATTATTATTACTGTGGTATTTACCACTTGGTTTTTGGACGTTAGTCTTACTCGTAGTTATGTTTTTTACTGCATTTAATTACTTAGAAGCAACAATGCCATCAATTTTGTCTCGTATTGCTCCTGCTGGCGTAAAAGGCAGCGTCATGGGTATATATTCAAGCAGCCAATTTTTAGGCGCTTTTGTGGGTGGGATTCTGGGTGGAGCTATTGCAAGTCAATTTGGCGAGCAAGCAATCTTCCTTGTCATGTCATTGGTGACATTACTCTGGTTTCTTGGCGCAATAAGTATGAAGCCGCTAAAAAAATCAAAGAGCTATACCTTTTCAACAAGTATCGATTGTGAAGAACAAGCCAACGAAGTGGCTGAGCAATTAATTGAATTACCTGGTGTTATTGAAGCCATAT
>CAJWBY010000160.1 GCA_913020705.1 uncultured Colwellia sp.
ACACAGTCAGTGAAGTGCAATCAATTAAACATGCTTTTGATAATAAAATAAAGGCACAAAAAGGGATTGATTGGTAGTTTTGCGGACATTACAAAAATGAAAAAGCCCATGCTAGCATGGGCTTTTTTTTGATCTGCTTTCTGTTAAACAGAGTCTGGTTTAATCATAGAGGCACGTTACACGCAGATTCTATTTAATGTTGTAGAAACATCTATTGAAGTATTTTGCTGTTGCTCTGCATGTTGAGCAACAGAACTTAAACCATTAGAGATATCTCGGCTCAAAGAAGCTACTTCGGCCATATTTGTACTTACCGAGGCGGTAGATTGTTGCTGTTGTTCAGTGCCACTCGCAATTTGAGATGTTAATGTATTAACTTCATTAAATATTTGACCTATTTGCTCTAAGGCTTCAACAACTTCCGCAGAATGCGTTAGGCTATCTTGTGTTAATTCTTGTCCACGAGAAATAGCAGTTACCGCATTGGTTGATTTTTCTTGCAAACCTTCAACCATGGATTGTATTTCAACTGTCGCTTCTTGCGTTCTGTGTGCAAGAGCTCTTACTTCATCTGCAACAACAGCAAAACCTCGACCCTGCTCTCCAGCACGTGCGGCTTCAATCGCTGCATTTAACGCTAATAGGTTTGTTTGATCTGCAATACCACGAATAACATCAAGCACAGAGCCGATATTAGAACACTCTGTTTGAAGTAAAGCTAAATCAGTCGCCATTTCGGTTACTTCTTCAGAAAAAGCTTCGATAGTTTGCTGACTCGTATTCGAAGAAGTTCGACCTTGCGACAAAATAGCAATAACTTGATCCGTTGTATCACTAACTTGTGAAGCGCTTTCTGAAAGAATACTAGACGTTGAAGCGACTTCATCAATAGAATTCGCCATTAATTCTATTTGACGGGATGAATCATCAACCGCTTGAACAGAGTCGACCATTTGTGATGAAAGCGAAGATGAACCATCTTTTAATGATTCAGATTCATTTCGCAATTCTGCAAGTACATCTGACAAGTCGCTAATAAATGAACTAAGTTCATTAGTTGTAAGAGCAAGCTCGTCATCTCCAGGATCAATCAATGGGCCAGAAGGCGCTTTTGTAGGATTTACAACAAGTTTGAGGTAGTCTTGTAATTTCGTTAAACGAGATGATAGCTGCTGCTCATTAAATATAAACCCTGCAATCAATTGAACAACGATTAACGCTAACAATATGCCAATAACAGTTGATTTACCTAACTCGTCAGCTAGTAGCATAATAAGTAGAGTTGCTAATAATCCAACAACCGCTGTTGGTATAAGTAATTTCACGCTTAAGCGAGTAAACATAGAGTATCCATCATGTTAGTTTGTAAAGGTTAGTTTTCAATAAATAGGGTTAATATAATCTATTTGTGTTTATCTTATTATAAATTACCTATTATTTTACGATTTGGCTAACAATATTTACTAATTTTGGTAATTGGACAAAACACTGATATTAGGGGCTGTTGATCTTTCGAGATTATTTTTGCAGCTTTTTGTTGGCTATTTATACAAGGCAGAGCATTTGTCATGTGGTTATCCCACATAAAAACGCGATAACGCCGTAAAAATGTCCAACAAATGCTGTCCGAAGGATTCGGCTAAAAGCGTTTTATTCTTTGTTGAGTAGTATTTGCTTAGAATGACTAGGCTACACACTACTCGCCGCGATTAAAACGCTTTTATCTCGAACAAAACTTAACCACGAAAGATCAACAGACCCTAATTTAGGTATAATTAAATCTATTAATTGTTAATCGCTCATAAAAGAGCAAAGAGGAAATCGATAAATGTCTATTTTTATTATCATTATTTCGTTAGGTATTATTGTTGGAGGGATAACTATGCTAAAAAAATCTGCTCGAAAATTTAATCTGAATCAAGAACAACTTGAACGTATTAAAAAACGATCAAAAGAACAAGAAGATAAAGACCTAAAAGACAAATAATGACGATAAGTTCTGAGGTTCAAGTATGAATAAAATTGGTATTGTTGAACAATCAATCTCAATAATTTTACTTTTAAAAAAATACGATATAAAAATTCACGTTATTAATACGGGTAATTATTACTAAATAGATATACATCATAAACAATTGATCTTACATTTATCTTTCACTTCATACGGTATTCTCATAAAATCAATTCATAGATCATTTATCAAGGCATTCCGTGAAATCTATTCAACATTTATTCGACAATAATCAGCAATGGGCTGACAAAATAAAAGAAGAAGACCCTGACTTCTTTAAACGCTTGTCCGAACAACAAAAACCAGAATACCTATGGATAGGGTGTTCCGATTCAAGAGTTCCTGCCAATGAATTATTAGGCATGTCTCCTGGTGAAGTTTTTGTACATCGTAATATTGCTAATCAAGTTATCCACACTGATTTGAACTGCCTTTCTGTCATTCAGTTTGCTGTAGAGATACTTAAAGTTAAACACATAATAGTGTGCGGTCACTACGGCTGTGGTGGAATAATAGCGTCAATTGATAATAAACGTCATGGACTAATTGATAATTGGCTGGGACATATTAAAGATGTGTACCGCTTTCATAAAGACAAACTTGATGCTGTTGAAGATCACAAAACTAAGGTCAACTTGCTTTGTGACCTTAATGTCGTAGAGCAAGTAGCAAACGTTTGCCATACCACAACATTAGTGAATGCTTGGAAAGAAAAACAAGACGTTACAGTTCATGGGTTTGTTTATAATTTGCATGATGGTATTTTAAAGAATTTAAACGTTTCATTCAGCGGAAATTGATTCATGACAATAGCAATACCTGAATCCCCTTTAACGAAAAAACCATTTTCATCAGGGGAAGTAGCTTTAGTTGGCGCTGGTCCTGGTGATCCTGAACTACTTACCTTACAAGCTTTTCGTTTTATCAAACAAGCTGAAGTTGTAATATACGACCGATTAGTCAGTGCAGAAATCTTAGCTTTGTTACCCGATAATTGTGAACGAATATACGTAGGGAAAAAACAAGCAGTACACCGTGTACCACAAGATGAAATTAATCAGTTATTAGTCGAACACGCTAAGCAAAACAAAAAAGTTCTACGTTTAAAAGGCGGCGACCCATTTGTTTTCGGTCGTGGTGGCGAAGAAGCGCAATTTATCCTAAAACACGAAATTTCTTGCCATATTGTTCCAGGAATGACGGCAGCTTCGGCGTGTACAAGTTATGTAGGTATTCCATTAACTCATCGACAAGTTGCACAAAGCTGTACATTTATCACTGGCAATGTGCAAAACAATGGGGAATTAGACTTACCTTGGCAAACGCTTAACGATAATAAACAAACTGTTGTTTTTTATATGGGGATTAAAAGCTTGCCGATAATTAGTGAGCAGCTCATCAAAGCTGGTCGAAAGGCTTCAACCCCGGCAGCATTAATTTTTAAAGGAACAAATCCTGAACAACAAGTTTATCGAGGAACTTTAGAAGGATTAAATCATTTGGTTGAATTACATAATATCAAACCTCCAACGCTAGTCGTTATCGGCGATGTTATTAATACCTTTGATGAAAAACACTTAACAAATCTAGGTTACTTATCTCACAAATAAGAATTAACGAACAACAATCAGAATCTAAACAAAGTATCGAAACAGAGAGTGTAAAGCTAGCATAAACCTACTTAGATATTTATTATATATTTGGTAGGTTTTGATTAAGAACTTCAATAAAATAATTAATCATTCGATAAAAATAATAATAACTGGAGTACACACTATGGACGGAATCGCTAACTTCTCAAATACGGCTCTGCCAAGTCAACATTTACCTCAATTACAACAACTTAATTTTGAACAGCTGTCACCTCATTACACTCAAAGTAATCGTTACATCAACTTATTTACAACAGCAATAATAATGTCAATATTATACATTGTTCAACTACAAACCTTTATCCCTCTACCTCATGAGGCAAACGATGTACTCATGTTTATTATTTGGCTTGTAGCTTTGGTTGGCTTCATGAGTACCATTTATAATGCTATCGCTGATAAAAGAAAGTTTTACGCACTTAGAAACCAAGACCTTAATTATAAAAGTGGCGTTATTTTTTGTAAAACTGTTAGCCAGCCAATGTTACGTATTCAACATGTTGAGTTAAAACGTGGACCTGTTGACCGTAAAATAGGCCTAGCTAAACTGCAAGTTTTCAGTGCTGGTGGTGCAATGCATACCTTTGAAATACCAGGTTTACCGCTAGCAACAGCCGAGAGTATTCGCCAATTTATCCTTGATCATAAAGACGTTAATCATCATGGATAATTCACCAGACGCTTTGAGCCATGATTTAGCAGATACGCCTCAAACGGATGAAAAATTACAAAGTACCCAAGATTGGCAGCGAATTTCGCCAATAGCTATTATTTATTTTTTAGCAAAATTTCTCGTGGCTTTTTTAAGTAATATCGTTGTGTTTTTACCTGCTTTATATTTAAGTTACGACAATATCATTGCACACCCCCATTTATGGCTACCCATAGGTTTAAGTATAATATCCCTTATTGGACTCTCTACATTTTTGAGTTTTTACTTTTTTCAATATCGATTGTATCAAGATCATATTGAGATACGTTCAGGGGTAATTTCTAAAACATACGTCAACTTACCTTTTGCTAAAATACAAAATGTAAAGCTTGAGGAGCCAATATATTATCGACCTTTTGGTTTTACTTGCTTACAACTTGATACTGCCGGCTCAGCTAAACAAGAAGCTAAAGTCGTAGCTTTAAAAGTTGAATTTGCAGAGCGACTAAAAAAAGAAATATTAGCTCAACATGAAATGGCAAGTTCTGCTGAACTCGATAATGAGATCAACACTACAAGTGGTTCAACTAAAGATGGGAATAACAGTGAAGTTATTTTAAATACCCGAAGTATTTCTGATCTTATTATTCACGGATTAACCAATAATAGAATTTGGATATTTTTAGGTGGTTTAGCGCCTTTCTTTGATGATTTTGGACGATATATTGTAGAATTTTTTGATGGTTTAGGAATAGATCTTGAAAAGTTTCTTACTTTTGCTGACAAACCCATGTGGCAAATAGGATTATATGCCGTTACGTTAACTTTTATTATTTTATTGCCTTTTACCCTTTTCTCTATCGCTGGTTCTATTATTACGTTTTACAACTACACATTAAGTAAAATCGGCGATCGTTATATAAGGCGCAGTGGTTTATTAACCAAATATGAAGTGATCATGCGGTTGTCACGCCTACAAATGGTAATCCGCCAGCAAGACTGGCTGGATGTGCTACTTAAGCGAATTAATCTTAAATTTGAACAAAGCAATAGTGCTTTAAATCAATATCAAGCGAATGCTGAAAATAGCCGTATAATTGTTCCTTCAATTAATCCTAGCGAGTGTTTGGCATTAATTGACGATGTTTATCCCGAAAATACAATGATGACTATTGATTATCAAAGCATAAGCAAGCGCTTTTTACTCCGTAATTTAGGCTATATTCTTACACCGATATTTATGTTATTTTCGATCTTTTTCATCATCAATGATAAAACAAACTTGTTAATGGCAATAATTCCTGCTTATTTATTTTTTAGCTTATTAATTTACATGCGTTGGCTACGTTGGGGATACGCTAAAGATGACAATTTCATTTATATACGTAAAGGCTATTTTGGCGTTGATTATTATTGTTTCCCCATATTTAAAACCCAACAAGTTCAATTTAAGCAAAGCTGGTTTCAAAAGCGCCATAAACTGAGCTCAGTGAGAATTGTGCTCGCTGCTGGTGCTCAAGACATTCCTTTTATAAAACAAGCGGTGGCTTATAGATTGCTCGATACGGCTATTTATCAAGTAGAAAGTAGCCGCAAGTCTTGGATGTAAGTGATAAATGAGCAGTGAAAAAATATTCATAATCGGTTTGCCTCGTACTGGAACAACGAGTATTTGTTCAGCAATGCTTGAACTTGGCTATAACGTGGCTCATACCGCTTATACGCAGAAAACTTTCGACAATGCACAAGTTATTGCTGACACACCAATTTTTACAGATTATAAACAATTAGACAGTTTTTACCCGAACAGTAAATTTATTTACTTATCACGGGGATCAGATAAGTGGATACCATCCATTAAACAGCTGTTACAACGCATGTATGTCAACGTCACCCGCGATGACGGTGGTTTCAATACTATTATTAAGCGTTGTTACCAAAAAACATTCTCCCCCTTTACCGTCGATAATATTGAAGATGATGAATTTTTAGCAGAATGTTATTTACAACATCGGAATGAGATTAAGCATTATTTTGCGGAACGATCACAAGACTTACTTACCATAGATATTAGTGCCAATGATAGTTACGAAAAATTACTGAGTTTTTTATCATTGCCATGTTTACATAAACAGAATAAATTTGAACAAATGAATAGTGGCGGAAAAGTTACTGCTTGGAAAGATTTAAAACATGTTAAGAAAGTAGAGTCGACAAAAAATGGTCGAATGAGTTTGTTAGATTATTCAGTGTTATTAGAAAAAGAATAAAAATATGCTGAGTTTTATAACAAAAAACTCAACATATTTTTATAAATGACACTTACAGTGCTTCAATCTCAGCAAGTGATTGACTGAATTCAGCCAAATCTAGCTCTAAATATTCGTTCTCTTCACCCTGACTTGATTCTTCTTGCCAGTTTATACCCACCATAACACCATCTTCACTTAAGTCTTCAAGCCAAAACTCTAACCAATCACTTAATGTGATTTTAACGGGTACGTACTGTTCCCATTCCTCAGTACAATGCTTTTGGGCAAGTTCTTGACTAGACCATAATGGCATTACCTCACTATTTTCAAAATTAATTGAATCAAGTACAACCCAGTCTTCACCTGATTTTTCTTGAAGTGCCCAAAACGATTGTGTGTTTTTTACGTCGACTAAAAAAGTGCTTAATATTGTTGAGTTCATGTTTATCTTTTTATCAATTAAGTTTGAGCAATAATGAATTATGTCATATTCAACCTGTATCTAAAATAACAATTCATTGTAAGTTTACAAAAAATAAGCAAGTATAAAACATAATTATAATAATAAAATTAAACACAATGACTGAACCTGTAATATTCAAGACATTAACTATTGATGAATTAGAGACAGGGATGTTTGTAACAACGATCATTATTAAAAATAGTAATAGCAAAGTTAAAAATCAAGGAAGAGTAAACTCTCAACGTACGATTGATTCACTTAAAAAACAAGGTGTAACTGAAGTCGTTATTAGATGCGACACTGTTGAGGATGACGCAGCAAATAATTCAATAAAAAACGACAATGACCTTCAAAAAGTTTCTCAAATAGAATCTACAGATGACAAACCTACAAATGCTAAAAAGAACTCTTCAAATGAAGCGTGCTCTGTAAGTGAAGAATTTACACGTTCATGTGAAATTTATGACAATGCGACTAAAGATATTCAAGATTTACTTAAAAGAGCACAAACTCAGCAACAGTTGTCACCTGAGGCTGTTAGCGCACTCGCAGGAGAGATCACCAACTCAGTAATTCGTAACGAATACGCGATTACCATTCTAACGCGCATTCGCCATCACTCGACTTATCAATGGGAACACGCGACTAATTGTGCGATATTAGTTTGTGGCTTTGCCCTATTCTTAGGTTTTAATAAAGATACCGCTCAGAAAATGACATTAGGCGCATTGTTACACGATATTGGTGTGGCAAAAGTATCAAAAGCGATTTTAGATAAACCGAGCAAGCTAACTAATAATGAAATGAGTGTAGTACAAAAGCACCTTGCTTGGGGCCATAAAATTTGTAAACGTGATGGCTTTGACGATCCAATTATTTTGGATATGCTGGTTAATCATCACGAACGTTTAGATGGCTCGGGTTATCCAAGAGGCCTTGAAAAAGAAAAAATTTCTAAACTTTCTCGTATTACCGCAATTATTGATGTTTATGACGCAATGACCGGCGATAAAATGCATAAAAAAGGCGTTCAACCTATTATTGCGCTAAGACATTTATTGGGTAAAAGTGAACAATTCGACCAAGAACTCGTACAGAAATTCATCAAATATGTAGGGGTTCATCCAGTAGGTTCACTCATTGAGTTGTCCAATGAGAAGTTAGCAGTAGTCGTTGAAGGTAACCGCGCAGAACCACTAAAACCTAAAGTAAAAATATTTTATAGTCTTAAACTACAACAATATATAAATCCTAAATCTTGCGACTTAGTAAGTGATCCTGCCAGTATTGTTTCATCCATTAGAGCAGATGATCATAATATAAATAGTAGCAAGGTAATTAGAGACATAATTTCTTAATTAGCTAAGACATGCTTGATAATTAGATACGGTTTTTCGGGCAAAAAAAAGCCGCGTTAAATAACGCGGCAAAAAACATTTGCAAGGGAATGACAAAAGTTGGGATTTAAGAGCAACGCCCTTAAGAACTAGAGTAATTATACTAATACTTTTTGTAATGTAAAGCCTTTATGTAATAAAATTACACAAAAGCTTTACAAAAGTACATATCCTAATAAAAAACAGGTGATATACGAAGATAATTGGTATTAAATTACAAATATAATCTAAAAACATAATATCGTAATAATTCATATCCAATGTCGATACTTATCCTTTACAATACATTCACATTTAATGAATTTTATTTTAATTATGCCATTTAAAACATACGCTATATTGATCTTTTTATTTATTTTAGCAGCTTGCCAGGAAGGCGATAAACAAAATGTCTTACCGATTGAAGAGCCTATTATTGTTCAACCACCTATCCCTCAACCAGAAAAAAAACCTAATATTATTGTTATTTTTACCGACGATCAGGGATTTTCTGATTTAGGTGTTCAGCAGTTATTACCTGATGTTAAAACGCCTCATATCGATCAATTAGCTGCTAATGGCGTAAGGATGACGAATGGTTACGTTACTGCTCCCCAATGCACGCCATCACGTGCAGGCATGATCAGTGGGCAGTATCAACAAAGGTTTGGCGTTGATGATAATCGATATACACCTATGCCACTCGATGTTGTTACTTTAGGTGAGCATTTTCAAGCGTTAGGTTACAAAACAGGCATGACGGGTAAATGGCATTTAGATATAAATAGACTTTCTCTAGAATGGTTACTAGAGAACTATCCCGATATAGACCCTAATACTTTCGATACAAATCAAATCCCACTTGAGATAAAAAAACAATACTTTCCAAACTATAGAGGTTATCAAGACACTTACTTTGGTAATATTAATCAATATTGGGCAACGTTTGATAAACAAGGTAACACAATCCCTGAAAAATATATAAAAGATGGCCCATTAAAGGACTGCTGGTTAACCACTATGGTCTCAGCTCCAATACCTCTTGGATCTTCAATTTAAGTTAACAACTAAACGAATTTTGTTTCGTAAATAATAAAAATTTAGTAGGAATCGCTTAATGAAATCTAAAGCAAAAGTTGTTGTTGTGGGTGGTGGTGTGGTTGGAGTAAGTGCACTTTATCATTTAGCAAAAAAAGGTTGGTCAGATGTTGTGCTAGTAGAGAGAAAAGAGTTAACTTCAGGTTCAACTTGGCACGCCGCAGGATTATT
>CAJWBY010000161.1 GCA_913020705.1 uncultured Colwellia sp.
TCAAAAAATACTAGAAATAAGTGCAGATGAAATTCATAAAAATGGTTTCATCGCAACGAGCTTGTCTTGTATTTTAGAACGTTGTGAAGTTTCAAAAGGTGCTTTATACCATCATTTTAAAAATAAAATGGAATTGGGCTACGCTGTATTTGAAGAAATATATACGCCCATGTTTATAGAACTATGGCAACCTGCTGTTGAATTAGATGACCCTATTGAAGGTTTATGCGATTTTTTTACCACTATGTATGAAGAATCAAGTTGTGACGAAATTGTCTGTGGCTGCCCTCTCAATAACCTTTGTCAAGAAATGTCTGGTGTAGATGAAGGCTTTCGATTACGAATTTTAAATATGCAACAGCAACTTAATCAGCTTATTGCGATTAACCTTCAGCGTGTTGCAAATCAACTTAGTGATGATATTGATTTTACACAAGTAGCATATTTTATTGTTTCAACTTTTCATGGTGCTTCTAGTTTAAATAAATGCTCCAAAAACAAAGATCTTTTTGAGAAAGTCATGAAAGAACTTTGCCGTTACATTAAAAGTCTTCGTTCTAACTAGTCCTTTATTATATCTATTTTATGATCTTTTTCTGTTTATATAGCAAATAGTAATAAAAAGTAACAATTGATTATTATACATACCGCTTGGTCGGTATGTATAATACCCCATATCTAAAGCACTACCTCATCAATTTTTAATACCCTCTTACACGGACAGAAAAATGAAACACCTATTGATATTTATCGCGATATTTTTTACCACTACTCTAACGAGCTTTTCTAGTAATGCCTATAATACTGAAGACTCACCATATACTGTCATTGCAGATGCGGGTGAACGTTTATTTGCACGTATTTCGAAAGATCAAAAATCACTAGAAAAATTCCCAGAACTTATGCGCGACATTGTTGAAGAAGAGCTAATGCCATCAATAGACTACAAGTATGCAGCTTTTAAAGTTTTAGGTAAAAATTTAACAAAAATGACAAAAGAGCAACGTGAAAAGTTTATCGTGTCAATGCGCAGTTACTTAGTTAGAACTTACGCCATAGCGCTTAAGCAGTATAAAAACCAAAGAGTTACCTTTGAACCGATTAAACCCACCAACGGTGCCAGAATTATTGGTGTAGAGACTATTATTAGTGATATTAATGCACCTGAAATAAATATTACTTTTCAGATGCGACAAAATAAGAAAACACAAAAGTGGAAAGCTTACGATATGATTATTGAAGGTATTTCGCTACTCAGCACCAAACAAGCTGAAATAAGTAAACGTATTAAAAAGAACGGCGTTGACCAAGTTACTTTAGAATTAGCGTCTTTTAATAAATAGATAAAGCGCCTAACTCCTTCTTCAAGCTATGCTAAAATATTTAACAATTTTATTAATGTATAAGTAATTTTCTAGCACTGATTATGGTTATAAATTTTTTTCTTACGCGTCACGGCGAAACACAGTGGAATAAAATAGGAAAGTTTCAAGGGCAGTTTGACAGCCCTTTAACAGAAAAAGGTCGTTTACAGGCACATTTGATAGCAACGCAACTCAAGAATAGTAATATAGACCTTATTGTAAGCTCGACATTACCAAGAGCAAAAAAAACCGCTGAGATTTGTCAAACAGCATTGCAACTGCCACACCAATTAACGCCAGCATTAATTGAGCGAAACTTTGGAAATTGGCAAGGAAAGTATATTGATGAAGTTAAACTAGACGATAACTACCAAGCTATTTTCCATCAAGTAAGCACGTTTGCACCACCTAATGGCGAATCAGGTTTTGATTGTTCTGTTCGGTTTAAAAATGCATTAATTGATATTACGATTGCATGTGAAGTTGAGCATAAAAATATGCAAAATGTTTTAGTCGTCAGTCATGGTGACATATTACGTTGCTTCTTATCGACGATGGTTGAAAGCTTTTCAGATGAACAAGCTCTGAACACTCAAAATAAAGCCTTTGATAATGGTTGTATTTTTCAGGTAAGTTACGATACACAAGCAAAAATATTCACCCTCATCTCAACACTCGACATCACTCAAGTATCACCAGAGAAAATCATAACATGATCACATCATTTATTATGATGGTAGCCTATCTGCTTGACTACTTTCTGGGTGAAGTTAAACGTTTTCATCCTTTAGTCGGTTTTGGATGGGTAACGTCCAAAATAGAAAAAATAGCTAACACTCATCAAACTAAAACTCAAAGGACAGATACCTGGTTACCTCGACTTTTAGGCGCTTTATCTTGGTTGGTATTATGTGCGCCATTACCCATTATTTATTATTACTTTCACCAGAACAATTTACTCTTCTGGTGCTTGGATGCATTAATTTTGTACTTTGCAGTAGGTTTAAAAAGCCTTAAGTTACATGCTTTACAAATACTTAAACCCCTCGAAGAAAATGATTTAGCAACTGCACGACACTTTTGCGGTTATCTCGTGAGTCGTAAAACGGATAATTTATCTGAGCAAGATGTTTCTCGAGCCACTGTTGAGTCTGTGTTAGAAAATGGCCATGACGCTGCTATTGCTAGCTTTTTTTGGTTTATTATTGGCGGAGCACCTTTGGTGATTTTGTATCGTCTAGCCAATACTTTAGACGCAATGTGGGGCTATAAAAATAAGCGGTTCATTCATTTTGGCTGGTGCGCTGCACGTATGGATGATTTACTGGGTTGGCCAAGTGCGAAAATATCCGCTCTGCTTTATGCTTTTCAAACCAATTTATCTTTAACAAAAACAATAAATGCATTAAAGAATGGTTTTCAACAAAGTCAGAAATATAAAAGCCTAAATGGTGGTTGGGTAATGGCCACTGGCGCAAGTGTGCTTGGTTTCAAGCTAGGCGGTTCAGCCATTTACCATGGAAAAAAAGTTATTTCAGTCACCTTGGGTTGTGGTAGTACTTTAGTTAACAATGATATTTTGCGCAGCATAAATCTCGTCAATAAAGCGGTTATTACTTTAATCGTTGTTTCCTTTTGCACTGAAATGACTCTTTATTTTTATGGTATGAATGTGTAATGAATAAAACGAATAATAAAAATACGGCCACGTTAATTCACGGTGGAAGGCTCAATGCCGTTGCTGAACTTTATCAAATACCTTTAGAAGAGTGGATCGACTTATCAACGGGCATTAGTCCAATCAGTTACCCTATTCCCAATATTCCTCAAAATATATGGCAGCAATTACCCCAACCTAGCGACGGGCTAATTGAAGCGGCTAAACAATATTATGGTACTGAAAATATCAGTGTTACAAGTGGCAGCCAAGCTGTTATTGCGCGTTTACCTGATCTCTATCTCAAACATACAAAAAAATCACCAAGACAAATTGATGTCTGGCTCCCAGAAGTCGGTTACAAAGAGCACGAAAGATCTTGGCAAGAAGCAGAGTTTAATATTAAACGTTATAAGTATTTACCTACAGATGAAGACTTAACGTTACACGCAATTGTTGTGGTTATTAACCCCAATAATCCCACAGGCGAATTACATGAACAACATAGATTAAAAGTATTATTAGAATTGGTTGAATCACTATCAGGCTGGTTGATTCTTGATGAAGCTTTTATGGATGTTATCTCAGCTAATCAATCACTTATTAATTTGACGACCAACAAGCACCTTTTTGTATTACGCTCGGTAGGAAAGTTTTTTGGCTTAGCAGGAATTAGAATAGGGTTTTTAAGTGCACACCCACAGTGGCTAAATAAACTTAAACAATTATCGTCACCTTGGGAAGTTAATGGTCCTGCTCAGTTTATTGCTGAACTGGCATTGAATGACCCTAGCTGGCAGTCAAAGCAGCGCGAACAGTTAATAGTATTATCAATAAAATTAGAGCAGTTATTAACAGAAGTATTTGTCGAACCTAATAATCCCATTATCCAAAATATAGAAATAAGCGGATGCGGATTATTTAAAACCCTTGTACATCCTCAAGCAACAGAACTTTATGAAAAATTCTGTCGCCAAGGACTTTACGTACGTTTGTGCGACGAAAATAACGCTTTACGTTTTGGCATACCGGATCAAGAACAATATAGAAAATTAGAAAATTTATTGGCTCAACATCGCCATAGCTGATGCGAGCTTTTCAGATAACTCGGCATTTTTTAACTGCCCATTTTCCATATCAAAATTATCATAGAAGCTTGGAATAGATAAATGCGCTTTTACGTCACCATCAAAAAATGGCGCAGAACCTACAGCAGCAGCTAGAACCGTTGCAGCACCTCCTGGTCCTGGTGATGTAGCGAGTAAAACAAGTGGCTTATTTTGATAAACTTTTTGCACTGCACGAGAACACCAATCAAATAAATTTTTATACGCGGCAGTATAAGAACCATTGTGCTCAGCAAAACCGATAACTAATGCATCAGCGCTCGCAATTTTATCCAGAAAGTCTTGTGCCAATTGCGGCTTACTTAACTCTTCTTCTCTATCTGAACTATATAAAGGCATTTCATAATCGTTAATATCAAGTACTTCAACTTGGGCATTATCAACTAAGTTGGCGGCATGTCTTACTAACTGTTTATTAATTGATTTACGACTACTGGTTGCTGCAAAGGCGATAATTTTCATATGAACTCCAAGTTTTTGACAATAAATATTAGGTAACAATGTTATTTCGATGAAGATAGTGTAGTTTATTTCCAATAAAAGATTAATAACCTTATTAAAGATAGATTGTTTCCATATGACAACTAATAAAATATCAAATTCATCGCAACCTTCGTCGCAAAGTAAAAGTAACTTACTTGATGGTATATCAGTTTTTGTTCAAGTCGTTCAAAGTAAAAGCTTTGTGAATGCTGCTGAAAAAATGAATCACTCAACATCTTATATCAGCAAAGAAGTTAGTAAGTTAGAAACTCGTTTAGGCGTTCGCCTTCTTCATCGAACGACAAGAACCTTAAACCTGACATCAGAAGGTGAAGTTTATTATCGACAATGCCAACAAATAATTGAAGATGCTTTACAAGTTGAAAGCAGTATTTCAGGACGCCAGCTAATACCGCAAGGTCTTTTAAAACTTAGTTGTCCTGTTGGGATAGGTGTTTCTCGTATTCGGCCAATTCTCGCCGAGTTTATCGCTAAATATCCAAAAATAACTCTAGATATAGATTTAAACGATCATAAAGTTGACTTGATTTCTGATGGCTTTGACATTGTCATTAGAGCTGCGATTAAACTTGAAAGTTCAAGTTTAATAAGCCGACGCTTTATGAACTCTACCAGTTTAACCCTCGCTTCTCCTGAATATTTGAAAGTACATGGTACGCCAAAGCATCCGGATGAATTGGTCGAACATCAAATAATCAGTTACCGTAATCTAAAAAATCCAGAAGTTTGGCAATACACCACTAAAAATGGTCAACAGATTCAAACACAAGTGAATAGTCGGGTATTGTGTAATAACTCTGAAATGATGACTTCATTATGTTTAGCAGGACAAGGCATTATACGTATGCCGCTATTTAATTTGAGTGACGAAGTGGCAACAGGAAAATTAGTACCACTATTTGAAGATTTCATGCCTATTAATATTGGCGTTTACCTTGTTTACCCAAGTCGAAAAAACATGCCTGCTAAACTAAAATGCTTTATCGACTTTATTGTTGATAAATTGGGTAACAGTTAACTATTTTTCTTTATGCGTTTTATTGGTTACAAAAAGTCCTTTAACTAATGAGAATTGCGCAAGATAATAAGTGCTCATAATAAAAAGACTCTCAAAAGGTATTGGTTGATAAAACTTATCAAGTCCAATTAATGAATCAGAAAGTATAAAACTGACGCCGCCAATAATCAGCCATTTATTAGCTTTTTGTGAAAGTAACGTAGTGATTCCCATCAGTAGTAATACCGTCATATAAACAAAAACAGGAATAAAAAGATCTCCCAAGCCTCCATATATTAACGAAAACATACTCACGCCATATATACAGTACAACGCTACAATGGGTAGACGTTTGATGGCTTCACCCTTTTCTAAAAAAGGTCTTAAACTGAGAATATAAAAAATATGCGCAACGAGAAAAGATCCTAAACCTAAGACAAACCAATTAACAGGATCGTAGCCTAAAAAGAAGTCACCAAAAGCGGAAAAAAACAAGCCTATGATAAATAATTTATGCGAAGGTTCTTTAGTTTCACAGGCTCTTTTCCAAGAGAAGTGCAGTAAAACCATGATTGGGAGAAGTTTTAATATCCAACTCAGTGGATAAGGCTGAAAAAAAATAGAGGTTAAATAAATAGAAGTAAAAATTAAAAAGAGAGTTAAATGTGATCTTGTCATTATTAACACCTAGATTGAAGCAATACTTCAATCTACTGAAAAACATATAAAAAGTCACCTTATAGTTCAAAGTAGTCCTATAATTATCGATTTATAAGAAGATTGTTCCCTCAATTATCAAACATAAAAAAGGGAGTAAACATTACCCCCTTGGACTTTACTGATTATGATTTTATTGAGCGTTAATCTTTGAACACGATTTAAGCCCTTTCAATAATCAAGGCGATTCCCTGCCCAACTCCAATACACATAGTACATAATGCGTAGCGTTTATTGGTGCGTTGTAACTGACGAGCTGCTGACGTAATTAAACGTGCTCCACTCATACCCAGTGGATGCCCTAATGCAATTGCACCACCTTGCGGATTAATACGAGGATCATCATCTTGCAAACCTAATTCACGAATACAAGCTAATGCCTGTGCAGCAAAAGCTTCGTTTAGCTCAATAATGTCGATATCGTCTAAAGATAACTTTAAACGCTTTAAGAGTTTTTTTGTTGCAGGTACTGGGCCTATGCCCATAATACGTGGCGGTACTCCGGTAACTGCCATACCGAGTACTTTAGCAATCGGTGTTAAGTTGTTTTTTTCCACCGACTTACTTGAAGCAAGTAAAATTGCAGCAGCACCGTCGTTGATACCTGAAGCATTACCTGCGGTAATACTGCCTTTGGAATGAACAAAAGGCTTTAATGCTGACATTTTCTCTAATGTGGTTAATCTTAGGTGTTCATCTTTAGCAAAAATAATAGGGTCTTTTTTACGCTGAGCAATACTTACCGGTACTATTTCTGCGTCAAATAAACCTGCTTGTTGTGCATTCGCTGCTTTTTGCTGACTGGCAAAAGCAAACTTGTCTTGGTCTTCACGACTAATGTTAAAGTCTTCAGCTAAGTTTTCAGCCGTTTGTGGCATGGTTTCAGTGCCATAAGCTTTATCAAGCGCTTTATTAACAAAACGCCAGCCCATCGTGGTATCAAACATTTCTTGAGTTCGTGAGAAGTTGCTTTCTGCTTTACCCATAACAAACGGTGCTCGGGTCATACTTTCAGCGCCGCCAGCAATAATCATTTCAGCTTCACCTGACTTAATCGCCTGCATGGCAATACCAACAGCGTTCAAGCCTGAACCACATAAACGGTTCAAGGTTGTTGCAGGTACTTGATACGGTAAACCTGCTAATAATGTCGCCATACGCGCAATATTACGGTTGTCTTCACCCGCTTGGTTAGCACAGCCGAGAATAACATCATCTACTTGACTAAAATCTAAATCTGGATTTCTGTCCATTAAAGCTTTTAAAGGTAAAGCAGCTAAATCGTCAGCACGAATAGTCGCTAACGAGCCACCGAATTTGCCAACAGGTGTTCTAATTGCGTCGCAAATGAATACGTCATTCATCTCATGATTTTCAGTTGTTTCTTCTGTTGAAAAGTTGCTCATTCATTTATTCTCTTTTGAATTTGTTTCCGCTTAATTTGAGTTTTATTTAACTAATCTTTAGTCTTTTTTTAGTGACGGATATTGCTCAATAACTTTTTCAAAGCCTGAAGTTAAATGTTTCACTAAAATCATAATTTCTTTATCGGTCATTGCCGTTGATAACATAACAGAGCAAGTATTGATCATCATCAGACCTTGTTCAAACAAATGATTGAGTAATAGCTTCAAGCCTTTCGCTTCGTCTTCATTAGCATATGATTGACGATAGTTGTTCGGCGCTTGTGGCTTTAAGTGAATGCGAAACATCGACCCCGCTCCAGTTACACAAGCTTTTATACCAACTTTCTCTATGGCATGGCTAATTTCTTTGCGAGCTAAATCACCTAAAGCATTAACATAATCTACTGCTTTTTCATCGAACAAACGCATCGCAGTAATACCTGCTGTCATAGTGACAGGGTTTGCAGAAAAAGTACCTGAATGCGGCAACAAAACTTTTGGTTGCGTTGGGTCAAGTACTTCCATTACATCACTTCTGCCAGCAAATGCACCGACAGGAAATCCACCCCCAATCATTTTCCCGATGGCGGTTAAGTCTGGTGCCACTTTATAGTTTTGCTGAGCGCCAGCATAATTAACGCGAAAAGTGATCACTTCATCAAACATCAATAATGCGTCATTTTCTCGAGTCCACTGATAAAGCGCTTCTACAAACTTTTCACTCGCGGGTACCATTCCAACACGATGAGAAACGGGGTCAATGAGTATTCCTGCTAACTCACCTTTGTGTTGATTTAAAATAGCTAAAGCTTTTTCTACATTGTTGTAAGGAATAATAATTACGTCGTCTAACGCGCCTTCAGGTGTACCGTTTGCAACAGGAACACTGGCGGGTTGGTCTTCATCTCCCCAGTTTTTAGGGGCTGCAGTTTGACTAACTTCAGCGTAATCATAAGCACCGTGATAGGCACCTTCAACTTTGACTATTTTCTCTTTGCCAGTAAAAGCACGCGCAGCTTTTATCATAGCCATTACTGCTTCGGTACCAGAATTTACAAAACGAATTTTTTCAAAGCCCGGCACACGCGCACATAATAATTCGGCATACTCAATTTCAATTTCGGTTGCCATAGTAAAGGCTGTGCCTTTTTGAACCTGTTCGATAATCGCTCGGGTAATTTCAGGATTCGCATGGCCATGAATAAGTGACGCCATATTATTCGCAAAATCTATACGGGTAACACCGTCAATATCGGTAACATAACAGCCCTGTCCTTTTTCAACATAATCTGGGTGAGGTAATTTAAAGATAGTGTTACGGCTAACACCACCCGGCAATACTTTTTTAGCACGGTTAAACAGTTCAACGCTTTTGCTGTTTTGCTCAGATGAAGGTAATGTCATTATGATTTCTCCGCTAAATTTCTTGGGTCTAACAGTTTGGCACCAGTGCGATCCTGAACAGTGTCAAATTCAACATTGGGTGCTAACTCAACCAATTCAAAACCTTTACTTGTTACTTCTATAACACATAAATCGGTATAAACTCGGCTGACAACGCCTTGCCCTGTTAACGGATAACTGCATTGTTCAATCAGTTTAGCAATGCCGTCTTTTGTTGTATGTTGAGTGATAACAAAAATAGTTTTCACGCCAGCAACTAGATCCATCGCACCACCAACTGCGGGAATTGCATCTGGCGCACCTGTAGACCAATTAGCTAAGTCGCCATTTTGTGCCACTTGCATTGCTCCTAATACACAAACATCGATATGTTGTCCGCGTATCATTGCAAAACTGTCGGCATGATGAAAATATGCTGCGCCCGCAATAGCGGTAACTGGCTTTTTACCCGCATTAATAAGGTCAGGATCTTCTTTGCCTTCTTC
>CAJWBY010000162.1 GCA_913020705.1 uncultured Colwellia sp.
TCTGATGCTGTTGATGGGTCAACATTGTCTAACCAAAAATCGTTGTCTTTTCGTTTACTTAAAAAATAATGTAATTTAATAAAGTCGATAACTTTATCCCATGCTGTCCGACTAATATCGTTAAATGACTTTTCAGCATAGACCATTCCATGGGTAGTTGTAGGAAGCTTTTCCGCTAATAATTTAGCTGTTGCTTCGATAATAAGTAAGGCTGTTGCTTCTAAAGGCTCGACAAAACCAGCAGAAAGGCCAATAGCTACACAGTTTTTATGCCAAAACTTTTCTCTATATCCGACTTCCATGGGTATACGTCTGGCTGATATATCAATAGATTCATCACCAACATAACGCCTTAAAATTTCTTCTGCTCTTTCATGAGAGGTGTGATTTGAAGAGTAAACATAACCAACACCTCTTCTTTTGGATAACCCTATGTCCCATGACCAACCAGCTTCATGAGCTGTTGATAGTGTATAAGGTGGGATTTCTTTCTCTTCATCAGCATAAGGAACTTGCATCGCAATCGCATTATCAACAAGTAACTGGTGAGCCTTACTGACAAAGCCAACTTTTAACGCTTGCCCTATAAGTCGGCTAGAAAAGCCGGAACAATCAACAAAAAAGTCTGCTGAGACTATTTGGCCATCTGTTGCATGTAGTTTTTCGATGCTGCCATCTGGGAATAAAACTACATCTGCTACCGTGAGCATTCGATGATGAATACCGAGGTTTTGACAGCCATGCTTAGCTAAAAACTTTGAGAACTTACCTGCATCTAAATGGTATGCATATTCTAATGTGCCGGAAAATTCTTTATCCGTCATACGCTTAGGACTTAAATGTAAATCACAAATTGTTTCTTGAAAATTAACATGGCTGGCATAGTTGTCATTCCCTTTATTTAATAACCAATAAGGCGTGAGATCAAAACCGGGCGTATGAGGATAATTGAATAGATGGTGGTAACTATGATGATGTCCTGCTTGTGGTGCATGTAACCAATCTACAAACTTAATGGATTGCTTAAACGTAACATCACATTCTTGAATAAATTCTGTTTCATTTACCCCAATCATTCTTAATGTCTGACGCATAGTGGGGACTGTACCCTCACCAACACCTACAGGAGGTATATCTGGAGATTCGATAAGAGTGATGGTTGTTGTAACATCATTCACATTATTTAATTGTTTCGCAAGTATACACGCCGTTAACCAACCCGCGGTGCCGCCACCTACTATCGCAATATTTTTTATCAGTGAATTCATGTAACTCTCAGAATCAAATTAAAAAGTTAATATGGAATATTTATGAGATGTTGACAAGAAAAAAAAAGCCGAGCCTAAGCTCGACTTTCCTTGTCATGTATATGTTAACTCAATAATTAGAAGTTAATACGTACACCAGCAACAAAGCGACGACCGTTTGAATAAAGTGATACTAAACGTGCTTTATCAACATTATATTCAAAAATCTCTTCATCACTAAGGTTCACAGCTTCTAGCGTAAATGTAACTGTTTCACTGAAGTTCCAGTTTGCACTTGCATCCCACTGACCAAAGTCATCGTTATACACTTCAATACCTGAGAAGTTAATGCCTTTGTACCATTCGCTACGATAGTTATACATGATGCGAGCACCAAAAGTATCATTCTCAAAGTATGCAGTAAGGTTCAATGAATTCTCAGAGGTACCTTCAATTAAACCAGAACCAAGATTAGCTTCGTCACGTTCTTGGTCTGCGTCAGCATCTGTATAAGTATAGTTAACACTTGCTCCATAGCCACCAAAGTCATGTTGAAGACTTAATTCAAAACCACTTAACATTCCACCTTCACCATTACCTGGTTGGGTAAAATCAACGTCTACAAATTGATTTTCTCTTTCGTAGAATCTAGGTTGTGTATCGATAGTGCTGGTACGTAATGTATCAAGATCTTTCATAAAGTAGGCTGCAGAAAATAATGAGGCATCTGCGTAGTAATATTCATAAGAGATATCCAACTGGTTTGCAATAGTTGGTCTTAATTGAGGGTTACCACGAGTACCGGTATTTTGAGCTGTCGTTGATAATGCCCCCATAGATTCATTACCTGAAATATCCTGCCAGTTTTGACGAGACATAACACGTGCAGCACCAAAGCGTAAGATTTGATCATCAGCTAGGTCAATAGCAATGTTAAAGCTAGGTAATACTTCCGAATAATCATTCTCTTGACTAACCCACTCTAAAGAGCTTGGGTTCAACCACGCACCATTAATGGTTTTTAGACCTGATGAATCATTTGAATATTCATAGCCTGAAGATGTTTGATCAGTAGACACATAACGAACACCTACATTACCGCGGAAACCATCGCCAGAAAAGTCACCTTGAACATATAATGAAAGAATATCTTCTTCTACATTCCAGATTTCACCTAAGCCATCATGAACAGCATATCTAGCATTGTCACCAAAAGCTAATTCTTCCATTACAGAACGATTTTGTACGATTTGATTAGCAATGTTACCACCAGCTGCGGTGTCAACATTTACACTACCTAATGCATCTAAACCACAATCAGCCATTGTTGGACAATCAGCGAAAATAGTCCACATTGTGCCATTCCAATCTGCATTTGGATCAACAGCTTGTGATGCATGCCAACTAAATACGTGACGACCTTGTGAACGTTCCGCACTTCTTGATTTAACACCAACTTTAATTTCTGTGAATGCGCCAAGATCAACTGGAAGTTCGAGGTCTAGCTGTGCCCATGTTTCTTTATCTTCAGCAGGTTTAGCACCACCCCAAATCCAACCGGCAGCGAATTCTGAACCATCAGAAGGGTCAACACCAAAGTTTACTGTTGGCTTACCTGTTAGGTCATAATCGTAACCCGCATCTACTGCACTGTATTCCCAAGATGTTTCACGTAAAGTTCCGCCTTCACCTTTTGTAGTACCTACTTCAAAATTAAGTGTGAAATTATCTGCTTCATAGTCAACATCTAAATGGTATTGCTCTGTTTCAGTTTTTGAAATACGGTTAATCATGTTGTAAGACGCTTGGCCTACAGGATCTGATGTCGCTAAAATAGCACCATCTTTTACTTTAGTAGCATTAGCAATCGCTGTCGCTCTATTTCTTGCAGGGAAGTTAAGCAAGTTAGCGTTTTGGTTATTTACATCCATCTCTGATTGAAGAGCATTGAACGTAACTAACAATTCATCACTTGGAGCATACTGTAATGTAGCAAAAACAGTTGAACGTTCACGATCTTGAAGGAAGCGTGGAGCACCTAAGTTACCAGGAACGATATAATCATCATCTGGTGATGTTTGCCAGCCTAAAACTTCAAAACCTTGACGTTCAACTGAACGATTTTGTTGTACTGCTGAAACCATAAAGCCGAAGTTTTCGTCTTCATTTTTCCAAGAATACATAGCAGCTGCTAATGGGTCGGTTTCTTCAGATTGGTCCGAATATTGTGCTTCTAATGAAATGCTAACACTGTTTGCATCCATATCTAGTGGACGTCGTGTATTTAAAACAACAGTACCACCTATTGAGCCTTCATCCATTGACGCTGTGGCTGATTTGTGAACTTCTAATCCACTCACAATGACAGATGGCAACATCGTGTAGTTAAAGCTTCGGTTAGCTTCATCAAGAATGAACCAATCGGCAGAACCTACTGTTTGACCGTTCAATAATGTACGGTTATATTTTGGACCAGCACCACGGATTGAGATTTTTTCACCTTCACCAAACTCACGACTAACGGCAACACCCGTAATACGTGATAATGATTCAGCAACGTTTTTGTCTGGAAATTTGCCGATATCTTCTGCTGTTATAACATCTACAACGCTATCTGCGAATCGCTTGGCATTGATATTTTCTTTCAAAGAACCGCGAATACCAGTAACTTGAATACGTTCTACTTCTTTATCGCTAGCTTTATTTTCTTCAGCAGCCATTGCGAATGGTGTAGCACCACCAGCTAGCACTAAAGCGATTGAACTCGCTAACATACCTTTTTTAAATGTTTTAGTTGACATCGACTTTCCCTTACACACGTTTTTATAAATATAATTAGTTATTTTTTAATAACCTCATTTAAGACAGCGCTGTCTTTTTTCTTTATGACAGCGTTGTCATGAACTAAGCAAAACATTACACAATAAATGACCATCTGGCTACAGTTGATTACAATTTAATAAGGATCTTTATTACAACAAACTGTAAACAAAAGAGTTTTATTTTTATTTTTTCCTTGAATAAAAGACGTTTTTTGCATATTAAACTGAAAACCATTCAACTTTTTTGCAGCTTTATACATAAAAATTAGTTTTTGATGAATAAATGAATATTTTTATGAATGGTTAAGATGTATACAATATTAGTAGACGACAAAAATGATGAGGATCTTTTAAGATATTTTATGATCATTGAAGATTTTACACGGGGCTAAAAATAAAAGCGCTAACATTGCATTAGCGCTTTATAAATATCAATTCAAAAAAACGAACTATTTAGACGCGTTATAGTAATTCATTAAGTTTAATGTAGAACAATCGTGATCTGCTGATATTTCGCCACTTTCGAGTTCTTTATGGATATTTTCAGCTAAGCCCTTCCCTAGTTCAACCCCCCACTGATCAAACGAACAAATCTGCAAAATTATTCCTTGAACAAATATTTTGTGTTCATATAGTGCGATTAAATTTCCTAACGTTTTGGGATCTATTCGCTTTAATAGAATGGTATTGGTTGGGCGATTTCCTTTATGTACTTTATGAGGAGCAACTTGATCAATATAATCAGCTGTCCGTCCTTTCGCTTTTAAATCAGCACGCACTTGCTCCTCATTAACGCCCGTCATTAACGCTTGTGTCTGTGCAAAAAAGTTAGACATCAATGTTTCATGATGGCCTTTTACAGGCGTTACACTGGCAACAGAGCCGATAAAATCAGCAGGAACAACGTTATTACTTTGATGAAGATATTGATAAAAGGCATGCTGCCCATTAATACCTAACTCACCCCATATCGATGGAACTGTTGCATAGTCAACTTCATCACCGTTCCATGATACAGACTTACCATTACTTTCCATTTCAGCTTGCTGTAAATATGCAGAGAGCATATGTAAAGTTTGATCATAAGGAAGTATGGCTTGTGACCTTGCACCAAGGAAAGTGGTATTCCATACACTAAGCAATGCCATTATGGCCGGCATGTTTTTTTCTAAAGGAGCATTTTGAAAGTGCTCATCCATTTCGTTAGCGCCATCAAGCAACTCTATAAATTTGTCAAAACCTAAATCTAGCGCTATGGCTAGACCAATAGCGGACCATAACGAAAAGCGACCACCTACCCAATCCCACATACCAAAGACATTTTCTTCTTTAATACCAAAACTCATCGCATTTTCTTTATTGGCCGTTACGGCAACAAAATGCTTACCTACTGCATTTTCATCAAACGACGACGCAGTTAGCCAATTGATGGCTGTTCTAGCATTAGTCATGGTTTCTGTAGTGGTAAAGGTTTTACTTGAAACAATAAATAACACTTTCCCAGGTTCTAGTGGGCGAAGTGTCTCTACAATTTGCGCGCCATCTACATTAGAAACATAATGCACATTAACACTATGGTCACTGTAATGTTTTAGTGCTTCGGTCACCATTTGTGGACCAAGATTCGAACCACCCACACCAATATTAACGATATCAGTAATACGTTTACCTGAGTAACCTAACCACTTACCTTCACGTACTCGATTAACAAATTCTTCCATCTTTTCTAGCTGTGCTTTCACACCGACGGTGATATTCTCACCATCAACAATTAAAGGCTCGGTACTTTTGCGACGTAAAGCAGTATGAAGAACAGCTCGGTCTTCCGTTTTATTAATTTTTGCACCAATAAACATTTTCTCGCGCCATTCGAGCACTTTGCTTTCCCTTGCAAGGTCAAAAAGCGTATCCATCGTTTCGGTATCAATAAGGTTTTTAGAGTAATCTAACAATAACTTAGGGAGTTCTATAGAAAACTTGTCAAAGCGGTCACTGTCTTGTGCAAACAGATCATTCATGTGTTGAGATTTTTTCTGTTGGGCGAGTTGTGTCAGCTTTTTCCAACTATTTAGTGCTTGTCGACTTGACATAAGTATTCCTATAGTGCATTAATTTAACTCTTTGATGAGTTACCATATTTGAAAATGACAGCGCTGTCAATTTCATTCTGTTAATATTTAATCATCTAGATTAGCACAAAGGTGCTGCTATTTATAAATAAGTAGTTGCCGAGGCGCTAAAGAAGCAATACCCTATGGCATTATTGTCGGGTAATCCAACAAAAATAAAAAGGAAGGCTGTACCAATAGATGAAAGCTACTATTAACGATGTTGCTAAATTGGCGGGCGTATCAATAAAAACCGTTTCAAGAGTAATGAATAATGAGACCTCCGTACGACAGCTAACACGTGATAAAGTCATTGAGGCGGTCAACGAATTACATTACCAGCCGAACTTAGCTGCGCGTAATTTAGCGGGTACAAAAGCTTACAGTATTGCTTTTATTTATGATAATCCCAATGCATATTATGTGATTGATATGCAAAATGGCATTTTAGCCGCTTGTAAACAACAAGGGTTTGAACTTCTTATTCACCCTTGCCAAGCAAAGTCTGACCATGTACTTGAGGAAATCGGTGACATGGTGAGAAAGTCACGTGTAGCGGGTTTAGTGCTTACGCCTCCTTTTTCAGAAATGCCTGAATTCGTACAAAAAATTATAGACTTAGATGTTGATGTCGTTCGTATAATGTCAGGAGATGTTGCTCCTGACGAATTAGCACCGTGCGTTATGGTAAACGATCATGCGGCTTCGGTGAGTATCACCCAACATTTGATTGACTTAGGGCATAAACATATTGGTTTCATCGGTGGTGAAGCCGCACATATGTCAACGGTTGAGCGTTTACGAGGTTATAAGCAAGCCTTAACTGACAATGGTATTTCTATTGATGAAAGATTAATTATTGATGGTGAATATTCTTTCGAATCAGGTGTGCATGGTGCAAAACAATTAATGTCCGAAGATGTTCGCCCTACCGCTATTTTTTCATGTAACGATGAAATTGCGGCGGGTTCATTATTTGCAGCTCGTTTAATGGGAATTTCAATTCCTGAGCAACTTTCTATTGCGGGTTTCGAAAACTCACCTTTCTCTCGTCAAACATGGCCTCGCTTAACAACAGCGAATCAGCCGAACCAAAAAATTGCGGAAGATGCGGCAAGTTTATTAATTGCAAAATCGCGTAAACAAAGTGCTAACAACAGTGTTAATTATTACACACCACAACTAATTGTTCGTGACTCCACAGGTAAAATCACTAAAAGTTGATTCAAAAAGCCAAAGCTTTATCTGACCTTCTAATTATAGTCAGATAAAGTTGAGCCCTAAAAACAATATTGAAATCCAGGTTTATCAAAAATACTCTTCGAACTATTTCTTTCTGAACGAATAAATGCCAATTTTTCCCTCTGAACCTGCAGCCAAGAACATCATTTTGCTACTGGCCAAGGTATAAAAACCTTTATCATCTTTTCCCCCTTGAGGGTTTTCTAATACCTGCCAAGATTTTCCTGAATTGTGTGATATATCACTACTTGTTTTTCCTGTAGCAATACAAATTTTTTGTTGGCAACTCATCGCTGAACGTAAACCATGCTGCCCTGCATTAACTTCCTTCCATCTGTTATCGCTAAAGGTAGCGATATTTGGATAACTCGCTGGTCGTTGCTCATAATCTCCACCAACAACAAATAATTGCTGTTGGTCATTTAACGCTAAACCATAACCACCTGAGGTATGTGTTTCAGAAAACAAAGGTACTGAATGACGTATCCATGTTTCACCGAAATCATCACTACTATAAACGGACGCAGAAAAACCACCTGTTGTTAACCACGCCTTTCCATTTTTACCCACAATAAGTGTATTACCACTTGCAGCAAAGGCCGCTTCTTTTTCAACTATTTTGGGTATTTTATTGATGTTAATTCGACGCCAGGTTTTTCCACCATCACTGGTTTTTTTGATCACATAAAACCCATCAACAGGGTCACCCATTAACAAACCATTATTGCGATCCCAAAAAGCGATAGAGTCAAAAAAACCTTCTTTGTCTTTATTTTGATAAAGTAACTGCCAAGTATCTCCACCATCAGTTGTTTTATAAAGTACGGATTGCTCACCACTACCAACCCCCATAACAATCGCCGTTTGACTATCGAACAATGCAATGTCACGAAAGCCAGTTTTCAGTGGTATATCTACCGATTTATTCAGCCACGTTTTACCCGCATCTTGGCTAACAAAAACGGAGTTATTATTTCCGCTTACCCACAGTGAATCATTAATCATGGCGCTTCCACGTAAAGAAGGAGAGCTTGGTAGAACCGTATGTTGCCACGACGGTGAGTTATCCAAAGGAGTGCTACTTACGATAGAAGAAAAAACAAGAAAAACTAAACTTAGCGATTTAATTGTCTTGTTTAACACATTACGAAATTTACACAGTGGAGCTGTTGAAAGAATCAAGCGCATGATGATGATATATAATATTTTAATGACGGTAACCCTACTATTAGACACTTTCAAATATTAAACAAGTGATAACCCTCAAATACTAGCCGTATAACAAAGCAATAAAATTCTTAGCCATGTCAGTTGTAAATAGAATAAATTTCAGCGATAGTAGCTAAATATAAACACTTGTTTTAATACTACCTTATTTAATAAATTATAGATTCTTATGATAGAAGTTGATGAAAAAGTACTTGCTGATATCCGTCGCGGATTTTCAGTTCCTGCGCAGCCAACGTTACTGCTAAAATTACAAAAAATAATGGCCGAAGATGAGCCAGATCTAAATATATTAGCCAACACTATTTCTCAAGATGTAGCTGTTGCCTCTACTATTTTGAAGACCATCAATTCACCGCTTTATGGCTTAGCACGTTCCATATCAGATATTCATAAATCTGTACGCTACATTGGTTTAAATGGCATAAATTCATTAGTCACCAATACTTTAATTAAAAGTAGTTTTGAACAAAAAGATTGTAGTATCGCTTTAGAAGACTTCTGGGATAACGCAACACACATTGCAAATACCTGTGTACATATTGGTAATTCATTAAAACAAGCGGTATCGAAAGACAAACTTTTCTCTCTCGGCTTATTCCATGACTGCGGCATTCCCGTCATGGCAATGAAATATAAAGATTACAATGACACCTATGAGTTAGCTTATAACACCCCAAGTAAAACCCTTCCGGTTATTGAAAGTGAAGCTTATGGTGTTAGCCATGCAACAATAGGTTATTACGTTGCATCATCTTGGCGGTTACCTAAGGATATTTGCCAATTAATACTCTCTCATCATGACCGCGAATTTCTCAACCTAAAGGGATCCCGTGTTCAAAAATTCTATTATGCGATCTTAAAATTGGCTGAAAACATCGTCCATAACCATAAGCACTTTCGTGACAGTGCTGATTGGCCTTATATACAAGATATGGTTTT
>CAJWBY010000163.1 GCA_913020705.1 uncultured Colwellia sp.
ATATTCGTAAACAACATGCACATAACCTAAACAATCTAAGTATAGATAATTAAGGTTGAATGACTATATTTGGCTATTTGAAGTCATTAGGTATTCATTGATGGTAAGTATGCAAAGCCAGCTCTGCAGGCATTAAAGTCGAAATGATTAAGGGTAGCTATCAAATAATAATTACCATTAATTCATAATTATTAAGTGCCATTAAAAGATTATTTGGTGGTCAAAGTAAATGTTATCAACTCATGAAGATCATGTGGGCGTTATGGCAACTACTGACTTGATACTAACATTGAATAAAAGCTAAGAAATATACTCGTAGTTCTTGTTTAAACTCACTAATTTAAACTTTACATAACTGCTAATTAGGCACACTCCAAATTAAGTACTCCAGTATACACACTCGCTATAGTGAAATATGTTTGCATTTTTTATCACGCAGGTACTTCCTTTGCGTGATGTAGGTCATTTACTAGCCCCCCCTCGTTATATATAAGCTGTTAGTAAAAATGCATCAAGTACAACTAGCAATCATAACTACTAGTTTTTATAAGTACACCACACTACACATAACCATTAAGTAGCAGAAACAAAAAAGCAACAAACCTAACGAGTGGTGCTTTCTGGTATTCACTCTATGGTTTACTGCTTTCTAAAACGTCACAGACAGTCAAATACTCACGTTACAATAAAAATATACCTCATATAAAATTAATCGAACCTGTTCTTCGAACAGAACCCCAGAATTTTCTATGAGGTTGCATGTGAAGTGGACAATTACATGAGCTGTATCACCTAATTGCATTGGAACAGCCAATCATTACCATCTATTACTGCGACCACTGGATAACATTAGGTTTGCCACTAATATATATTTGGTCTCCTTGGTTCGCATCACGACATTAGTTGCAAATCAATTGCCATATATTTTTAATGCTTTTTTTTGCACGCTTTCCCTTGAGAAAACGAGATAAAAACACGTACACTCCAAAAATACAGTAAAGTAAAAAACAATTACTTGATATAACAGTAATATAAAGGTAATTTCAGTTATAAATGGATTGGATGGTTAATAATTTACAGGTAGATTTTTTATCGTCTAATAAACTATTGACCTTTAAAGACAAGGATGCACTTTGAAATCACTATTATTTGTACTATCCCTATTTTCATTCCCTGTTTTCGCTGATGGAACAAATTATTGGAGCCAGAACAAGCCGATGAATTTACCTTCAGGTGTTGCCACTACTTCCTGTGATTTTTATAACAAATTAGACCAAACAGCAGAGCAAACTGCCCTGATGAATGAAATCTATAAACGTTGGTTAAAGGGGGGGGTAGGCTCTTTTGCAATGTACAGTGATTGGGCAGTTCGAGATATAGAAGAAAATGAATATTTAGGTTTTATCAAAACATACTGTGGTAAATTCCCGAATAACACTCTTGGCATGGCAGCCCATACCTTTACTTATAGGGTAAAAGTTAAAGCCTAACAATAAAATAAACAAGGACTAAAGTCGTTCACTGTTTCATTCTGTTCGCAATTTTAGTCAACTACAATTCGCCCATTAACAGGGTGCTGGTATGGTTTTCAGTGGGTACATCTATGCAAACGATTTTTAAGCGATTGATTAATTTAGTAAGTATTATTGCTATTTTAGCTTTGTCATTATTTATCGTAATGATGGTTTCTGGTTCTGTTGCTAACTGGGTCGTTTTCACAGAGGTAAATTTGCTCCCTCTGGTATTGGTTTTCATTTTTATTCTTGCAGTTAATTATGTGGCTTTCGGTAAACTAACTATTTGGCATAAGAGTGTAAAATAAGCGCATAAGCCATTCAAGCAGGACTTTTAACAGTTGGTTAGGTTCCGCTTCGCTTCACATTTTAACCAACAATTAAAAGCCTCTTAATGGGGTGTTATGTACCCTAAAAAATTCAGCCTGTATTTGGCTATAAACTTGAGTTTAAAATGATAAAAGAATCAAAACTAAAAAAATACGTTGAACTCTTTACCCGTAAAATTGCTACTTATTTGTCCCAAGACATAAGCATAAAAACAGTCATTCACCCCGTTGAAAGTGAAGGTGCAATTTTTGAATTTTTCTTAGGGCTAAACAACGAAGAGACTGTTAAGTTCGCACCCGTTCAAAAAACGGTGGGGCATGCTTTATTGAGTATCCCACAAAATATGATAAGTGGGACACCAGAAAACATCAAATTTGGTGGCACTAACCTCTACCTAGAAAACAATAGAGTAGTTGTAATCAAAGGAGATGATACTAATGAAGAATGGTCAGGGACAGCAATTGAAAAAGACGTTACTCGAGTCGTAACATCTTCACAAGGGGCAAAATAATCATGCCTCTTCAAGGGACAGATATAGAAGGTATTCATAAGCTCGCAGATTCTATTCGAATAATTGAAGGTTTTACAGAAAACCATGGGTTTGATGGCTCTCTTCTCAACGTAAAGGTATCTTCGGGTAAGCCAACACCTATAGAAATTAAAAAATTAGATTTACAGTTAATTGGTTTCTTTATTGCCGCGTTGTTAGCTTTGGCGACTGTTGGGTGTAATGTTTATTTCGATATTCCACCTAAAATTTCAACACTATTACTTCTCCTAGGCATAATAAGTGCTGGTTTTGCTGTAATGGCTGCTCATTTAAAGTTTGAGAATACAGGGGCGACAACAATCATTACTTGTTTTCTTTTAGCCGTATTAGTTATCGGTTTTGAAATATATACACCGCGTGAGGTGGCAGATAAAGCTGCTGAGAAACTTGCGCCGGGTACATAACAAGCTGTTCAAGCGGGACAAATTGTAGTTGGCTATTTTCACTCCGTTCATCTATTTTAGCCAACTCTAGTTCGACCCTTAAGTGGGCGTTAGGTCTCAAAGGAATTTTCTCAATGCGTAAATATGAAAGTATCGCAGAAGCACCTCTTTCGGTCAGAACAAGATATTTTCAAATAAAGTACAGCAAGTACTTTATGAGTGTTACTCGTTTTTATTCTAGAGTGTCGCTGTCTATCAAGGAAAGGAAGAAAAATCGTGTTTTAACTGATACTTTGAAGACGCTTAAAAAAGAAATAGTCAGAGCACGAAATAGTGAAAATGAGTGCGTACAAATCTTAATGGATTTAGGCTTGTTCTTTCTCATTGCTGAAAAAGACATCCAAACTGTTAAAATTGATGCTCTTACACACCATGACGAATGGAAAAGGTTACTTTCATTAAGGATTATTTTACTTACTATCTATGAATGGGATATGAGTAAGGCGAATAGTAAAAATTTGAAGGAACTACTTATTCAGTCTTCCGTAGAAGAAAAGCTACAGAAAGAATTATTTAACTCGTTAAAGTTGTTGCGAAAATCAAGAGAAAATGCGGCTAAACAACTCCGCTTTGAAAGAAATAATATTATAGCTCATCGTAATTCAGATGCTTTACTACAGCTAAATGCAATCCAGTATTTAAATACAAAAGTGGTATTTAATATTGTTACTGATTTTTATGAATCTTCTGGGGTTTTTATGCAAGTATTTCCAAAAATACTATTGCAGGCAGGAAGTATAGAAGGTCTGTTTTCTTATTTACTTAAGAGTAAAGAGACTTAACAAGAAATTAAACTAGGGCAAATAACAGTTGGCTGTTTCACTCCGTTCTAGTAGGTAGCCACTCATGCTGTAAGATATATCTACGGTTACTAAGGTAAGCGACTGGTATCCATACCCCATTAGTACCGTAGTTATGAAGACCGTTAACAGCTGATATACAAAGTAGTAAGTATAACATTCTAATTTTTTTGCATTAGCATTAGGCTTTTTAACACTACCCTTTACGCATCCATATCACAGTGAATTTACACTAAACACTATTCAGCACCATTCCCTTCGGGAGCGTATACACTGAACAGCTATAAGGTATCGAGCATGTAAGCGACATGTATGAAAGCTAATATAAACCTAAGACTCGAGCTGCTCGAGTCAAAGCGGCAGGTAGATGAACCTTTAAAAATATTAATTCAGGTTATCGAAAGGCAGCAGGGTGATATTGTCATTGTTTCTGAATGTTTTATTAATAAGCGAGGCCATATGATAAGAATTAGTAAGATTTGGCAATAGGTATTAGACACGATTTTACAACGAGAATGCGATCACTTGAGAAAACACCAAAGGAGATTGAGCAGTTGAATCTATTCCTTGAAATAAGTTTGGATAACATCAACGATATTGGCAAACATACATCTAACTTATAATTCAGTCACACTATATTTTCTAATGCGAAACAACAAGGGTACCTAGTCATTACTTGACTAATTACTTGACTAAATATCGATGAATATTTTTATGTTAGTGATTACTTATGAGGAAAATCTTTTAAAATGGTGGCCCCTCCCTGACTTGAACAGGGGACCTGTCGATTATGAGTCGAATGCTCTAACCAACTGAGCTAAGGGGCCATATATATTTACTGTAAATTGAGACTTCAACTTAAAGCGGCGTGAAGTATAAGCATTTTTTATTTTATTGTCACTAGCCTATTTTTAAAAAGTGCAAAAATAAATAGCGTTAGCTCAATTGTTAGGCAATACGTATGATTTATTATCTGTATTGCCTAAATATTCTTTAACCATTAATTATTTTTTTTCTAGCCAATAAAGATAATGATAGGAATGTTAACCAAAATATGGAGCCACCAGAAGAATTTGCTGGTGTTGGTGTTACAGCTGATGCTATTACTGAAACGGTCACACTTCCTTCGGTTGATGCCCCTTGGGAATCCGTAGCAGTAAACTTGAATGTTAACGAGTCTGGACTATTAGGCGCTGTAAAACTTGCTGTCAATGTATCGGCATTAGTCAATGTTACTGTTGAACCTTCAGTTTGCTCCCACAAGTAAGTCATTGTATCACTTTCTGCATCACTGGTGTGTGCTTCTAGGTTTTGCGTCTGACCGCTATTCAATTCGAAATCACCTGGGAGTATCACAACAGGAGCGGTATTCACTGGAGGTGCAACCACTGAAATAGTAATACTTTCCTCGGTTGATGCGCCCCTAAAGTCTGTGGCTGTGAATTTGAATATTAAAGAGTCAGCATTACTCGGTGCGGTAAAGCTTACTGACAATGTATCGGCATTAGTCAATGTTACATCAGGGCCGTCAGTTTGCTCCCATAGATAAGTCATAGCGTCGTTTTCATCATCACTTGCTTGTGCTGTTAAGTTTTGTCTCTGACCAGTATTTATTTCGAAATTTTCACTAAGTGTTACAACCGGAGGGGTATTTCGATCATCATCTGCAATAGTAAAAGTTATTTCAGCATTGCTGCCAATATTACTGCCATCGATGCTTGATAAGGCTAAGGTGAAATTCTCATTTTCTTCTTCATCAATATCATTAAGTATCGTTAGTATAATTTCTTTAGTGTCACTTTCGCCGTCTGCCCAAGATACTTGACCAGATGCATCAAGCATATCGCTGCCAATAATGGCTTGTCCTGAAGTCACATCATATTGAAACGCAATAGCGCCTACTGTGCTACCGAGACGATTTACGTTTACTGTGTATTCACCTATGTTTTCCGGGATAGTTTGCTCAGAAAATTCAAAACTGCCTGTTCCTGTATTTATTTGTCCATCAATATTAATCGTGTTGTAATTATTTGAGCCCAATGTCGCGCCATTAGTTGGGTTATATAAACGTATAAAAAAGGATTCAGCTAACTCTGTATTTTCTAGATCATCTGCGATGACAATGCTAATTGATTTATCAGCATTGTCGTTTGCTGCCCAAGTCAGTGTATTATTTTCTACTTCAAAGTCAGCCCCTTCTTTTGCACTACCTTGAATGACTTGATAGCTAACAGAAGTGCTTTCTGCAGTGTCTGAAGCATTACGTTGGACGGTTAAGTTAAACGTTGTTCCTTGAGCTGTTTGTGTACTATTACTCTCAAAGCTAAACATACCTTTAGTTGAGGTATTGGTGTTGTCTTTTAATACATATAATCCACTGTTAATATCACTGACTAAAATATTTCCAGAAGGTAGAAATGGGTAAACACCCCAAGCACCATTAAAGCTAGCATTATCACTAGGAGTATAAGTATCAAAATAACCCGCTTCAGTAGGAGTTGCTGGATCTGTTATATCCAGAATAGTTAAGCCACGTTCATAGTTCGACATGTAATATCTATTGCCACGAACAAAACCATTATGATCGATCGCTCGTGTTAGCCCCGTCCATTGACCAACCTGTGTAGGGCTATTAAGATCTGAGATTGAAAATATTCTAACGGTAGTATTTAAGCCACCTCGCTGTTCGTCAAACTCGTCATGTAATAAAATAAACTGTTTGTCTTCTGTACCCCATCCAGAATGCACATATTGATTGTTTTCAATAACATCACTATATCTAGCTGTGCCTAGCTGAGTAGTACTATTTGGGTCTGTTATATTCCAAAGCTTCATTTCTTTTTCATTAAAATCAATGAAAAGCGTACAAGTTCCAGATGTTAAGCCACAGTCATCAACTGAACGTTGGTCTTCTATTATTAGCGATGCACCATCATGTGTATAACCGCTACCAAAATTGGTTCCTGTAGGGGTTACTAATGTTTTAGGTGTTGCTAATGAATAATTTTGAAAAGCACCACTTCGGCTATTAGCGCCAATAAGCTGTAAGGAAGCTGTTTGATTAGGGAGTGTGATATTGAGTGTATGATCTACATTGGTAATGTAAATGTTATGGGCTGTACTTACTATGTTATTTTTTTCTACCAGGCTAATGGCGTTTGGTAGATTATTCAGATCAATAATCGTAACGCCCCCATTATTTCCTTCAGTAGTGGCATAGGCGTATGCTTGCCATAAATTTATGTTCTCATCAAAATATTGATAAACCTTAACGTCTCGCCACGAAGAACTCACACCTGAGATGGTGCCTACTTCTACAGGAGTTGTAGGCCTAGTAACGTCAAATACAACGACACCATTTTTTACAGTCATGATGGCAAATTCATTGTTGGTGTTTAAATCTACATGTCCCCAAATATCGCTGCCAGAACTCGGAGAGGTAGACATTTCAGATAAAGGAAAATGAGCCAGTAAATCTATATTATTACAATTGAATACATCAGCTTTACCACTTACACATGCTTCATTCGATTGGCTTTGGCTTAATTGATGATAGCCTTGGAGTTTTAGTGCTAAATCTTTATCTTCAGTAAAAGATTTACCATCGGCAATAACTCTAAACCCATTTTTTCTTAATTCAGTAACCATATCTGATGGGATATTATATAAAGTGGTTACGTTTGACTGAGGGCTTTGTGATTGAAAATGATCGAAACGATTATATCCACCTAAAACAGGTACTAAAGCACTTTTTAAGAAGAACAATTCTTCACTAGAAGTGATGGTGAATTCACCCGACGATACAAGGACTTTATCACCTTTGTTGGCTTGGCTAACAGCATAAGCTATGGTTTTACAAGGTCTAAGTACATTATCACAACGCGCTTTGTCTACGCCATTAGTCGCGACAAACCTAGATTTATCATGTTCTGAATGGGCAAATACATTTGAAGGTAATATGAAAGATGCTATTGAAATAATGGCAATGCCAATAGGTAATGATAATTTAGCCATAATATGCTCGTTTCTTCATTTAGCTGTTCAATTTTTGATGGCTTTACCATAGCAAGTTAACGTACAATTTAAAACCAAGCAGTTAACAACTATTTAACTCGATGTAAATATTACTTTGCATTTACTGATTAAGCCTTATTAAAATGACTCGTTATATATTAAAAAAAACTCTGTTAGGCATTATTACTTTGTTGCTGAGTATAACTCTACTGTCCGGATGTTTTGAAAGAACGCTCCCTACAAAAGTTTCTTTTCAACCTATGTATAAAAACATGCCATTGAGTTGCGAAAGCAATTTCCATAGCAGTAATGAAAAAACAATAAGCAGTGACGAGCTGATAAAGTGGCAATATCAACAGCTACAATTCTATATACACGGTGTAGAAGTGAACACTCGAAAAAATGGTTGGCAGCCATGGGGAATGACAACTAATTCCAATCAAGCGAGTAATGTCGCTTTATTAGGCGAAACGTGTAATGAAAATAAGGAAGAGCCCAATTGGCACATTGAGTTGGTTCCTCTAGATTTTTCAGCCGATATAACCGATATTCGTTTTAGCATAGGCGTGCCTTTTGAATTGAACCACCTTAACCCCTTAACACAGCCTAGCCCAATAAATGACTCGTCAATGTTTTGGGGCTGGCGAGGGGGTCATAAATTTATGCGTATAGAGTTAGCTTCACAATATGATGATTGGCTATTTCATTTAGGATCTACAGGTTGTAAAGCCTTAAGCCCCGTTCGTGCCCCAAAAAGTGAATGTTTGCATCCTAATCGTGTGATAGTTTCTCTACCTTTTACCGAAAAATCTTCTGTAATCAAGTTTGATCTAGCGGTGTTGTTACGTGGTATTGCATTAACACGTGACAATAGTTGCCAATCAGCCGTTGATGAAGATAGTTGTAAAACACTATTTAAAAACTTAGACATGACTGATGATAATAAGAAAAAATCATTGTTATTTACAGCACAATAAGATGGGTAGACGACTTTTGAATTTAGCTAAATTATCAATAAAAGCTTTTCTCGCTGCAAGTTTTTTCCTGATATTGCAGTCTTGTAGCGATAAAAAAGAGCAAGTAAGTGATTACCAATGGCCAATTTTAGACGGTTTTCCTAAACCACAAGTGCCGAAAGATAATCCAATGACCCAAGCAAAAGTTAACTTAGGTAAAGCGATTTTTTTTGATAAAAACTTATCTGCAAATCAACAACAAGCGTGTGCCAGTTGCCATCATCAAGAATTTGCTTTTGGTGAGAATATTCCCAATTCATTTGGTAGCACTAAACAAGCACATAGACGTAACTCTCCCGCTTTAGTTAACATAGCGTATAACAAAACGTTGACTTGGGCACATGACGGTTTAACGTCTATTGAGCAACAAATTCTTTTACCCATGTTTGGAGAGTCACCGGTTGAGTTAGGCATAACGGGTCATGAAGAAGAGGTGCTAGCAAGATTTGAAACGGCAGATTATGAAATGCTATTTTCAGCGGCATTCCCTGACCAATCTGCAAACTTTGATTTGATTGTAAAAGCACTAGCAAGTTATGTACGCAGTTTAATTTCTTTAAATTCTCCCTTTGATACCTACGCGTATTTGGCCGATGACGACGCTATTTCAGCATCTGCTTTACGCGGTATGAATTTATTTTTCTCAGAAAGGCTCGAGTGTCATCATTGCCACGGCGGTTTTAATTTTACCCAGTCGACAAGTCATGAAAAACAACTTATTGACCGCAGGCCATTCCACAATACTGGGTTGTATAATGTTAACCTTGATACCAATAGTAATAAATCAGGTTACCCAAAACACGATACCGGTTTGTCTGAAATATCAACCTTAACAAGGGATGATGGTCGATTTAGAGCACCCACATTACGTAACATTGAAGTCAG
>CAJWBY010000164.1 GCA_913020705.1 uncultured Colwellia sp.
TAAAAGCATTAAAGGAAAGAAACTCTCCTTTATTGGCTGCATAAAATACTTGTTGAATGCCTCAGGGCGTGAAGCTGACATTAAGCCTTTGCAAATTCAGGAGCATATTTAGGTCAATATTAGGCAAGATTTTCTGCACATTTGTGGGGCTGCTTTAAGCTCTTTGCTGTCAGTGTCAAGTCAGTTGAAACACTTTTTAACCCCAAAACGGTCTATATTTCTGAATCAACATCATCCCACCAAACGTTCGATTCGATACCCAGCCCGACATTATCACTTACTTCTATTACACCAGTAGATTCAAAATAAAGTGGACATTAGGAACATTGACGTTAAAGTAGCTTTTAGTTACAAACTGCCCAATTTATTAGCAGATACAACCTTTTTGGCTAATAATTATTAGTTTCCATACTTTACGACAACCAGCGTTTTAATGCTTCTTGCACCTTATTAGGGTTTACTGGCTTAGAGATAAAATCATTCATTCCTACCGCTAGGCACTTCTCTCTATCGCCTTCCATTGAGTTAGCTGTCATGGCGATTATTGGTATCTCTCGATTACGTACCTTCGATTCTGAATGTCGAATTTTTTGAGTCGCTTCATAACCATCCATTATTGGCATTTGACAATCCATAAAAACTAAATCAAAAGGTAGATTCTCTAAAGAATTTATCGCTTCTTCTCCATTGGCAGCTAAATCAACTTGCACACCAAATTTTTTCAACAAACCTTGGGCTACTTTCTGATTAACTGCATTGTCCTCTACTACCAGAACTCTTGCGGTAAATTGGGGAAGTTCACGAGAACTATAGACCGTGACCAACGGCTGTTCTGGTGAGTTAACTCCTGCTACTGTCATTAAAGTATTGTAGAGAATAGTTTGGTCGATAGGTTTATTAAGATATCCATTAAAGCCAGCGGCCTTTAATTTATCAGCATCTCCTCGTTGCCCTTGTGATGTTAGCATCACTAAACGAGTATTTTTAAAAAGGTGATTATCATTTTTGATTTTAGTACCGAGCTGAAAACCATCCATTTGAGGCATTTGCATATCTAGAATAGCGATATGGTAAGGTGTCCCTTTTGAACTTTCTTCAGTTAATTTTTCTAACGCCCTCTTACCGCTATCTACCAAGGTATGTTCAACTTGCCATGTAGTCAGCAGTTGTCCTAACAAAACCCTGTTTGTTAAATTATCATCAACAATAAGTATTTTTTGCTCCCGTAAGTTGTCAAAACCTTTCTTTGGCCTCACAGTGTTGGTATTAGCAAGATTTAGTGTAAACCAAAACGTTGAACCTTTACCTTCAACACTTTTGATACCTACCTCACCGTCCATCATTTCGACTAACTGCTTACTTATAGATAGCCCTAGCCCTGTGCCTCCGTATTTACGCGTAGTAGAATCGTCTGCTTGACTGAAACGCTCAAAAAGATTGCTTTGTTGTTCATTACTAAGGCCAATACCAGTATCCGTAATTTCAAAAAGGAATTTTGTACGCTGCTCAGTCTGCTCTTGCACTTTGCAATAGACAGATACCTCTCCTTCATCGGTAAATTTAATAGCATTACCAACCAAGTTATTGAGTATTTGTCGAATGCGCCCAGGATCAGCAATGAACGACTGACTTAGCATAATGTTAGCGGGACAAATAAGTTCTAGCCCCTTATTATGAGCTTGAAAAGCAATACTGCTGCCAACGTCATGCAACAACAATTCTAAATCAAATTCAAGGGGTTCAAGCTCTAACAGACCAGCTTCAACTTTGGAAAAGTCAAGAATATCATTAATGATAGTCAACAGTGATTCGGCACTATACTTTACCGTTTTGGCAAAATTGTACTGTTCTTTATTTAACGACGTATCAAGTAAGAGGTTTGTCATTCCTATCACACCATTCATTGGTGTCCTAATTTCATGGCTCATATTGGATAGAAAAATAGATTTTGCATTATTTGCTGCATTTGCTTTATCAATAGCATCATTTAGCGCATTATTGTGAGACTTTATTTTTGATAAATATTTTGAAATTTCTTGGCTCATGGTGTTTATACCTTGAGCTAAAGTACCTAATTCATCCGAACGACAATCTTTAATTAAGTCTTTATAATTACCTAATGCAATGTTATTAACTGATTCGCTCATAACGATAAGTCGTTTAAAAACCAGCTTGTTCAAAAAATAAAGTGTGAGTGCAATAACGCTAAAAAGAACCAGGGCACCAACTAAAAATAGAGGCAGAATAACAATACTTCCTTCCATTTCTTTCTTTGAAAACAAACTCATTGTATACCATTCCATTTCCTCGATATACACAATAGCGGCTATATAATTAACTTCATTAATTCTGATATCAATCGTTTTTACCAAACCACTGTTAGTATTATTTTCTAGTTTTATTAAGTTGCTTTTATCTAGATCACCCCCGATTACTTGATGCCATTCTTTGTTGGACAAAAACTTTGAAAGAGTGGGATGATTACGACTGGTATCTTCATTCAAACTAGTACGAAATACACCATGATTATCAATAAGTACATCTAAAATATATTGGTTAGAGGTACTGAGTAATTTATTAGCAATAGTTGAGATTAGTGCGTAGCTTCCAACCGTTCCAATGATTTGATCATTTTCTCTTACTATATAATCAAAAAAAACATAGGTGTTTCCATCAATAGTATTAATATCTGCATCCACATAAAACTCTTTATTTTCTTCTAGCTTTTTTGGTAGCCAAGAATTTTCTTCTAATTTCAGCGGAACCGTTTTTATGGTATTGCTATCTTTATTCCAATCAATACTAGTAAGAGGTGTAATTGAAAGGATAAACCAGCCATAGCATTCTATTACTTGACAATCTTTTTCAGCAGACTGAATCGCTTTTGTTTTAAATTTTTCATTATCGTTATTTTTCATCCAGTCTTGATACGAGTTATTGAGCAAGGAACGTTTAACTAAATTTAAGTTTTGTGTAAAATGACTGATGACTTTTTCTTTGTTGACAATAGCATGTTGAAGCACCATTTTTTTACCTAAATCTTGCTCAACTCCAGTAATAAAATCTTTTAAAAAATATGAAAAAAACACTAATACAATAGTAAAAACCAAGATAATTAAAAAGATTATTCTAAGACGAATCGAGTTGGTTTTTATGGATTTATTAATCATCAATTGGGGCAATTTATTAATGTTCTTAACGTAGTTATAAAACAAATATCATTATTAAGCAAAGTCTATACTGATAACGTAAATCATCATGTTACGTCAAATACTCTTTATTTTGTTCTGGTGCGTTGAGAAATTCTTAGATTGAAAGTTTGGAACGTCTGGTATCGTATCTTTGCTGACGCTAGTGAGGTGTGGTTTGTATTACCGATAATCTATGTAAAGTAGAATAGGTGATGCATAACTTTTATTACCTTAAGCTAATTGTTTATTACTTTTTGTAAACGCAAAAAGGTAATAACTAAGTGGTTGTATTTTAAAGGTTATCACTTAAAAACATCAAATTATTACCTTATTACCTCTAATTTTGGTGTTTTTGAGTGTGTGCATGTACATCATGTCTCTTTCTTCTTATATACTGTTTATTTAATAATTCATTTAATAGAAAATAAGAGGTTATAAAAGTAATAAACCCTGTAGGCCACATATACAAAGCGATTGAGCATAACTTTTTCTAAAATAATAAAGGTAATATTACCTTTTAAAAAGTAATAACCATAACTCATCATCAAAAACACATAAAAAAACCGCAACTAAGCGGTTTTGGTATTACGATATATTTTAAAAAATCAGCGACATCACTGTGATCAATTAATCAGGCGTGGTGTTTAAATTAATAGTGATACATTTAACGTTAACATTATTAATGAAGCGACCCTTTGTATCAAGACCATCAGCACTGAGCAACCTAACAATTTCTTTCCTTTTACGAGCAATTGCTCCTTTAGATGAGTGATCCATCTTGTTATCGATATAAAAACCAACAACGCGACTAGGTGATCTAAGGTAATAACTTTCATTATTATGCAATAAGCATTCATTGATGATTTGAATATCATTAGACCCTTTAGGCAGTTCAAAAACATTGTTTTTACAGTCATTTATCCAAGCCCTTATTTCATCAGCAAGATCAGGCAAAGAATTGCTAAATCTTTCACTATGCTTATCAATAGCATACTCAGTATGGAATGCTTTTAGATTATTTCCGGCCTGTATAGTTGCCTCATCCCCCCCCATTTCAACCATTTTAAACACTTCATCATTTAGAAAGTTAGCAGCATAGTTTTTAATATTATTATAATATTCAACCCTGTTTGACTTATAGAGTGGACGTTCAGGTAGCCTATTTTTACCAAGTATTAAACTAAACCTATTGGCAAATTGATCTTCAATACCATACTCAGTCATTAAGCTATCAACTGATTCAGCACTCGCAAATAGCTTAGTAAAAATATCAACGGTTATAGATGGTTCGTACTTAACATTTAATGTAATTGAGTTCTGGAGTTGCTTAATTTCTCCTTTCACGGTCTTAAATTCATCAAAGAATATAGCAAAACACCGTTTAAACTCTTTCATTGATTTTCCAACAGGTTTAGCTTCAAAGATTGCTTCGACTTCTTTTGTACTCATTTCAACAATTAAACCTAAGTCTTTAAGAACGCCACCAAAGAAGAAACCCTTACCCCAATCAGATACAGCATTTAACCAAAGATAAGCTAGCTTTCTATCTTGAGCAAAACGCGCAGCAACCAACATATTTAAAATATCGTCCAACTCAGGGAAATGCTCTTTATAATCCTCTACTATTTTAGTGTTAAAAGTACCTGTTTGAAAAGGCATGTGTGTGTAGGTTATTTCAGCAATATCTTCTTTTAACACCAAAGAGTTTTTATCAGCAAACATATCGACTTTCATGCCTATGTTGTTGCGTTGGCTGTTATAAATGATATGTCTTTCTATTAAGCCTTTTATCCCACTCAATAAAGAATTAGTTAACTTAGCTGCCTCTTCAGCAATACCTGCCTCTTTTTTCTTTGTGGTATTTGTTAAATGTGCCACAAATATTTCATAAACTTCTTCGTACGAAAAAATGGGCGGAACTGCTTTTAATAAATAGTATTTACAATCTATTTTACTAAAACTAATTAGTTCGCCCCACTTATTAAGCGTATACATTTTACTGCTACCTGAATGCCAGAAAGACATCTCAATGGTTCTAGCGATAGCATAAGGCTTGTAATCAATATCTTCTAAAATAGAAGGTAGCTCTTTAAATGAAACACCCAACGAACGATACATCAAGCCCTTTATATCCTTAAGTAATCCATCTAGCCGTTCATTGGTTTTAAATTCTTCATTTTCATCAATAACACGTATGCTATAAGTACAGCCACCATGTGCTTGAGAGTGGATAATAGGCTTTCCATCGTTATAATAAAACTTTGCGGTAGTTCGCCCATATTCGACACCCTCATGTGGGTCAGGCATTGATTTATTATCGTAGAGTTCCCAATCTTCAATCAGATCAGCAACAAAGCCTTCATTGCCACTTGGTAAGGTCAAAGGAAAATCTAACTCTAATTTTCCATTTACACTTTTTTTGATTACCCTAACAGCTTTCTCGTATGTGATTTCTTGCTTACTAGAGAGAACATTTACTTTATTTTCAATGTACTCATTTCTCACAATATCAGCCTCGGCTTGTCTTGCCGTTTTCCCTTGGCTTTTAAGCTTTAAAGCCTGTGAACGTTGCTCTGATGTAATATCCGGTAAGGTTAATAATTCGCTACTATCACGAATAAAGGGTTCTGTTATTACCCTTTCAACACCTTCTCCTAATGTCGGTGGAGCTTCAAAGATCAAGCGTTCAGGACTAAAGACAGCCAGATCAACAATAGCGCGAGGTAATAAACTACCTGCTTTGCTTATATCCCACCAACCATAGCCATTTAACCAGCTTAGTAGCTCTAAAGTCTCTTGGAATACTTCCAAGTCACCATCGTATAAAAAGAAACAATGTTGGCTTGTCGATTTCTGAGCAATGTCAGTGCCAGTGATTTTAATACCATTTGAAGAACTTGGACGTATCAAACATGCCGCATCATTAAAACTAGGGGCTAGTTTTGCTAAGTTACCGATGAGTTCTTCTGTATTAGTAAAGGCTGGAAAAGGGCAATTATCGTTGTAATCATAATCAAACAACACTAGGCCAGTTACGGGCTGTATCATGTGTTTTTTAGTTCGCGCACGGTAATCGTTTCGATTCTCTTCTGCAAGGGTTAAGTATTCTGTACTAGTAACAATCTTTGCATTCGTAACATCAAACACACCCGTTGCAATAGCTTCGTTGGGGTTTAGATTGTTGAATAAAGTATTTAGGCCAGTAAAACCATCGTTTACTGTAAGAGTTCGCGAATTGCCTTCGGTCATTACGGCATTTGATGTTTTATCAATAGCACCATCAACAAGATTAAACTGTTTGTTTAAATACTTAGTAGATGTAAAGACAGTGAACGCGAAAGGCGTATATGTAGTACTGATTTTTTGGGGTGATGTATTAATACTGTTCATCTTGAACTCCCAAAATATCGAATTCAATAAGGCTATGTAAATTTAAGGTAGATTCCCACCGTCCATTCGTTATACTAGGTATGTCTTTAATATTCATATTTTTGACTCCTAACCCTGATTCGCGAGCGACCAAACTATCGAATCGGGGTTTTCTTATGCTGTATTTATTTCTGACTAGCTCCGAATAAGTTTTTATTTTTACTCCTTCTATTCGGGCTGTTTTTTCAGAGGAAGTAATAATGCTCATTACAAGTCCTCCTTTGAATTTTTATCCAACCACTTTTCAATGACTGTACTTTTCCAGCCAAGACAGCGACCATTTATGATAATTGGCTCGGGTAAAATTTTATCTTTAGCCCACCATCGCCATACGGTTACTTTTGATTTATTAACTAGATTTGCTAATTCCTGAAGTGAAATTATTGTAGTAGGGTTCATCTTTTGATCTCTTGTTGTTTAAAGAGATTAGATAATACTCGATTTGATTACATCTAAATAAGGGATGATTTCTGTCAAAAAAAGTTCCCGTCACACATACGGGGAAGGACCTCTTCTACTACCTTGTAAATCTGTATCGGGTTCAGGAAAGCTCAATAAAAACATCTTTTGGGCTCCTTCCGACCAAGCACCAGGATATCTGATGTTTAACTCTTCTATTAACTCACTGCCTTCTTTTGTCTTTGTCCAATTCAGATAGCTCTTATCTAATGTAGAAGCCTTTACCTTGTAATTTGGAAAATTCTTAGCCATCATAGACGCTACCAAAAGCGTTGCAACCTCTCTTGTCTGTCCACAAAACTGACACAACTCAAAAATTGATTTATATGCTTCATGGAATGCAAAATGTCGGTCGTTTTTAGGTATATTGTTTCTGTAATTATAAATTCTTAATAATCTATTTGAAGATGCTATAGCGAGTTGTTCGAGTAAAGCACCTTTAAGTGGAATGTTTATTCTATTACATTCAATAACGACGTAATCCATATAATCAGGATCTTGAGTTTTCAACCACCAGCTAAAGTACTTTTCTACAATAAAATTATTCTTCTTCCAATCTCTTTCATTACAGTATTTATTCATGAGAGCTGTTTTTTTTTCATCACTCAGTTGTTCAATGTTTTTCATTACTTAGCACCTAAAGCTATAACATTACTAACCGCTGCGTTGTTAAGTTGTCGCTCCCAGGATTCTAAAGCTATCCGTTTCTCTGGCATATATTCATAACGATCATAATGCTTTGAGCTAACATCCTGTAAGGCGTGGTTTTGTAATCTATCTCTAATTGATTTACTTATGCCAAGTTCACCCATTAAGGTTTTACAGGTTCGTCTTATGTCTCTTGGAATAAAAGACCTAATTTCGGTAGCATCACGATATCGGGTAATGCTTTGAGATAATGAATCTAATCTTATGTGTTGTTCAAGGTCAAAACGATGCGGAAATATAAACGAGCTTTCATTTCTTTCGTGCGTGATTTCTTGCTGTAATTTAAGAATAGTTATTGCTGAATCTGTTAACGGTATGAGATGAGACCTTTTATTTTTAGATACTTCTGGCTTAATTAGTAAGGTTTTATTATCCCAATCAATACATTCCCATTGAGTAGCAGCTAATTCATAAGGACGCTGACCACCAGTATAAAAACAAAGTTGAATTAAATTCCTTATATTTTCGCCCATTCTGAATCGAGTAAATTCATGCTTTAAGTCATTTAATAACTGCTGCACTTCATTATTAGAAAGAAAGTGATCACCTACTTTTTCAGCCGATTTTTGTTTTGGTATACCTGCAACGGGGTTAAAGGTTAAACCAAATTTTGCATCCTGAATATAATTAGCAGGATCATTGTCATGCTTAAGACCATGATTAAAAGCTGCCATCAAATAACTTCTAACTCTATTACTTTGAGTGATAGCATCACGTTTAATCATATTAGATAAAACTATAATGACATCATGTGCCGTTATATCTTTGGCTTTAGTCTCTTGAGAAATATACGGGTAAACTTCTTTTTCTAATGAAGATAAAACAGCTTTAAATGTTCGCTTTCCGTCTCTTTCCATTTGTGCTGTATAACTAACAAATAATTGCTTGATACTTCCCTTTTGAGCTTCAACTTTTTTAGCCTCTGCTTTGTCTTGTTTCTCTTGTGCAATCTCTTCTTTGGGATCTAAATCTTGTTTTAAGAGTGCCCCATATTGTTTAGCCTGCTTTCTGGCATCAACTAGAGAATATTCAGGATATTTCCCAAGCTGAATAAACTTAGCTTTACCGTCCTTAAAATATCTAAATACAAATTGCTTAGAGCCTTTAGGCGTTATTTGCACGGCTAGTTTTCCTGTCCCCCTCTCACCGTTAACATCCCACTTATAATAGGGTGTACCTTTTGGTTTAAAGCCTTTTATTTGGGGTACTGTAAGCATGCTATAATCTCGTTACTTGACTAAATAAAAATTTAGTCAAGTTATTAGTCAAGTTATTAGTCAAGTTATTAGTCAAGTAAGAGTGTAACTGAATGAAATATGATGAAGCAATACAAAATAACGAAAGTGAGATAAGGCATTGTTTTAAAGATTAGATTTAATCATGTGTAATTTTATGCAATCTTAACAACATGATACTCATTACGACTCATAATCGACAGGTCCCCTGTTCAAGTCAGGGAGGGGCCACCAATTTCTTGTTCCAATCTAGTCAAAAAATTCTTTAAGCCCAATAAAAACAGCAACTCTTACCTTTTAGTAACGCCAGCACAATATTACTATCTCAAATATTTTAATTCTTGTTATCTGCTTGTCACACAACACTGTTCTTTTAACACGCGTTTAGTTGATGCGGGGTTATTTTTTAACGCTGCAATAGGTCTTATTGGCCGGCTCACAAAGTTACCTCCGCAATTAGGGCATTGATAATT